>NZ_JBXWMI010000005.1:0-302061 GCF_059609765.1 Ruegeria sp. YTSC106
GGGCCTGCGCTTCGCCATCCGCGAAGGCGGCCGCACGGTCGGCGCCGGCGTTGTGTCGAAGATCGTAGAGTAAGGCGGCTTTGCCGACTTGTGGGCGGCAGTTGCTCAGAAAGAGCAATGAGAGCCCACACCGTTGAATTGAAGAAGGCCGCTCCACAAAGGGGCGGCCTTTTTTGATCTACCGCTTAGCGGGACGAAGCGGCAACTGGCTAAGACTGCTTTCGTTGCACTGCGTTGCATGTGTCGGCATGATTGCCGTGCTGTCTGAGAGATGAGTCCGCAAATAGGGATGAAACAAATGAATTCAATCGTGACGGTTGCCCCCATTGTAGTCACGACCTTGACTGCAATATTTGCACTTTTCGCTACAGGGACAAGCATCAGAGCAGGTGAAATACGATTCTGGGAGATGCCCAAGGGATGTAGTTGGACTGAGAAATACTCTAATGGAAACGAATGGGTGAGCACTTTCGTTGGTAAGCGGAATGGCGCTTTTAGGGTCGTTACTCGCAATAAAGTCGGTTCGCGCGAAAGAATAAGCACCACTGACTATAACGAAAGTGGGCTGATGACGCGTAGAGTTTGGGCCGGGAATAAATGGGAGAGCTTTGAGCCTCACAGTTGTTTCGGTGTTGCAGGAAAATGCACCTATACATATCGAAACGCTGATGGCGAAGAGTTCGAGATTTCATCCAAAACGTCAGCGTTGGGCAACTCCGTTTTTCGAGTGGACGCAAGTTCGTCTAAGACAGGAAAGTTCCCGGTCGATACTGTTCGGACTACTCACTTTGGACTGCAATTGTCTTCTGAAAACGCTAACTTTTCATCTACAATGACCGAACTTCGTAGCTGTAATCTTCCTATATCGTGACTGCATTTTGGTGGTTTGGTTAGACGTTTCGTCCCGCAATCGACTCAGCTCTAAACGGCTCCTTCGGGCTCAAAGCCGCCATTGCGACAGTATACTGTTCCTTCTTGACCAAACCTCTCACATCCGTGCAAGTCGCTTGAGCTCTCACCTGGAACACCAGAGTAGGGTGTTCCCTCCTTGTCGGTTTCGAACGTGATTGGCCATGTGCGCTTGTTTATTCAGACCGGATAGGCTTGCGCGTTTTGGCCTACAAGCTTCACTGCTGAGCAGATTCAGCCGCAGCCCGTACCGCATTAATATTCTCGCCATAGACTTCGGGATTGGTCACCGACCCACCCTTGAACACCGCTGACCCTGCCACCAGAACATCAGCACCTGCCGCGGCAACCAGAGGGGCGGTCAGTGGGTCGACCCCGCCATCGATCTCGATATGGATCGGGCGGTCTCCGATCATTTGACGCAGCTTGCGGACTTTGTCGATCATGTCGATGAACTTCTGGCCGCCAAAGCCCGGGTTCACTGTCATGACGCAAACCAGGTCTGCCAGTTCCAATAGGTGTTCAACTGTCTCGGCGGGCGTGCCGGGGTTCAGGGCGACGCCAGCTTTCATTCCTGCGGCGCGAATGGCTTGCAAGGTGCGATGGGTGTGGGGGCCAGCCTCGACATGGGCGGTCAGGATGTCGGCGCCAGCATCGGCATAGGCCTGGATGTAGGGATCAACCGGCGTGATCATCAGGTGCACATCCATGACGGTCTTCACATGCGGGCGAAAAGCTTTCACGGCTGGAGGGCCAAAGGTCAGGTTTGGAACGAAATGGCCGTCCATCACGTCCACATGAACCCAGTCTGCGCCCTGTGCTTCGATGGCCTGAATTTCCTGTCCGAAATTGGCGAAGTCGGCGGACAGGATAGACGGCGCGATCTTGATGGTACGGTCAAAGCTCATGGTGGCCTCGTATCAGCTGAAGAGTCGCGGATGCGTATACCCGTGGGGCGGTGGGATGGATAGCCCCCGCGAACGCTGTGTCGGCACAAAACTTTCACCGCGGTGCAACGCATCCGTTGAACGGCACCTGTAGCAGCCGGTTGGCAAGGATTGCGGGCGCGAGTTGTCGTGGTCTCGAACGTCCTGCGCGGGGCGCTCAATCGTTCTTCGCCGCATGCGGCCAGGTTCAAGCTTTTCCCAATGGACGAAATCCATCGCGCTATCGGTTTTCCGGATCGCCTTGACATTGTGGACAGCACCCGGGCGTATCCGGAAAGAGACGCGTAAAATCCGCATCTGCGCGTCGCCGAACTGCGATTTCTTCATCAGAATCTCCTCTTTCATCATTCGAGAAAACTCTACTTTCAGACACCCCTAATTTTCGGGGGGATTACCGTCCCAGATTGCGTTTCGGCAACCTGGTGGTCAAAATTTGTCTAGTTGTGTGTTTCTGGTAGACACCTTGGCCAAGAGGCTTTGATGACAAACCAGACGGAAATCGAGATCAAGGCACGGAAGGAATGGGTGGGCCTGCTGGCGCGCGCGCCAGACGCCACCCTGATGACACTATGGGGCGACATTCAGGACTGCCCGATTTTCGAATGGCTGCGCGGACCCGAGGTGGGGGGTGTCATGGTGCGTGGCCGCACCGGAGGTTCCGGCGCTCTGTTCAGCCTGGGTGAAATGACCGTTACGCGCTGCTCGGTCGTGTTGCAGGATGGTACGGTCTATCACGGATATGTTCAGGGCAGGTCGAAATCCAAGGCAGAAGCTGCGGCGTTGATTGACGCGACGGTGCAGACAGCAACTGCTGGAGACTTGCAGGCACGGTTGCGCGACCCGTTGCGACAGCAAATGCAGGCGCACAAAACCGCGCGCGCCGCAGAGGCAGCGGCCACCAAGGTTGAGTTTTTTACGCAGGTTCGGGGGGAAGACTGATGTCTGTTCAAATGCGGTTTTCAGGGGGCTCTCGAAACGCTCCTGTCGATGTGGCACATGCAATCCGCGCTCTGGCTGGCTGTGAACCACCTGCGCCCTTGTCCGTAGCGGCTGGCACGCTGATCCTGACGCTTTGCGACGCTGAGACAAACGTTCATCTGGCGGGCGAAGCCGACACCGACGCGGTGGGCGAATGGCTGACCTTTCACACGGGTGCACGGATGGTGGCGGCGGAAAAGGCTGATTTTGCCCTTGGCACGTGGGATGTATTGGGGCCGCTCGATGCCTACCGTATCGGAACGCTGGAGTGTTCGGATCATTCCGCGACGCTTATTGTGGAACGCAAGCGGCTGGAGCAGAACGGTGCGGTTCTGAGCGGCCCGGGGATTCGGGACACTGCGCAGCTTTCTCTGCCGGATGCTGCGACGCTTCAGGGTAATGCGCTGCTCTATCCGTTGAGGTGTGATTTCTTTTTAACCTGCGGTGAGGCGGTCGCGGCCCTACCGCGTAGCACGCAGATCAGGTCGGAGGGTTAAGCCATGTATGTTGCTGTAAAAGGGCGTGAAGAAACCATCGAGAATGCCCATGCGTGGTTGTCCGAAGAACGCCGTGGCGCGACGGATCTGGCGGAACTGAGCCTGGCACAGATCCGTGAACAGTTGAGCCTTGCGGTGAATCGGGCGATGGCAGAAGGGTCCTTGTACGATCCCAACCTTGCTGTGCTGGAGATCAAACAGGCACGTGGCGATCTGACCGAGGCGATCTTCCTCGTCCGCGCTTACCGCGCAACATTGCCACGTTTGGTGTATTCCAAGAACAAACCAAGCTACAGCATTACGTCGATTTCCAGTCCGAGCTGGAACTGGTCCACAAACTGCGCCGAAAGGCCGATGAGCGCACCTCGAAGGAGGCCCTAGAATGAAAACCGTCGTTTTTGATATCGGAAACGTGCTGGTCAAATGGGATCCGCATTTGGCATGGCTGGACGAGATGGGTAGCCGCGAGGCGGTGGCAGAGTTCCTGACGCGCATCGATTTCCCCGAACGCAACCTGCGGGCCGACGGGGGCGAGATGTTCGCTGATCTGGCCGCTGAACTGGAGAATGCGGAAGATCGGCAGCGCCTCAGTGTTTATGTTGAGCGTTATGCCAGAACCGTTCCACACAAGATCAAGGGAAGCTGGCGCCTGCTTTACCGCCTGAAAGAGAAAGGCCTGCCGGTTCACGCGATCACCAATTGGTCAGCGGAAACCTGGCCTGTCGGCGTTGGGGCACACCCCGAATTGGGCGACGTGTTTGGCGTTACCGTCGTGTCGGGGCAGGAGAAGCTGTTGAAGCCCCGGCCAGAGATTTTCCATTTGTTGTGCAAGCGGGCCGGGCTTTCACCTGAGAACTGCATTTTCATCGATGACGGGCTGCACAATGTCGAAGGAGCGCGTGCGGTTGGCATGGATGGGATCCACTTCACCTCGCCGCACGCGTTGGAACATGCCCTCATCGAAAGAGGCTGCTTATGAGCGCATACACTTTCGCCTATCTGGTCGAACAAACCAAGCGGATGATCCGGCGGGCGATCCTCAAAGGCCTGGCCATGCCGGGGTGTCAGGTACCGTTTGCCAGTCGCGAGATGCCGATGCCCTATGGCTGGGGTGCCGGGGGCGTACAGGTTTCAGCCGCGACACTCACGCCCGAGGATACGCTCAAGGTGATCGATCAGGGCGCAGACGGCAGGACCAACGCCGTGTCCATCCGCAAGTTCTTTGAGAACACGGCGGGGGCCGCCGCCACCGAAGAAACGGAAAAGGCAACCGTCATCCAGACCCGCCATCGCATCCCCGAGGCAAAGCTGCGCCAGACCCTTTCTCTGCGTCGTGACACGTTGGACCATGTCAGCCAGTTCCTGCGGGTCGTGCCTCGGGTGCCGTTGCTGGACGATGTGGCAGAACCCCTGCTGGCCGCTGGCTGTGACAGACAAGTTGCGCTGGGCAAAGTATCCGGGTTGTTGAAACGGCTGAATATTCCCGAACGCCTGTGGATCCTCAGCGCGACGACCTTCTCGGGAGGCGAAAAGCAGCGGGTGAGCATTGCACGAGGCTTTGCGCACGAGTATCCGGCGATGCTGTTGGATGAACCAACGGCGAGTCTGGATGCGCAGAACCGCGAAGCCGTTTTGTTCCTGATCGAAGAGGCAAAGAACAAGGGTATGACGATTGTCGGGATTTTTCAGGATTTCGACGCACGTGAGCGGGTTTGTGACCGAGAGGCCGATGTCTCGGAATTCACGCCGGGGATAGCGGCATGACGCTTGCCCCCGTCATAGCTGTCGTCGGTCCTTCGGGTGTCGGAAAAGACAGCGTAATGAACGCGTTGGTGGCGCGAGCGTCGGGGTTTCAGCGTGTGCGCCGGGTGATTACCCGCCCCGAGGGCGAAGAGGGCGAAGACTTCGACCGGGTCTCGGTCGAGACATTTCAGCGGATGGAATGGGATGGTGCTTTTGCTTTGAACTGGCGTGCGCATGGGCTGTATTACGGTGTGCCGAAGACGATCACACAGCAGCGGCAGGTGGCCGAGGCCGTTCTGGTCAACCTGTCACGAACGGTGTTGATTCAGGCGCAGGAGGTGTTCGGTGATCTGATCGTGATTTCCCTGACAGCGGAGGCCGAGGTTCTGGTCAAACGCCTGTCCGCACGGGGGCGGGAAGGCAAGGCAGAACAGACGCGGCGCCTGGACCGGGCCCAAACGTCTTTGCCCAACGGTCTGAACCGGGTCATGGACATCGACAATTCCGGTGCGATGGAAGATACGGTTGCCGAAATCCTGTCGCACCTTCAACCGGAGAGCGCGTAGCGATGGATCAGGTGAAACCGCCCGTCCTCAGCCTCGCCCGTCAGGGCCAGATCCGTGATCTGGAAGGGCCGCGGCAGCAATGGGGCCAGATGGGTTTGCAACACGTCCTGAGTTGTTCTCAGGGTTGGTTTGTCCAGCTTGCCGCTCAGCGTGATGTGAAAGCGGAACGCGTCCAGTACGAAAGGATAGCCCCACTGAACCAGGTTGGCGTCTTGCTCTGGGGTCAACCCGGCGGCGCGGCGGCGGGTCAATTCGGCCTCGGAGGTGGGCGCACGAAATTTGTCCAGTTCCCGAACACAGGCAGCAGCAAGCGCATTCAGCGCCTGGGTGTCACCCAATGGATGCAGAGCGAGAAAGCGGCCAAACCGGGCGATCTCAAGGCCATCCAGCGACACAGGCGGTTGGCGGGAGGCGAGCGAACCGCAAGTCTCGTGCAGGGCTTCGAACGTTTTGTCGTTGCGCAGTCTGAAGGGCGGTTTCAGGGTCGCGTGCAGCCCGTACTTGCGCGGTACTTCCGTGACAGCGGCAACATCGATGCCTTCAACAATAGGATGCGCAACCTGCTTTCCCGCTTCCATGTCCCAACCCAGCCAGCTGGTTGCAAATTTCGTCCATTCCGCGCCCGCCGGTGGCGCAAAATAGATCGCGTATCGCGTAAATGTCATATCGGCCTCCTTTTGCGTGGCCTGCCTCGACCTCAAAATGCGTGAAGTTCAGATGACAGAAGACTTGATCCTTGCCAATGCCACGCTTGTATTGCCGCATGAAACCGTAACCGGAAGTGTCCGGATTGTGGGTGAGACCATCGCTGAAATCGACACTGGAAACAGGGTTCCTGCAGGCGCGATCGATTGCGAAGGCGATTATGTCAGCCCCGGGCTTGTCGAGTTGCACACGGACAACCTTGAGCGTCACATTCAACCGCGTCCACAGGTGAACTGGCCCCATGCCGCTGCAATTCTTGCGCATGATGCGGAATTGGCCAGCACCGGGATCACGACAGTGTTTGACGCCATGCGGGTTGGATCGATCCCGTCGGGCGCGCGGCGGTACGGGAAATACGCCCGCGGCCTGTCGCAGGAGTTGTGGGATCTGCGCGAACAGGATGCGCTTAAGATCAGCCACTTTCTGCACTTGCGGGCCGAGGTGTGTTCGGAAACTCTGGTTGAAGAGCTGAACGAATTTGGACCAGAAGACAGGGTTGGCATTGTGTCCATAATGGATCACACACCCGGACAGCGTCAGTTTCGAGATATGAACAAGCTGGAAACCTATCTGAAAGCCAAATATGCCATGGACGATGACATGTACTTTCAGCATGTGACGCAACTGAAAGGGCTTCGAAATCGCAATGGCGATCTGCACGAGGTCGAAGCTGTCAAGGCTGCCTGCCGTTTCGGAGCAGTATTGGCCAGCCATGACGACACGACGGAAGATCAGGTGAAGGTGTCCGCAGGTCACGGCATCCGTCTGGCCGAGTTCCCCACGACCGTCGAAGCGGCACGCGCCTGCCACGAATACGACATTCAGATCATGATGGGTGCGCCGAACATAATCCGTGGGGGATCGCATTCTGGCAATGTTGCGGCCTGCGAGCTGGCCCGGCTTGGGTATCTGGACATCCTGTCTTCGGATTATGTGCCGTCGGCCTTGTTGTTGTCGGCGGTTAGGCTGGGCGAGATCTGGGGCGACATGGCACGCGGGATGAAGACGGTAACGCTGGCCCCGGCTCAGGCGGCAGGGTTGGAGGAACGGGGTGAACTGCGCACCGACGCCCGCGCCGATGTAATTCGCTTCCGGATGCGCGCGGATGTACCCGTCCCGAGTTCGGTCTGGGTGCGTGGTCGACGCGTGGCGTAATCAGGCCGTGTAAAACAGGTAACGGTCCGGGGCGATTGTCTTGGGCCCCTGGATCTGGGCAAAGCCGACCAGGGGTTGACCTGAAATCAACAACCCTCCGGGCTGCATGACTTTCTCGATCAGCGGGCTGAGCCGCTCTGCTTCGGCTACGTCCTGGTGCTTGATGCCGCGTCCGAAGTCGTAATGCGCCAGCGCGATCCTATGCCCGCCGGCTGCCAGCCTGTGCAGCATTGGTTCGGCTTCACCCTGCAGGAAATCCTCGGCAGGGGGGGTGCTGTCCGGATGGCATTGCAGGACACGGTCCATCACCCAGATTCGGCGCTCTGGCAGGATTTCACGCAGGTGGTCATAGGTGCGGCCATTGCCCAACCCCATGTCCAGCACGTCGCCCGGCTGACCGCTGATCCGCTCGGCTGCCCAGTTCAGTCCGTCGCGTTGGGCCGTCAGTCGGCGCAGCATGGAATCCAATCGGCTCATGGTGATGTCCTCATTCGTTCTTTGGCGCGACCCAGGCTGTGGCGGGCCCGCTCAGCAATTTGCTCAGCAGGGCCTCGGTAAAGGCCCAGATGCCCTGATCATGAACCAGATGATGGGTCAATATACCCAAGGGCTCGGTGTTGTCTGAATGGCCTTCGCGTCGGTCTCGCAGAAATCCAACAATCTGTGCGATCAGGGCGTCGGGTGAGATCAAGCCACGCGACCCGCGCCAGTCGATCGGATCAAGATGGGTGTTGATCTGTTCAAGCCCCGGTGCGGCCAGACGTGATTTGCGGGGCGTTGCGGTGGACAGGCTGCGGTATCCCAGCTTTGGCAACTGTTTGGCCATCTCGGGCGCAATGCGATTCCAGGGGGGCACGAACATCTGTCGCATATTGTCACCAAACAGGGACCGAAGACGCGCCATCCCGGCCTGGGCATCCGTCACCATCACCTCCAGCGGTCGGTCGAGCCGAAACTCGGCCTTCTTCTCACCGCTGGGCGCATGGTTTGTATGTGCCCACCCGTGTACGACCGGAATAAGAGACGCGCGCCCGGCAACATATTCCGCCAGCGCAGGCGTCGCGTCACGTGGGATAACGGCCAGATGCACGGGCAGGCCCAGTTTTTCAGCCAGCTCGGAAAGGCGGTCCAATTGCGATGTTGGCGCAATGGCATCATCATCGCGCCACCACAGAGGCAAGGGCAAGCTTTCGGCACGCCAATGGTTTAACTCGACATCAAGTGGGCGCCAGTCGGGGTTCATGTACGCTGCTCCAGTAGGCGCTTGGCGATGTGAACGGATTGGATGGCTCCGTCAAAACCGAAATCCTGTTGTACACGGGGACCGTCGGCCACGACACGCTCCACCGCCTGAGCCAATGTCGCCCCGCTCAACGCTCTGCTTTCCAGAACTTCGATTGCAGGAAGATCGGACAGGCTCTGCCCGCGCAGCCCTTGTTCTACCTCTTTGCCGTCGTCGAAAGGTACAAACACGGCGGCGGTACCACTTTGAAGGATATCCATGGCAGTGTTGTAGCCGCACATGCTGACCGACGCCGCTGCAAGGGGCAGCATCTGGCGAAAATCCGGCCGCACAGGTTCCAGAACAACTGAAGCACCTGCAGCCAGCCGGGACAATTCAGCGATCCGCGCCCGTGCATCCGTTCCACCGACCAGCAGGCGCCAGCGCCTGTCGGGCATCTTTCGGGCGGCCTCGATGGCCGCGCGAAAGATCGGTTGCCCAACAGATCCGCCGCCAGTGCTGACCAGGATTTCATTCTGACCCGCCGCGTCGGGGTGAGGTTGGGGCAATGCGGGCGCCACAAAGCCAGTGTAGTGAAGTCGCTTGGCCAGTCGGTCCGACACCGGCCAACTGACCGACAGTGGCGTAACGCTTTCGGTCGAATGAACCAGAATGCCGTCATAATACCGAGACACGATTTCATCCGCGCGCTCCGCCTTGGCGGGTTTGGAGGGCGGAGCCAGAATGTCTCGGATCGACGCGAGAATGACGGGACGCTCAGGCAAGGCGCTCGCCGCATTCAGGGCCGCATCGAACTCGGCCGAGAGTGATCGGCGGCCAAAGGGGTAAAGCTCGGTGATCAGGATATGCGGCTGGAAGCTTTTGACCGCCTGCACCAAGGTTGCCTCACGCGCGGCGTAATAGGCCGCGTCAGCCTCTTCACCGCTTTCGGTCAGCAAACGGGTGAAGTTGGTTCCTTCTGACCTGAGAGGCGGCAAGCCGAACAGGGTCATGCCGGTGCTATCCAATTGCGGCGCGGGCATGCCACCCGTCACGACCATGACGTCTTGGCCATCATCCCGAAATGCCCGCCCCAATGTCAGCGCCCGGCTGAGATGCCCGGTGCCCAACAGGTGCGTGACGATGATCATCACCTTCATTGCGGGGCCTCGCGTTTGATCAGGCGAACGGGGTCGGCGTCGGCGGTCATGGTATTCATGTCGACGATATACAGCCGATTGCGTTTGATCTTAAAGGGGGCAGGGCCTTCAAAATTCCACCCCCAAGCCTGGGCCAGAATGACCCGCATGATTCCGATATGGCAGACCGCGACGGTATCCCGCTGCAACTCGGACAGCCACGGGTGAAGCCTGTCGCGAACCTCGGCCGGGCTTTCCCCGTTTGGTGGGCGGAAATCCCAGCTCCAACTCTCGATATGACGATACCCGCTGGATGTGTCCGCGATCAGGTCAACTCCGCGCAGACCTTCCCAATCGCCCCAGTTCATCTCCGTCAACGCGTCCGAGGTGTTCGGGTCGCGACCAGTCACGATTTGCGCCGTCTCACTGGCGCGGTGCAGGGGGCTGGACCAGATGTCAGCTTTGGCCCAGTCCTGCGGCAATCCATAGCCTGCCAGTTCGGCTCGGGCGTCATCGTCCAGCGGTATGTCGCTGCGCCCCTGGATCCGTCCCGCGCGGTTCCAATGGGTGTGCCCATGGCGGAGCAATGCAAGCCGGGTCATGATACGTCCTTCAGCAGAGGTCGGAGGGTTGCCCACAAACGCTCGGTCGCCTGTGGCATCAGGTGGCGCTCTGCCACGTAGTCGCGTGCTGCAGCGGCGAGAGAGTGGCGCAGCATGGAATCCGAAAGAAGAGCTTGCATGCCATCCGCAAATCCCTTGGCACCGCTTGCGACAGACGGATAGGCCGCGGGGGACAGAACATCGCGTACGCCGGGCCGATCCTGAGCGACGACAGGCAATCCCGCGGCCTGCGCCTCAAGGTAAATCATCCCGTAAGCCTCATTTACTCCGGGCCAGGCAAGCAGAGACGACTGTTGATAGACGCGTTGCAATTCTTCCCGGTCAAGCTGACCCAGAAAACTCACCCGATGTCCGAATGGTGCCATCAGGGTCTCAACCTGCCTGCGCGCCGGGCCGTCTCCCGCGATATTGAGGTGCCAGTCTCCTGTCAAATGCGCCAGGGCCTCGGACAATATCTGATAGGACGCCAGCTTGTCCCCGTACCGCATCATGCCGACGGTCAGCATGGGTTCACCGCCGATGGCGGCGGGGGGCAATTCGGCCATTGGCAGGAACGGAGGCAATTCGACCAAAGCCTGATCGCCAAAACGATCCCGCTCCAAAGTGATCAGGTCGTTGGCCGTGTGATAAAAGATCACATCTGCTGCATCGCAGGCCTGATGCGCCGCCTTGGCAAATTCAGCCCACGGCCCGCTTAACCGGCTGGATGCGCGGGTGCTTTCCAGTTGCACATAGGGAATGCCGTGCGCCTTGCAAACCCGAGGGCCCAGCAGGTCAGGTGCCTTGTAATAATTGTGGTAGGTCACCCAAAGACTAGTATCTGAAGGCATGTCAGAGATAAGTCGTTTCGCTTCATCCTCTGCCGCGCGTCTCAGGGCATGTTGCAAGTCTTCGTCGCCGCTTTTGTCATAAATGCGCAAGTCGGTCGCCAGATCGACCGTATCACCCTCTGCGGTCAGCGCCTGCATCAGGTTCCTGGCCATTTCACGGTCGCCCGAAGGTTTCGGGCTGTCAGGAGATTTCATCGGGGCATAAAACGCGACCCGCGCCATTACGCGTTTTCCATGCACATGGAATTGAGGCGTTCAGACAGCCGTGCGATGCCGGGGGCCATCCGAAACTCGGCTTGCAGGCGATCATAGGCTGCACGTGCCATTCTTGCGGCCTGCTGCGGATCGGTTGCCAAACCTTCAATGGCTTCTGCCAGCGCCGATGGGTCGTCATCGGACAAAACCCCATGCGTTCCGGTTTCAATAAACTCGGGGATCGCCGAGATCGGAGTCGACAGGATTGGCAACAGCTGAGACGCGGCCTCCATCAACACATTCGGCAACCCGTCGCGGTCTCCGTCCTTCGCGATGCGGCTGGGCAGAACGAACAGGTCGGCATCACGCATCGCTTCGATGACCTCCGGCTGGTCGCAGGCCCCTTTCCAGGTGATCCGGTTCGCGATGCCGGCTGTGTTCGCCATCGCCCGCAAAGCATCACCCAATGCGCCACCACCGATATGGGTCCAGTGCCAATCCAGGTCATCGGGCAGCAATGCAAAAGCCGCGACCAGACGATCGAAGCCTTTTTTCTCGACAAGACGCCCGACGGAAATCATGTGAAAAGGACCGCCCGCAGCACGCAGCCTTTGCGTTGGCGGTTCAGGAAAGCGAGACAGGTCCAACCCGTGATAGATCAAATCCACGCGCTTGGGGTCATCGGCCAGGCTGCGCAGATGATCCGCTCCGATGGCTGTACAGGTGGCGCCAAACGTGGCCCCGTAGGATGCGGCTTTCAGCTTTTCACGTTTTTCCCAATCCGGCGACGTCCAGATATCCTTGGCATGAGCCGAAAAACTCCACGGCAATTCGCGCATGATGGCGGCGTAACGGGTAACGGACGACGGCGTGTGCATGAAATGAGCGTACAACCCTTGCGTCTGGGCAGGCAATTCAGCGGCCAGAACACAGGCTTGCCCAAACCGGCGGATGCGATTGGGTGTCGGGTCGCGCTTCAAGTCCTGACGCCAGATCCGATAGGCCCTGTCGTAACCGGGAAGCGTTTGGGCCAGGGTCCGTGCCGCCCAGACCCGTTTGGGTTCGTCATGAAGATACTCGGGCAGGTATCGGACCTGCCCTGTGAAACGGTCATGCAGAGGGTGGCGTTTCGTGTCGGTCGGGTGCCGCAAAGACCAGATGTCAAAATGATGTCCGGCATCCTGCAAGGCGACAAGTTCCTGCGCGATGAACGTTTCAGACAGTCGTGGCCAGCCTTTGACCACAACCGCCAGAGTAGGGGAATCTGAGGTCATCCGGTGGCTCGTTCCTGTTCCCAGGTCAGCATGCTCTCGATGCGGTCCGTGACATAGTTCAGCCCGTCCAGCAATCCGCTCTGGATGGTTTGGGACGGCAGGGATTGATGCGGCAGTTCCCGAATGGCACGGATCATCGAATCCGGTGTCAGGCCATCCCGGTTTTCATCCAGCATCCGCACGAGGCCCAACCCTTCTGCACGCGAAGCCCGAATCCACTGTTCCAGCCGGGGCGTGGTGCGCGGGACGATGACCGCGCGTTTGTCGAAGGACAGAACCTCGCAGAACGTGTTGTAGCCACCCATGCAGACGACGCCTTTGGCGCCTGCAAAAAGTGTTTCGATTTGGGATTCGAAGCCAACAGCAGTGACACGACCGTTCAGAGCCGCGACGCGCGTTTCGAAATCCTCTCGCAACTCGCCAGACAGGAAGGGACCGTAGACCAGAACCGCGCGCGGTGACAGATCCGGATCTTTTTCGTATGCAGACAGAACGAGGTTGACCATCGCCTTGCCATCGCCGCCACCGCCGGGCGTGATCAGGATATAGGGTTGTTCCGGTGGTCCGCCGACTGGGCCTAGATCACGGCGCAAATACCCCGTCCAGTGAATGCGGGACTGCGCCGCCGGGCTCAGGGGCAGCCCCTGTGTCGGGTCATAAATCGACTGCAAGCCGTAAACCCAGATTTCGTGATAAAACCGCTCGGTCGCATCAATGGCTTCCTTGCGCGCCCATTCAGCGGCCAACACTTCGGGTTCATCCAGAACATCGCGCAACCCAAGCACCAGTTTCGTTCCGCAGTTGTGTTGCAGGTATTTCAGGGTCGGAAGCAATTCCCCCCGGAACCCTGTCGGTTCCTTGTCGACGATCAGAATATCGGGGTCGAATTGCTGAACTGCTGTTTGAATCAGACCCGACCGCAATTCGGTCACTTCTTCGATGCCCATCCCGATTGTGCGCGCAGCATAGGATCCGTCAGCACGTTTGGTCACACCGGGCAGGCGCACGTGATCGACGCGGCGGGGAAACGTAAACCGACCGGCCACAGGCGAGCCGGTCAGGATCAGTGCCGACGCGCTTTGATCCGCCTGCGTGATCGCAGCCGCCAAAGCCCGCGACCGGCGAAGATGGCCCAGCCCGAACGTGTCGTGGCTGTAAAACAGGATACGCGGCGCGCGGTCCGGTTTGGATTTGGTTTTGCTAAGGCTCATAGTGTTGCCCGTCTTCTTGATCCCGGTTCGAAATCCGCGCGTTTGCAAGCGTTACTGTATATTTCCCAGCCACGCTTGCCAAAGGAGGAAATGCTCTTCCGCAAATGTTCCAAACATTGCGATTTGGCAACAGCATATCGGCGATTTCGCGACATATCGCACCAAGGCTTGAGAGGGATCACAAAAGAGCAGGTGAACTGGCAAAGGGGCAGGGCCTTAAACTTCTGTTCGTTCATATTCAATTTTCACCAGATTGAAAACATCCGTGATCAAACAGTGCGTCAAGAACACGCCGGATCACGATGTTGAGCAGGTCACACCCGAGTGTTTGAACTGCCTGAAACCCTTCTGTAGTCTGGCCGCTATCGGAAAAGCTGGATGCAAAACCCTATGAAACACACCTTTCTGGCCGCAATAACTCTGGCTTTGTGGGCTTTTGTTCTGGCACTTCCGGTCAGCGTCTCAGCGCAGTCGTCGTTGATTCCGGGGTATAGCTCGGGCAGTTCGTCTGAAACCACGCAAGAAAGTGATTTGGCGGAGGCAATTCGCGCGGCCAGTGAAGCCGGGGCAAGTGTGATCGTCATCGACAGCGCTGGGCAGGTTGTGACAACAGCCGGCAGCGCGGATGCGGGCCCGGATGATGCGGCCAGCGATTCGAACAATCCCATGGGTGGCGGATCGCAGCTGATGAAGGCGCAGGAGCGGTTCTCGAAATTCCGTGAGTCGATGCAATCACGGCTTGAGGCGCTGCCGTATTCGGTGTTCGAAGTGAAGTATGTCCTGCGTCAGACCAGCCCGGACGGTCGTATTCAGACCTATGTCGAAGTTCTGGGCTGGAACATCCTGTTCCTGTTGTTGGGGCGCTGGCTGTCTATCGAGATATATGGAAAACGCATCGCGCGCCGCTGGGTTGTTGCGCGGATCAAGGATGAACCGCAAGGCTACCGCGAAAAGATGCCCTTCCTGCTGTTCCGGTTCCTGATGGGGATCGGAGCGACGATTTTTGCGATGCTTATGGCGCTGATCGTCGGGTATCTGTTTTTTGGCGAAGCAGACGATATCTCGATCCAATTCACGGTCACGGCGATCTTCACGGCGTTCTTCCTGTCGCGCACGGTGTCCGATCTGTGGCGGATGGTTTTGTCACCCTACCTGAGCCAATATCGACTGCCACCGTTCTCGGACCGGGATGCCAAGCGGCTGTATCTCTGGGCTTCTGCACTCGCGACCTATGACATCACGGTTGTTCTGTTTTCGACCTGGGTTGCGGATTTCGGGCTGAATTATAACGTCTACGCCATGGTCTATGGCTGCCTGACAATGTTGGGTGCTTTGGGCAATATTCTGATGATCCTTTTCAATGCCCGGGCCATTTCAAATGCAATCCGTGGCGGACGAGCGCCGGATCAGGTGTCCTGGTTGTTACGGTTCGTATCCTTCGGCTGGGCGCCGGCACTGATCGTCTATGTCGTGTTCAGCTGGTTCCGTTTGGCTGTTGATCTTGCACTGGAGAACCCAACGCCGCTGCCGCTGATCGCAAGCAGCTATATGATCTTCATGTCCGTTGTTATCGCCTATGGTGCGATGAACTACGTGCTGGAGCGGTATTTTGACCGTTCACGCAAGATCAACGAGATAAACGAAGAAACCGTCACCGCCGCCGCTGATGCGGATTTCGAGACCGTGGAAACGCCCGAGGCAGAACAGCGCAGACAGTATCTTCTGACCTATGAAGATCTGGCGCGTCGGGTGGCTGGAATTCTGGCATTTGTGATCGGTGCCTATGCCCTTGTGGTGATTTGGTATCCCGAGGCGGACTGGAGCCAGGACCTGCCGGTTGCACGCGTGCTGGATGTGATGGTCATCATCTTCATCGGCTACGTTCTGTTTCATTTCTTTCGCATCTGGATCGACAGCAAGATAGCGGAGGAAGTCGATGATGGCACCGAGGCCGAACTGGGCGATGAGGGCGGAGAAGGCGGCCAAAGCCGGCTGGCGACACTGCTGCCATTGTTCCGCGGCGCTATTCTGGCCGTTGTCGTCGTGACGATCATGCTGATCGTTCTCATGGAACTTGGTATCAATGTCAGCCCGTTGTTTGCAGGTGCTGGCGTGGTTGGTCTGGCCGTTGGCTTCGGGTCTCAAACACTGGTGCGAGATATTTTTTCAGGGGCGTTTTTCCTGATGGATGATGCCTTTCGGAAGGGTGAGTACATCGATATCGGAGACGTCAAGGGAACGGTCGAGAAAATCTCGGTCCGGTCCTTCCAGCTGCGTCACCATCTTGGCGCGCTAAACACGATTCCTTTTGGTGAAATCAAAGTCCTGACCAACTATTCCCGTGACTGGGTGATCATGAAACTGCCGCTGCGCGTGACGTATGACACTGACGTGGAAAAGGTTCGCAAGCTGATCAAGAAGCTGGGTCAGGAGTTACTGAGCGATCCTGTGATCGGAGAAAATTTCATACAGCCGCTGAAGTCCCAGGGTGTGATCGAAATGCAGGATTCAGCGATGATCATCCGGGTCAAGTTTATGACCAAACCGGGCGATCAATGGCTGATACGCAAGAGGGTCTATCAGGAAATTCGCGAGCTGTTCGCGCGGGAAGGCATCAAATTTGCGCATCGCGAAGTCACCGTGAGGTTGGCGGATGGCAAAGAGGCCGAAGAGCTGACACCTAAACAACGTGAGGCCGTGACAGGTGCGGCGCAGGCGGCGATTGATGAGGATTATCTGGACGATATCGGGCCAGGCGGCGATGATCGTTAGGGGCGCTCCCGTCGCTTTGGACTGCGTCTCTGACGAGACGCCACCCAAAGCGTTGGGCCCGGCCGCGCGTCCCGCGCGGCGGACGGTCAGTTGGCGGTGAAGGGCCAGACAGGTTTTGAATTGCCCAGTTTCGACGCAGGCAAATCCCAACGCATCGTCGCTTCGCCGACCCTCAGCGCAGGTTTGAGGCGATGGCCGGGACCCCAGCCGGAATTCTCTGTTGCCGTGCTGTAATCTGTTGTTGCCGGGCTGATGGGCGCGGATTCTGCTTCGTCTTTTCCGAGCACGGCCAGAAGTTCGGCGGTACGCGCCAGAGAGAGATGCGCGTGCATGATGGAATTGCCCGATGCGGCCTCGGCCAGTGCGGAGAGTACAGCAGCAGCCATCAGGTAGCCCGTTGCGTGGTCCAGAGCCTGAACCGGCAACGGGGTCGGTTTGTCCGCGTCCGCCCAACCCATCCCGGCATGAGCAATACCCGCGCTCATCTGGACAAGGCTGTCAAACCCGCGTCGGGTCGACCATGGACCTTGCCAACCATAGGCATCCAGCGTGACTTCGATCCGGTTCGGAGCCAGCTCGTCACGTTTGGCCCGTGTCAATCCCAGAGCATCCAGCGCGCCGGGGCGATACCCGTGTACGAACACATCGGCCTGAGACAACAGCCCGTGCAGACGTTCGAGACCAGATTCCGATTTCAGGTCAAGATAGGCGCAGTGTTTCCCCAGCGAGATGTCCGGGATCACCCCCGGTTCATCCCAGTCAGGTGGGTCGATGCGCAAAACCTCGGCCCCGAAACCGGCCAGTGTTCGCGTTGAAACCGGACCGGCCAGAACACGAGTCAGATCAAGCACCCGCAACCCTGCCAGAGGCCGACCAGCGGTGGCCTGAGGTCTGTCGCGCAGCTTGACATAACGTGGCCCTTGCCAGCCAATCAAGGGGTCACGCGACACGGCGCGGCCCTGCGGGTGGTCAAGCCACTCGGTCCGGCTGCGCATGGCAGCCGCCACGCCACCTTCGGCGACAACTGCTGTTTCCAGTTCCGAAATTGCCCAGGACCTGACAGCTTTTGCTACCGCTTCGCGCTCGGGCTGGGTGCCGAGGACCCTCAAAGCAGCAGAGCGATGACGGGGCAGGTTTGTGTGCAACCGGATCCAGCCATCCGCGGCTTTGTAATCGCCCGCGACCGCGTCCCACAAACTGGGCACGTCCCAACCGTCTGGTTTGAAGGAATAGCCGAACCACATAGATGCCAGCCGGTGATCAATTGTGACCTCAGGTGTCTTCGGAGATAGGTTGAGAGCCTGGATCAACCGGGCCATTTCCCGTCCCACAGCTGCAAAGCCAGCGGTGGCCAGTTCGGAAACGGCGAAGACGCTTGGCAAAGCGCCTCCTCCAAGCCTGTGATAGCTGTCAACAGCGGGAAGAGTGGCCAGAAGGCTCATTGCTGATAGGGGTCGAGACTGTCGCGCAGCCCGTCGCCGAGGAAGTTGAACGCCAGCACAATGACGATGATCGGCAACATCGGGATAGCCGTCCACGGGTAGATCTCGATCGAAGCGAGGTTCTGCGCGTCATTCAGCATCACTCCCCAACTGACGGCAGGTGCACGCAGGCCGAGACCCAGAAAACTGAGCGCGGTTTCACCCAGGATCATAGCCGGGATCGACAATGTAGCCGATGCGATCAGATGCGACATGAAGTTTGGCAGCAGGTGTTTGCGGATCACCCGGCCAGAGCTTGCCCCCATCATTTCAGCCGCACGCACATACTCTTCCTCGCGCAACGACAGGAATTTCGCGCGGACCGAGCGCGCCAGACCTGGCCAGTCGAGGATGCCAAGGATGATCGAAATGATAAAGAACACTGCGACCGGGCTCCAGTTCGAGGGCACGGCGGCTGAAAGGGCCAGCCACAACGGCAGTTCCGGCAGCGAACGCAGGATTTCAATAACCCGGTTGATGGTCCAGTCGATACGCCCGCCGAAATAACCGGCCATCGAACCGAAAAGGATGCCAAGAAAGAACGACACCGAGATACCGATCAGACCTACCGTGAGAGACAGCTGCGCGCCGTAAAGAATACGGCTGAAGATATCTCGGCCCAACCGGTCGGATCCCCACAGGAACAGCGTAGCCCCCTGTGGGGCACAGAACAGGTGTGTGTCTGACGGGATCAATCCGGCCAGCTTGTACTCCGAGCTTTCGCAGAAGAACCTGATCGGGCGCGGATCTTCTGTGTCCGGGACAAACTTCCATTGGAAGGTCTCAAGGTCCGCTTCGGCTACGATCGGGTAAACGTGGGGGCCGATAAATTCGCCCTCATGGAACCAGTTTACCGATTGTGGCGGCGCGTACAGGTGCTCTCCGTTGCGGTCGTTCGGGCCATAGGGCGCGATGAAACCCGCAAAGGGCAGCATAAGGTAGCATAGCAGCAGGAAGATACCCGAGATCAGGCCCAGCTTATGGGTTCTGAACTTGCGCCAGACCAGCACCCAGTTGGGGGCATCCAGATCGGCGCGTTCCAGTTGCTGAACCGAGGCCTGCGGATCAAACGGCGCGTCATCGACGTAGCGGTTGTCAGGACGATCAGTCATGCTTCACGCCCCTCGTACCGAATGCGCGGATCCAGCATCACCAGCAGGATATCCGAGATCATCGTGCCGATCAGGGTCAGCAGGGCGACGAACATCAGGATGAATGCTGACAGAAACTGATCCTGCGTCTTCAGGGCTGTCAGCAGGGTCGGGCCAATGGTCTGAAGGCCCAGAACGACCGAGACCAGAACAGAGCCGGAAACCATCGACGGCAGCAGGTTGCCGATATCTGCGACAAAGGGGTTGAAGGCCACTCGCAGCGGATATTTGGTGAGCATCCGAGACGGGGCCATGCCTTTCGCGATGGCGGTTTCCACATAGGGCTTGCCCAATTCGTCCAGCATATTCGCGCGCAGACGCTGCATCATCGCCGATGCGCCTGAAGTGCCGATGACAAAGGTCGGTACGATCAGGTGGATGAGGATGGATTTCAATTTCTCCCAACTCATCGGCTGGCCTTCGAAACTTGGATCCATCAACCCCCCGATTGGCAGGTTGAAATACTGGTGGCCGTAGTAGAACAGGATCAGCGCCAGCAAAAAGTTCGGCGTTGCCAGGCCCAGATACCCCACGAAGGCCGAGGTGTAGTCGATCCATGTTCGGGACCGCGCAGCGGCGATAACGCCCAGTGGTAGTGCCACGGCATAGACAAACAGGATAGCAGCCAGATTGACCACAACCGTCAACCAAAGCGTGTCACCGACGATTTCAGAAACGGGGCGGTCGAATTCAAAAGACCAGCCATAATTGCCCTGGATCAAACCGGAAAACCCGTGCGGTCCGGGCCAGAAACCTATCCAGATCAGGTATTGTTCCCACATGGGGCGATCCAGCGCGTATTCAGCGCGCAGGAACTCTGCCTTTGCGACACCTGCCGACTGGCCCGAGGCCTGAAGTTCCGCGATCTGGTTGCTGAGATAGTCGCCGGGCGGAAGGTTGATGATTACGAAAACCAGAACCGAGACCACCAACAAAGTCAGCAGCATCGTGAAAAAGCGATACACCACGTAGCGCAGCATGATCATTTAGCTGCTCCTGCTCAGTCGGCGAAAAAGAACTCGTCCGGGCGGTGAATGCCGAAATGTGCACCGGGTTCCCAGGCCCACATAGCCTGTTCCGGCACGTTGCGCAGGCGGTTTGACACGACAATAGGCTGAGGGGCTCCGTTCAGAATGCCAATGGCATAGAGTTGATCCGCGTGGATGCTAAGCATCTCGGTCCAGACGGCTTCACGTGCTTCATCGGTCGTGGAAATTTGCCATTCATGTGCCAACTCCATCAGGCGTTCGGCCTCTGGCATGTCGGGGGCCTCACCCGCTTCGCCACCGGTCTGATAGTACTGCCCCCATTTTGGCCAGGCCAGGAATACCTGATCTGTCGGGGCCAGATACGCTGGCGATGTATGCGCCTGCGGGATGCCGTCATCCCAGCCGAACCAGACTGACGCCATCGAGTTTCCTGCGAAAACCCGGTTGCGCAGGATGTCCCGGTCCAGCGGGCGCATGACCAGTTTGACCCCAATTTCGCGCCAGGTGTCGGTTACGATCTGAAGGGCGTTTTCAACCTCTTGCCGCTCACCTGCGGTTTCGATCACCAGCTCCATCGGGCGGCCGTCCGGCAACAGGCGGACGCCGTTCTTGTCGCGCTGATCCAGACCGGCCTCATCCAAAAGCGCATTGGCCTGATCGATATCGTATTGCGCCCATGCCGCGGCATTCTCTTCATTGTAAAATGGCGAGGCGGGAAGAACTGACATCGCAGCAGGATGTGCGAGTTTAAAGTAAAGGGCCTGATTGATAGATTGCCGGTCGATGGCCAGCGACAAGGCCCGCCGCACGCGAACGTCCCGCAATACATTGCGCCAGACGTCATCGGCGAAGTTGAGGTTCGGATAGATCGCGATCTGCGAGGCTACGCCAGTTTTCCACAACAGCGTTTTATATCCGCCCTGTGCTTCGCCTTTCTTGAGGATCGACGCGTCTCGGAAGGCAAGACCACGGCCTTGCAGATCGCTTTCACCGGCGTTGGTCTTGGCGGCAACAAGACCGGACGCGACAATTTCCATTTCGACCACGTCAATATAGGGAAGTTGCACCCCTTTGCTATCGATGCGGTGATAATATGGGTTGCGCACGAAGTTGTGGCGGATCTTCTTGCCCGAACTGGCGTTCAACCAAGGTTGCAACGTGGGAAGTTCATGGTTGTCGAACTTGTAAAGGTTATCCAGCTTGTTGTGCAGCGCTGCCCAGCTTTTGACCCGGGCATCTTCAACCTGAAAGGCAAGCTCTTCTGCGTCCGCGTATTTCTCATGATACTGTTTCAGAAAGGCGGACGGTCGATAAATAAAGGGCGGTCGCGCCTGTGCCAAAGACTGCAGGAAGTCCGGATTGGGGTCGTTCCATTCGAAGATCACAGTGGTTTCATCAGGAAACGTGACCGTGGGGGCTTTGCCTTCGACGATCAGAAAATCGGGTGGGCCTGACGGGCTGAGCAACTCGTTATTGGCGACGTCTTCCCACCAATAGCGGAAGTCTTCCGAGGTAAAAGGTGAGCCGTCCGACCACTTGTGCCCTTCGCGGAGTTTCAGGGTGAACTTGCGATTGCCCTCGTTTTCAAACGAGGCCAGCAGGTCGGGTACAATTTCATAGTCTTGGTTGTACCCGGCCAACCTTGCATACCCATAGACAACCATCTGTCTTATATCTTTGGATCGCGTGACCATGGTACGCAGAGTGCCGCCCGGCGTTCCGAATTCTCTTCCTTTTGCGGTCAGATCCACAATCAAGGGGTCCTTGGGTAAACGTTCCTGCACCGGCGGAAGATTGCCGCTTTCAACCTCGGCGCTCCAGAAGGCGCTTTCCTGAGGTGTCGGGATGGCTTCTGCTGCGGCGGGCAGCGTCCCTGAAAAAGCCAGCATAACAGCCAGCATCAGAGGGCGAGTGGTCTTAAACATGGCAACGTACCTTATGGCCCGGTTCCAATTCCACCAGTGAAGGTATCACGGTGTCCGAGAAACGAAAGGCTTCATCCCAACTGTCCGGCGCGCCGGCGCCCAGAGATACCAATTGAAGGTCAATCGGGCGATTGATGTCGGGTTCGGGTTGAGCGGCAATCAGCGCCTTGGTGTATGGATGGCGCGGATTGTAGAAAAGAGTTTCAGGCGGTGCCTGTTCGACGATCAGACCCCGCCGCATGACAGCAACTTCGTCAGCGATCCGTGCGACGACGGCCAGATCATGTGAGATGAACAGGTAGGACAGGTTCAGGCTGTCTTGCAGGTTTTCCAGCAAGGTCAGGATTTGTTCCTGAACAGATACATCCAATGCCGAGGTGGGTTCGTCGCACACGATCAATTGTGGGTCCAGCATCATGGCGCGGGCCACGGAAAGGCGCTGTCGCTGCCCGCCGGAAAACGCGTGTGGGTAGCGTTTGAGCATATCACCCGTCAGGCCGACGCGCTGCAACATCTCGGCGGCTTTGTCGCGCTGTTCGGCTGTTGTGCCGATGCGGTGGATTTCCAGCGGTTCGGTCATGGCGTCCTGTATTCGCATCCGGGGGCTGAGCGAACTGTAAGGGTCCTGAAATACCATCTGTGCCTTGCGCTGAAACGCTGTGCGCTGGGCTCGGGTCATATTGTGCACCGTGATCGGGTCGGCATCGGGGGCACTACGAAACAGGACTTCACCACCAAGGTCGGGCAATTCAGCCCCCAACGCGATGCGGGCCGCCGTTGTCTTTCCCGATCCGCTTTCACCGACAATTGCCAAAGTCTTGCCGCGCGCCAGTTTCAGGTCGACACCGCGGCAGGCATAGATTGCCTTATCGGACTGCCATCCTTTGCTGGACCGCATGGTGTAGGTCTTGGACACATCCTTCATCTGAAGGATCAGATCCGTGTCGGGCATCGGTATACCCACCGCATCCTGATCCGGTATTTCCGGGGCCGCATCAAAAAGCTGCTTTGTATATGGGTGTGCGGGCGCAGTCAGGATCGGTGCGGCGGGGCCAGCCTCCATGACGCGACCTTTGTGCATCACGACGACCTGCTCGGCCATGTTGGCAACTACGCCCAGATCGTGGGTCACCAGAATGAGCGCCATGCCGGTTTCGCGCTGCAATTCCTTGATCAGGCCAAGAACCTGCGCCTGGGTGGTCACGTCCAGAGCAGTGGTTGGCTCATCCGCGATCAGCAATTCCGGTTTGGATACCATGGCCATGGCGATCATGGCACGTTGGCGCATGCCACCTGACAACTCGAAAGGGTACGAGTCATAGGCCCGTTGCGGATCTGGGAAACCGACGCGTTCGAACTGCGTCAGGACCTTCTTGCGTGCCGCGGACTCGGACAGCCCGCGATGCAACCATAAAACCTCGCTGACCTGATTGCCGATCTTGTGTAGCGGGGACAGTGATCGCATGGGCTCCTGAAAGATCATCGAAACCCGATTGCCGCGGATGTTGCGCAACTCACGCTCAGACACTGTCGTGAGTTCGCACATGCCCTTGGAATCGTTCAGTGTAATCGTGCCGTTCCGGATCTGCGCCGTACGGGGCAGAATGCGTAAGACTGCGCGGCACGTGATCGTTTTCCCCGATCCCGATTCACCGACCAAGGCCAGGGTTTGTCCGGCTTCGACATCGAAGTTCACATTCGTGACCACGGAATTGCCCGTCCCAAAGCCGATGCTAAGGTCTCTTACGGACAACAACGCGCTCATGCGGGTTTTCCACCCGTTTGACCGTTCGATGACATCGGTTACTTCAACTCCCCGTGATTTTTCGTTCAGTGTCGCGCGGTTCCGCCCGTCTAGTCAAACCCGTTCTTGGGCCGAAATGTCGCGAAATCGTGAAACTAAGGGCTTCATCGCTACACAAAGTCTTGAGATTTTGTCATCAAGGGCGGTGTTGGGCGCATTTATGCTCTCGAGTTGTATCAAGGAGATATTTTCCAGTGTCCGAGAATCAAAGCCGTCTGGATCTGTTCATCGATCGCATGGTGTCACAGCGTGCTTGTCTGGATCACGCAATCAAACACACTGAAGGCAGGACAGGTCCGGTGTTCGAATTGGGTTTGGGCAACGGGCGTACATATCACCATCTTGTGCAGCACATGGATGGCCGCCCGGTCTATGTGTTCGAACGCGCGGTGGCCTCGCACCCTGACTCTACCCCGCCCGAAGATCGCGTGATTCTGGGCGATGTGCGGGACACCCTGCCAGCATCGGTTGAACGGTTCGGCGCTTCAGCCAGCCTGATCCACGCGGATCTTGGCGGGCACAATCGCGAAAAGAACGACAAGTTTGCGCGGTTCGTATCTCCTCTCATCGAGCCTTTGCTTGCTCCGGGCGGGTTGATGGTCTCAAGTGATCGGATGTATTTCGAAGGGCTGACCGAGATGCCATTGCCCGAAGGTGCCGTTGAAGGACGCTGTTTCATCTATCGCCGCTGACCGAAAAGGGGTAATGGCTTGATTTTTTACGACTGCTCTACTGCTCCGAGCCCGCGCCGCGCGCGCATGTTCATTGCCGAAAAAGGGTTGGATATCGAAACACGTGATATCTCGATTGCGAATGGCGAACAATTGAGCGCAACTTTTCGCGCTGTGAACCCACGGGCCACGATCCCAGTTCTGGTAACGGATGACGGAACCGCTCTGACAGAAAACCTGGGCATTGCGGCTTTTCTGGAAGCACAGTGTCCCGAACCGCCTTTGATGGGCCGAACCCCCGAGGAAAAAGGTCTGGTCCTGATGTGGAACGCGATTGTCGAACAGCAGGGAGGGGCGCCGATTGCCGAGGCTTTGCGCAACGGTCATCCGGCCTTCAAGGATCGCGCCATTCCGGGCCCCTACAACCATGCGCAGATACCCGAACTTGCGCAGCGCGGGCGCGAGCGTGTGGCATCATTCTTTGAAATGCTGGAGTCGCGTCTGAAGGAAAGCCCGTTTGTGGCCGGTGACGTATTTTCTTTAGCGGATATCTCGGTTTTCGTTTTTGTCGATTTCGCCCGTGTCATCAAGATGCGTATCCCGGAAGACAACGCTGCCACCCTGGCGTGGTTTCAGGCTATCCAATCTCGTCCAAGCGCAAGCCTGTAAACTTGCCAAGCCGTGCCGGGTTTCGCTGTGATCAGCACTGTACAGAAATGTCTAGACAGAGGTGAACAGTGCCACTAGCGTCTCCTTAGATTTTGTTCAGGGAGGTCGGGATGAAGTCCCAATATCGCGTAGTGGTCATCGGAGGAGGCGTTGTAGGGGCGTCGGTTCTGTATCATCTGGCCAAGTTCGGCTGGTCGGATGTCGTCATGCTGGAGCGGCGGCGGTTGGCGTCTGGTTCGTCGTGGCACGCGGCGGGTGGCATCCATGCTTTGAACGCTGATCCGAACATGGCGTCTTTGCAGGCCTATACCATTGATCTGCTCAGCGAGATCGAAAAGGAATCGGGCCAGAATATCGGCCTGCACATGACCGGTGGTCTCACGCTCGCCGGAACCCCCGAACGGTGGGAGTGGTTACAGGCCAACTACCGCATCTTCCAGTCCATCGGCATCGACGATTGCGAATTGTTGAGCCCGGAAGAGGCGCAGAAGCGTTGCCCGATCATGTCCACGGATGGTGTTCTGGGTGCGATGTGGGCAGATCGTGAAGGCTATATCGATACAACCGGCACCGTTCAGGCTTACGCGACCGCGGCCAGAAAAAGAGGTGCGGAATACTACGAGGAAACCAAGGTTGAGGAACTGATCCAGACGGCGGATGGCTGGCAGGTGGTGACCGACAGGGGCACGATCACCTGCGAACATGTGGTCAACGCCGCCGGTCTGTGGGCCAAACAGGTGGGACGCATGGCGGGGGTCGAGCTGCCGGTTTCTCCGCTGAAACACCACTATCTGATCACCGACACGGTGCCCGAGGTCGCTGCGGCCGATTTCGAGATGCCGATGACCGTGGATCTGGAGGGCTTCACCTACATGCGGCAGGATCAAAAGGGTGTTCTGGTCGGCATATACGAGGTCGATCACGAGCACTGGGCCATGGACGGTGCACCCTGGAATTATGGCGAAGAACTGTTTCAGGAGCAGCTGGACCGTATCGAAAACGAGCTGATGCTGGGGTTCGAACGCTATCCGGCGATCCAGAACGTCGGTATCAAGACATGGGTGAACGGCGCGTTTACCTTCTCGCCAGACGGAAACCCGCTGGTCGGCCCGGTGCCGGGCAAGCGCGGCTATTGGACCGCCTGTGCGGTGATGGCCGGGTTCCTGCAAGGCGGCGGTGTCGGTAAGACGCTGGCCGAATGGATGATCCATGGCGAGCCTGAGGCAGATGCCTGGCCAATGGATGTCGCACGGTACGGTGATTTTGCACAGAACAAGCGCTATATCCGCGAAACTACCGGCCAGTTCTATTCCCGCCGCTTCGTGATGACCTATCCGAACGAGCAACTGCCCGCCGGGCGGCCGCTGAAAATGGCACCGGCGCATGACGCGATGACCGAGGCAGGGTGCAAATGGGGCGTGAGCTGGGATCTTGAAGTGCCGCTTTATTTCGCGCCGAAAGGGTTCGAGGAAACGCCTACTCTCAAGCGTTCGAACGCGCATGACATTGTGGCCGAGGAATGCAAAGTGATCCGCGAAGGTGCGGGCTTGCTGGATATTTCGGGCTTTTCGCGATTCGAGGTTTCCGGTCCGAACGCGGAAGACTGGCTCGACAATGTCATGGCGTCGAAACTGCCCGGCCCGGGCCGCGCCAAGCTTGCCCCGATGCTGGGTGAAGACGGACGCCTGAAGGGCGATCTGACCGTGCTCAACTGGGGCGACGGGACCTGGTGGATCATGGGCAGCTACTATCTGCGGGCTTGGCATATGCGCTGGTTCGACGATCACGTGACGGATGGGGTCAATATCCGTGATTTGGGCGAGGAATACTGTGGCTTTGCCGTGGTCGGGCCGAAGTCACAGACGGTTGTCGAAAAACTGGCGGAACAGGATATCTCGGGCTTGAAATTCATGGGCTGCGGCGATTTCGATATCGGCCTCGTGCGCGCCCGGGTGGCCCGCATGTCGGTGACCGGAGAAAAAGGGTACGAGATCAACTGTCGCTATGGCGACCACATCAAGCTGCGCCGCATCTTGCTGGAAGCGGGGGCCGAGGAAGGTATCCGCGAATGCGGCTTCAACGCGATGCTGTCAACACGGCTTGAGAAGAGCTTTGGCATCTGGTCGGCGGAATTCACGCAAGCCTATACACCGGGTATGACCGGAATGGATCGCTGGATCGACTGGGACAAAGACTTTGTTGGAAAGGCGGGCGCGCTTGCCGAACGCGACGGCAACGGCCCCGCGCAAGTTCAAGCGACACTGGAAATTGATGCTCTGGACGCAGATGCCAGTGGATACGAACCGGTCTGGGCTAATGGAGAGCACGTTGGTTTCGTAACCTCGGGCGGTTACGGGCATTATGTTGGCAAGTCCTTGGCGATGGCGCTGATCGATCGGGACAAAGCCGAACCGGGCACGGAACTGTCCGTCCACGTGGTGGGGGTTGAACGTCCGGCGCGCGTGATTGCGCCGTCGCCTTATGATCCTCAGGGCAAAGCGATGCGAGGCTGATCATGACTGCTCCGGAGCGAGGACGCCGACGGCGGGGGCGAGGGGCTGAAGCCGCCCCGCAGCCCAGCCGCGATGTGAACTATCGCCACCTCAGGAATCCTTTTCCATTGATGGAAGTGTTCCTGGTCGACCAAATCGCAGACATGCATGACACCGCGTTGCGGACACTGGAGGAGTTGGGGGTAAAGACCCTGCTTCCCGAGGCGCGGAAACTGTTCAAACAGGGCGGCGCGCGGGTGGATGAAGACAGTGAGATGGTTTTTATCGGACGCGAGATCGTCGAGACCGCTGTCGCCTCAGCGCCCAAATCCATTGCCTGTCGCGCCGGTGCCCGGCGTCGCGATTTCAATCTGGAATTGGGCTCGTTGGTATTCCAGCCCGGAGCCGGTGCCCCGAATGCCACCGATCTTGAACGCGGTCGGCGCCCTGCGACGGGTCAGGATTATCTGGAATTTCTGAAGCTCACGCATCATTTCGACGTGTTTCAGATGATTTCGCCTCAGGTTGAGCCTCAGGATGTGCCGACCCATCTGCGTCACTACTTCACGACCCGGGCGCAGATGGAACTGACGGACAAGTTTCCGTTCTTCTTTTCGCGTGGAACCCCACAGGTGATGGACTGCTTTGAGATGCTGACCACAGCCCGCGGTCTTTCGGATGATGCGTTCCGGGGCCATGCGCATTGCTACACGATCATTAACACCAACAGCCCGCGCACGTTGGATATCCCCATGGCGCAAGGTCTGATCGACTTCGCCCGCCACGGTCAGATGTCGATCATCACACCCTTTACCCTGATGGGCGCGATGGCACCGATCACCGTGGCCGGGGCGATCACCTTGTCTCATGCCGAGGCCCTTGCCGCGCTGACTTTGACCCAACTTGCCAATCCTGGTGCTCCGGTCTGCTATGGCACGTTCACCAGTAATGTAGACATGAAGTCCGGTGCGCCCGCCTTTGGGACGCCGTCGCACTTTCAGGCATCGCTGGCCGCGGGCCAACTGGCGCGGCATCTTGGATTGCCCTGGCGGTCGGCTGCCGGATCGGCGTCAAACATCAACGATGTACAGGCCGCAAACGAGAACCAGTTTGGGCTTTGGGGATGCCTTATGGCCGGCGCAACGGTGATCATCCACTCCGCAGGCTGGTTGGAAGGCGGGTTGACGGTTTCCTTCGAAAAGCTGGTCTGCGATGCGGAAGTTCTGAACATGGTCGCCGAACTCTGTGCGGGTGCGCAGGCGGGGCCGTCCGAGATTGGGTTTGAAACTGCATTGAGCGAGGTTGAACCCAGTGGTCACTTCTTTGCATCAAGCCAGACGATGGAGCGCTACAACACTGAATTTTATCAACCGCATGTCCATGATTACGCCAATTTCGGCACTTGGGCCGAGCGTGGTTCGGTGGACGCAAGTCATCGGGCGACGGACGTTTGGAAGGGCATTCTGAATGACTTCCAAGCGCCCGCTGTCGACAATGATCGGATAGGTGATTTACATGACTTCATTGCCCGTCGTACCGCCGAGGGCGGTGCACCTCCGGAGAGTTGAATGAATACGAAACCGATCCTTCATCGTGATGACCCTGAGGCCGAACCCTTGGTCGGCAACATCAAGGTCACGCGTGACGACTGGCTGAACGTGGCGATGGATGTGCTGGTTTCGGACGGGGTGGACCAGATCAAGGTTCTGAACCTGGCCGAACGGATGGCGGTATCCCGATCGTCTTTCTATTGGTACTTCAAATCCCGACAAGAGTTGCTGGATGCATTGCTGGCCCGCTGGCAGGCGACCAACACGGCCGCTTTGATCGCGCAGGCCGAAGCCCCGGCCAAGACGATCACGGCGGCCGTCTGCAACGTGCATCGTTGCGTGGTGAATACCCAGTTGTTCGACACCGCGCTGGATTTTGCCGTACGTGATTGGGCGCGCAAGTCGGGCAAGGTGCGACGTACGCTGGACCAGTCGGACGCCCGCAGGCTGGAAGCGCTGCACGCCATGTTTGCCCGCTACGGATATTCCGAGATCGAAGCCGAAACCCGGGCACGCGTGCTGTATTACATGCAGATTGGTTATGATCTGGCGCAATTGAACGAACCCATTGAGATGCGGCTTTCGATGGTGCCACATTACCTTTACGCCTTTACCGGTGTCGAGCCGAAGCCTGAAGAAGTTGAAGAATTCAGCGCATACTCCCTGCGCTTTTGGAAAGGAAACCAGACATGAGCCAACCAGACGCAATCATCATCGGTACTGGCGTGATCGGCGCGGCCATTGCGTTCGAGATGTCCAAAGCGGGATGGAAAACCCTGTCATTGGATCGGAATTCTCAGGTCGGGCACGGTTCTACGGCCGGGTCCTGTGCGATTGTCCGGATGCATTATTCCACTTTCGATGGAACCGCGTTTGCCTGGGAAGGATACCACTACTGGCGCGACTGGGCTGAGTATCTTGGCTTGCCGGAGGACGCGAACCTTGCGCAGTTCCGCGAAACTGGTTGCCTGGTCATGAAGACCGAAGCGAACGGGATGCTGGAAAAGCACATGCGCAATTCGTCCGATTTGGATTGCCCGTTTGAGGAATGGTCAGGTGAAAAAGTGGTTGACCGCTTGCCGGTTTATTCGCTGGACAGCTTTGCCCCGGCGCGGCGCATGGATGATCCGGAATTCGGCCAGCCCAACGGGCGCAAGATGTCGGGCGGTGTGTACTGGCCTCAGGCGGGATATGTCACAGACCCTGCCTTGTCGGCGCAGAACCTGATGGATGCTGCGAAACAGCACGGGGCCGAGCTGCGTACCGGCGCTGAAGTCACGGAAATCCTGACCGAGGACGGGCGTGTTTCCGGTGTCAAGCTGGCTTCGGGCGAGGAAATCCACGCCAAAGTCGTTGTCAACGTTGCGGGACCGGGTTCGGCCTTCATCAACGGGATGGCCGGTGTTCTGGACGATATGACCATCAAAACCCGGCCCTTGCGGCAGGAAGTCGTGCATGTTCCCGCCCCGGAAGGGTTCGACTTTGAAAATGACGGAACCATCGTCTCGGACAGCGACATTGCCTGTTATTGCCGCCCGGAACACGGCAATCACATCCTTGTTGGATCGGAAGACCCGGAGTGTGATCCGCATCAGTGGTGCGAGGACGATGTGAACTACAATCGGGAATTCACCGACCAATGGACCACACAGGCGATGCGGTACGCGCAGCGTGTGCCCAGCCTTGGCATTCCTTCAAAGACGCGCGGTGTGGTTGACCTATATGATGCTTCGACCGACTGGATTCCGATCTATGACAAATCCAGCCTGCCGGGGTTTTACATGGCCTGTGGTTCCAGCGGAAACCAGTACAAGAACGCGCCGATTGCGGGCAAGATGATGGCAGCGCTGATCGACTACTGCGAAAGTGGCGCGGATCACGACGCGAACCCGTTGCAGTTCGAATTGCCATACATCAAGCGGACAATCGACGTGGGTTTCTACTCACGCAAACGCCCGATCAATGAAGAAAGCAGTTTCTCGGTTCTGGGCTAGCCGCGTTATGCAAAAGGTCTATGTCGTGTGGGGCTGTCAACAAGCGTGGCCCCACTATGACCGACCCAAAGACCACCGTATTGATCCTTGGTAGTGCCCCTTCGGCGCTGGCGGCGCGGACATGGTCGCGCGTGCCATTCACATATGTCGTTGCCATCAACAACGCGTGGCGCATCCGAGACGACTGGGATTACCTGATCCATCCTGAAGATTTCCCGGCAGAGCGCCGCCCTGCGGTCGTCCTCGGTACTCAACACATAGTCACTGCCGACGAATACGTCCCCAGACAGAATCACTATGGTGGGTTCGTCTACGCTGGCGGAACGATGGCTTTCACGGCTGGATATTGGGCTTTGTCAGCTCTGGAACCGGATGTACTGGCGTTTTTTGGCTGCGACATGATGTATTCAGGTTCGGGGCGAACGCATTTTTATGGAAACGGCACTGCAGACCCGTTGCGAAAGGATGTGACACTGCGCTCGCTTGAAGCGAAATCCGCACGGCTGGGGCTTTTCGCGGGCGCTCAGGGGTGCAGAACCGTGCGGTTGTCCAATGGGCCGAGTCGGCTGGTTTTCCCGTCAGCCAGGATATCCGACCTGACTGCAGCACCGCTTCCCGCTGTTAGTGCCATGCAAAAAGCAAGGCGTTTTGAAAACGACCTTGGATACTATGTTGCCTCGGGTCGGTATTGGGAAGTTGAGCACCGGTTCGACCCTGATGAGATTGATGTGCTGGATCGGATGTGGCTGTCGGCCTATCGGCTTGGTGTATTGGACCATGCAGCCTAGCACGGATCAGGCGGCGGCGAAGGTGACCCACGCCCAAACCATCGCCAAATAAGTCAGGTTGTGCATCAACTGATCTAAACCTGCCGCGCGCCAAAAAGCGGCTTGCGTTGGCTCAAGCCGCTTTTTGTCTGAATAGCTGGCTTTGATGTAATCGATATTGAAATGGATAAACCACTCCAGCGCCGCGATGATCAGAATGAAAAGCAGCGGTGCGCCGAATACCAAAAAAACGACGACAGAACCCACAACATGCACAGCGGCATGTTGCGCGCGTCCCAAGTGAAAATACTCACCCCGGCCGGAGAGCATCTTCGGTGTCTGGAGGTAGTAGTCAGCGAACATATGCTTGATCAGCAAAAGACAAAGCATAAGAAACACTGCGCCAAAACTGGCTGCCAAAAGAACCCTCCCGATATCGTTCTCAGGCCAACATTAGGCAATAAAACGGGCTCGCGTAAATGAACTAGTTCACATTACATCAAGAAATTTTCCAAAAGGAAAAAATTTGCTTATCCTATCTGGATGACATTTGATTCATGCTGTTGAAATTGCATGCATTACGTTCAATCCGCGTCGTCGGTCAGCAGCAGGGGCAGGTTCCATAGAACGCACAATATTCCGCTTTATCTGGAAATACTCCAAGCGCGAACAGCTGATCCTGCTGGCCGTGACGGCGACGTTGTTTCCGTTGCTGTACCTCACTCTTGAGTTGCCAAAACGAATAATCAATGACGCGATCGGGTCGTCCACCTCCGAGGTGACAGTCTGGGGCTATTCTATGTCGCAGACCAATTTTCTGATTATTCTGTGCTTTGCCTTTCTGGCGGCAGTGCTGTGCCATGGCCTGATGAAAATGCGCATCAACACCATGAAAGGTGTGCTGAGTGAACGGATGCTGCGGCGCTTTCGCTATCAGTTGATCAATCGGGCGCTGCGCTTTCCTCAACCCTATTTCGAGCGAGTCAGCCAGGGCGAGATGGTGTCAATGATCACCGCCGAAAGCGAGCCGATGGGCGGCTTGATGGGCGATGCGATCAGTCAACCTGTTCTGCAGGCCGGGCAAATGATCACCATACTTTCCTTCCTGTTCCTGCAAAGCGTCTGGTTTGGGCTTGCCGCTGTGGCCCTCATTCCGCTGCAGGCCTGGTTGATCCCCAAACTACAGCGCCAGATCAACCTGCTGAACAAAAAACGCATTCAGGAAGTTCGCGTTCTCGCCGCGCAGATCGGCGAGAACGCGGTGGGCGCGTCCACCCTGCGGACCAATGGCGGCTGGCGTTATCGGCGGTCGATGATCTCTGAGCAATTGGGTCGCCTGTTCGGCATCCGTTTCCAGATCTACCAAAAGAAGTTCTTCATGAAGTTCCTGAATAACTTCATCTCGCAGCTTACACCATTCATGTTCTACCTGATCGGCGGTCTGTTGGTGCTTCAGGGTTCAGTTTCGCTGGGGGCGCTGGTTGCCGCATTGGCTGCGTACAAGGATCTCAGCTCACCATGGAAAGAGCTGCTGACCTACTACAACCAGACCCAGGACATGTCGCTGCGCTGGGACGTGGTCATTGACCGGTTTGCTCCGGCCGGAATGCTAGATGAAACCTTGTTTGAAGGTGAACCTGCCAAGTGGCCACACCTGAACGGCAAAATTGTTTTGGATCGTGTTTCGGTTCGGGACATGGATGGCAATCAGGTGCTTGATGATTTGGACCTCAGCTTTCCTGCCGGGAAGACAATTGGTATCGCCGCACCAAGTGAAGAAGATCGACGCGCCATTGGCGAATTGCTGACACGGGAAATACGGCCCAGTGCTGGTCAGGTGCGGATCGGAGATCTGAAACTGGCTGAGTTGCATCAGGCAGTTGTCGCCGTCCGTATCGGGTATGTCACATCGCGCCCAGTCATGTTTCAGGGTACGTTGGGCGACAACGTGATGATGCCGATGCGGTTCAAACCGCTGACTGACTCCACGGACGATCCGGATTTTCTCGAATCCCTGAGGGCGGGGAACAGTGCCGACCCGTTCAGGGCGGAATGGCTTGATCCATCTCTGGCCGGCTTTCAGGACGCCGCAGAATTGCGTGCCTGGTGGTTGCAGTTGATTGATGGAATGGGGTTTGGCGCAGCGCTGTTCCAACGGGGCGCGGAACAATGTTTTGATGCGGCCGAGCATTGTGAACTGGCAAAGAAACTGATCGAGTTGCGCCCGCTTGTGCAGCAAGCCGTTCGTGAAGCGGGACTGGAACAACAGGCACTTGTCTTTGACCGGAACGCGTATAACGCGGCCCTGCCTGTGGCTGAAAACCTGCTTTTCGCAACGCCACGTGTTCCTGTGACACAAGCTTTGCTTGCGCAACAGAAGGTTTTTCTAGGACAGTTACGCGAATTGGGGCTGGACGAGACATTGATCGCGTTGACCCGCGATGTGATCGAAATGCTGCGCCAGATCTTCGGGATCGATGGAACGGACCACCCGTTGTTCCAAAAGCTCGGTCTTGACGCAAAGACCTATGAAGTCGCGGTGGATCTGGTGGACCAGACCCGCAAAGAAGGTTCGGACGGGCTGGATGACGAACAGTTGGCCAATATGCTGGCCGTCCCTTTTGTGATCTCTGCCGAACAGATCGGGCCTGCGTTCACGGACGAACTGAAGGATCGCATCCTCGAACTGCGGCACAGCCATTCCGAGAAACTGATGGAGCGTTTGAAGGACGTCTTCGTTCCACTGGATCCGGACGTCTTTGCGCCTGGATTGACGGTCATGGAAAATGCGCTGTTCGGGAAAGTCAGCCAAATTGGCGGGGCCCGTTCGGATGAAGCCCGCAAGCTGATTGTCGATGTGTTGGCGGAAAACGGCGCGCGCCCATTGGTTACTGAGTTGATTTATGATGTTCAGGTTGCTCTGGGTGGTCAGAATCTTCCGGCGGTGTTTGCCGAACCCTTGGCCTTTACACGTGCGGCGATCAAGAAACCTGATATTCTGATTCTGGAAAACGCGCTGGCCAGCTATGACATGAAAACGCAGGTGGCCGTCTTTAAACGGCTCCGTGAGCTGCTGCCGGAAACCACTGTTATCTATTTGAATGATCGGTTCGAAAACCCCGGTGCATTCGACATGTACGTGGAGATCATGCAAGGTCGTGTGGTCTCGGACGGAGGACCCGTGGAAGTGGAGGAAGACAGTGCAGCATCGGCAGATTTGACGCGGAAACTACGCGCCTTGGAACAAACCCCCTTGTTTTCGGGTCTGGATCGGCGGCAGCTGCGTCTGCTGGCCTTTGGTGCGCGCTGGTTTGATGCCGAGCCAGGGCAGGTGGTATTCTTGAAAGATGACCAGCCCACCGACGGCGCCTATGTGGTTTTGGAGGGCGAAGCAGGTCTTTACCTGCCACAAGAACAGGGGCCTGACCAATTGATCACCAAAGTCGGGCCTGGCGCTTTGGTCGGAGAGTTGGGCCTGATCAGAAAAGAACCACGTGCGCTAAGCATGGTGGCAGAAACCCCGCTTTCCTGTTTGCGGATCGGTGAAGAAGAATTCCTTGCCGTTGTGGAAAACGATGCAGCAACCGCGTTCAAGCTGTTGCAGGTTATTGCCGGATATGTGTCTAATTAGCGATCAGCAGTCCGTGTCGCAGAACAGATCGTAAAGCAGACGGATCACTTTTTCAGTGTTTCCGTCGCGCAATGAATAGTAGATCGTTTTGCCTTCCCGACGCGTCGAGACCAACTCTTCCTCGCGCAGGCGGGCCAGCATCTGGCTGACTGCGGCCTGCCGCAACTGAAGTAAATCTTCAAGCTGGCCGACGGATTTTTCACCACTACCAAGATGGCACAAGATCATCAGGCGCCCCTCATGCGCCAGTGTTTTAAGAAATGCAGCCGCGCGTGCTGCACTATCTTTCATGTCCGACGGAGCGTCTGTTAGGTGTGCCTGAGGTCCGGTTTCGTTTAGTGCCACTTTCTGACCGTTGTATCGTGATTTGTGATGGCAATATGCATCAAGGCCACTGGTATTGTCACCCCTCGGTTGCCGGAGCACCCCCCTGAAAAGCGTTGCCGTCAACGTAATCGCATGGGTCCTCCTGCATTTGCAGATGCAACCCTTCTCCGTCATATGCGTGTGCGCGGGCCAGGTCTTCGTCGACATCGATCCCAAGGCCCGGAGCTGTCGGGGCGGCGACGAACCCATTCTCGATCCGGATCGAGCCCTTGATCAGTTGATCGTGGAACGGTGTTTCGATGGTTTCTAAAAGCAGCAGATTAGGAATGGAAGCGGCCAGATGGATGTTGGCGGCCCATTCGACCGGACCGGCATACAGATGCGGTGCCATCTGAGCGTTGAAGACCTCGGCCATGGCTGCGACTTTCTTCATCTCCCAGATTCCGCCTGCACGTCCCAGCGCCGGTTGCAGAATCTCGGCTGCTCCGGCACGCAGGACGGCTCCGAATTCTGCCTTCGTGGTCATCCGCTCTCCGGTAGCAACCGGTATGCGTACGTTGCGGGCGACGCGGGCCATATCTTCGATATTGTCAGGCGGTGTAGGTTCCTCGAACCAAAGGGGCTGATATGATTCCAACGCCTGTCCCAGCCGAATAGCCCCGGCCGTGTTGAACTGGCCATGTGTGCCGAACAGAAGATCCGCCCTGTCCCCCACGGCCTCGCGGATCGCTTTGCAGAAGGCGACGGACATGGAAATGTCACTCATCGCGGGCATATGGCCGCCGCGGATCGTATAGGGACCGGCCGGGTCGAATTTCACGGCGGTGTAGCCGCGGCGCACCATTTCCGCCGCCGTTTCGCCCGCCTGTTCGGGAGAGGTCCAGAAATCGTTCAGGTTGTGCTGAGGCAGGGGATACAGGTAAGTATAGGCCCGAATCCGGTCATTCATCCTGCCACCCAGAAGCGCGTGGACCGGCCTGTCCCGGTCTTTGCCCAGAATATCCCAGCAGGCAATTTCCAACCCCGAGAACGCACCCATCACCGTCAGGTCCGGGCGCTGCGTAAAGCCGCTGGAGTAGGTGCGACGAAACATGAGTTCGATGTTCTCGGGGTTCTCGCCCAGCATATGTCGTTTGAACACGTCCTGAATGACATGACGCATCGCCTCGGGCCCCACGGACGAGGCATAGCATTCACCCCAGCCGGTGATGCCGGTATCAGTCGTCACTTTGACAAGTATCCAGTAGCGCCCTCCCCAGCCCGGAGCGGGCGGGGCGGTGACGATGATGTCGAGATCCTGCAGTTTCATCCCAAATCCTTTCGGTGGGTCAGGTCCTGTCGAACAGGATCACGTTTCGCTTGGCCGATCCGGTTTTGGTGTCGGCGATGGCCTCGTTGATCTGATCCAGTGACCAGCGGCCCGAGATCAGCTCATCCAGTTTCAGCCGTCCCTGTGCGTACAGGTCCACCATCCAGGGTATGTCACGCTGAATGACAACGTCGCCCATTTTCGACCCGACGACGCCCTGACCCAGGGCTGCCAATACAACGGGTTCATAGCTGGCCATGTCACCGGAATGTGGCATCCCGATCATGATCGCCTTACCGCCGCGCCCAAGATAGCGCGGGGCCTGATCATAAGCGGGAATCGCGCCGACGGTGATCAGAACGGCATCGGCACCGCGTCCACCCAGCGCCCTGTATGCGGCTTTCCATGGTTGATCCAAGCTGGCCAGGACGCCGTGGGTCGCGCCGAACTCTTTGGCGATCTCAAGCTTTTCTTCGGTCATGTCCACGGCCACGATCCGCCGCGCGCCTGCAATCCGCGCGCCTTGAATTGCGTTCAGGCCAACCCCGCCCGCCCCAATGACCACAACGTCCTGACCGGGGCGCACGCCTGCCGCATTCACCGCAGCACCAACCCCGGTGATCACGCCGCAGGACAGCAGGCTGGCCAGTTCCTTGGGCAGGTTTTCGGGGATTTTGACAATCTGGCGGTGGCTCACCACAACCTTTTCGGCAAAGGCCCCGCATGCCATCGCCTGTTCGAGTGGGCCGCCGTCGCTCGTTTTCAATGGTCCTTTGACAGTATCGTACGGTGTTTCGCAAATTGTCGGTTGCCCGCCTGCACAGGCAGGGCAAGACCCGCAGGCGCGGATCAGAGTCACCACCACAGGGTCGCCGACTTTGAAATCTCCTGCCGCCTCTCCGGCCGCGCTGATCACGCCTGCGGCTTCGTGCCCGTAAACGGCTGGCAGGAACCCTCCCCATGCTCCGTCAGCATATGAAATGTCCGAGTGACAGATGGCTACAGCCTCCAGTTTCACCTCGACCTCGCCCGTGCCGGGGGGCGCCAGATAGACTTCTTCGATCACCAATGGCTCGCCAAATGCCCGGCAGACTGCTGCTTTGATTTTTTGCATGTTTTCCCTCACTCCGGTTGGATTCACGGTGGCGTGGGAAAAGGCGGCTCGCAAGGCAGAAACCGCCATTTGCGTGTCGTTGTTACGCTACGGCAGGCCGGGACCGCCTGAACAGAAGAAATCCTGCCAGCATCAACAAAAGTGCCAACAGAAAAGGGGCGCCGGGCAGGTAGAGCGGGGTGTCGGGTCGAATGAACTGCGCGAATACGCTGGTCATCACCAACGGTGAGATCACCATGGAAAGCGCATGCAACGCAGTCAGGACACCTTGCAATTCGCCTTGCTGCGAATCTGGTGTGGCCCTTGACATCATTGCCTGAAGGGCGGGCGTGATGACCGCCCCAATGGCGGTAATTGGGATGAGAAGCAGTGCGATCAGGCCGTTGGTCAGAAAGGCCAGAATGGCAAAGCTTATGATCTCAAAAACCATGCCATAGATGATTGTACCCCGCTCGCCCAAAAGCCGGATGGCCGGGCGGATCAGGCCGCCTTGCACGACGGCCATTCCGATACCATAGACACCAAGAGATAGGCCGATCATTTGCGGTGACCAACCGAACCGCTCGGTTGTGAAGTAAGACCAGATGGCGGGATAGACGTAGATTGAAACCGAATACAGGAAATAGACCCACAGCATCGGCCGGATGCCCGGCAATGCTGCAATGGCGCGAAGCGAATTCACCGGATTTGCGCGCCGCAGGTTGAAATCACGCCGGTTCTCGGCGGTTACCGTTTCAGGTATCACGAAGTATCCGACGCAAAAGGTCAGCGCCGCCAACCCTGCCGCAGCCCAGAATGGCGCCCGGGTTCCGAATTCGCCAAGCAATCCGCCAATCACCGGACCCAGGACGAAACCTACGCCAAAAGCCGCGCCCAGAAGGCCGAAATTTGCGGCCTTGTCTTTTGGGTCGGACACATCCGCCATGAAAGCCGCGGCTGTCGAATGGGTGGCCGCCGTAATGCCTCCGATGATACGACCGGCCAGCAAAAGCCAGATGCTGCCCGCCACGGCCATGACGATGTAGTCCAAGGCCATAACGAACAAAGACACCAGCAATACGGTTCTGCGCCCATAAGCATCGGACAGGTTTCCCAGAATGGGCCCAAAGATGAATTGCATTGCCGCAAACGCTGTACTCAGCACACCGCCCCAGATTGCGGCATTGGCCAGGGTGCCGCCCTGAACCTCGACAATCAGTTGCGGCATGATCGGCATCACAAGACCAATGCCCATGGCATCGATCATGACGATGCTGAGGATGAAGAAAAACGGCAGACGCATGGGACCAGAACAAATGAGTTGTGTGCGGCACCCTATTCATGCTCGACGAATGAGGGAAGAGAGAGTTCGCCCTCACAACCCATGTCGTTAAGACAGGTTACTAGAGTTTGCCTGCCAGTTCGGACAAAAGCTCAGCCAATTCCTGCGGATGTGAAAAAAACGGTGAATGTGAGCTGTCGATTGTGCGCCGAAGATCTTCGGGAACGCAGGCACTCATGTCTGCCTGGTACTCGGTTGGAATCGTGTGGTCATCGGTTGTTCGGATATAGGCCTTGGGGACTTTGGCAAAGCGCGGACCGACTGTCAGCGGTGTTTCTTGTGGATGGATGGCTTGCGGACACAGGCGCGCGTACGCGTAAGGCAGGATGTCGTCCGGGCAGTCGTGATAAAACAGCTTTGGGATGGCATCTACGGACACGGTGTAGGAAAGCCCGTCTGCAGATTTTTCTACCGCGTGAACTATGGTTTGCCGCGGCCCGCGTCTGCGCATTTCTGCCATCGAAAGACCATCCCGAGGGACATAGGCGCACAGATAAATCAAGGCGCGCATCGCATTTGGACGCGCCTCGGCTGCTGCGCTGATCGGAAAGCCGGCCCAGGAATGGCCGACGATGATCGTATCGGGTGTACAGGCGTTCAAAATGGCATCGCGGCAACTGTCCAGCGTGACGTCGGCCACCGGCGTGGGGTCTGCACCATGGCTGGGCATGTCGATGGCGCGGGCGCAATGGCCCAGGGTTTCCAAAGCGGGGATCAGGTCGCGCCAGCACCAGGCGCCGTGACACGAGCCATGGACCAACAGGAAGGACGCCATGTCATTCTCCTTCAGACATGTCCGATTTCGGTCAGAAATCCGGTCAGGATTTCTGCGTATTCCGCGGGTTTCTCAACGCAAGGCAAATGTCCTGCGCGGCGGATCAGCCGAAATCGGGATCCGGGAACAAGATCAATCGTTTCCCGCACCAGATCGGGCGGTGTAGATCCGTCTTCGCTGCCCGCAATCCCAAGCGTGGGCAGGCGCAGGCCGCTTGTGGGGGTATAAAAGTCGGTACCGGCAATGGCGGCACAGCAGCCCAGATACCCTTCGACTGGTTGGCTGACCATCATATCGCGCCAGTGCAGGTGGTTTTGCGCGCGGCGGTATTCGCGCGAGAACCAGCGCTCCATCGTGGCGTCGGCCAGAGCCTCGATCCCACCCTTTCGCACCGCCTGAATGCGCTCTTGCCAGACCGAAGGCGTGGCGATCTTGGCAGCGGTGTTCGACAGCACCAGCGCACGAATCTGGTCCATGCGTTTGACCGCCAGCCCCTGCGCGATCATCCCGCCAATCGAGAGGCCGACAAAGACGCAATCGCGAACCTGAAGGTGATCCAGCAGCGCCTCTGCATCCCGCACCAAAGCGCCCATCGAATAGGGTGCAGGCGGCACCGAGGATTGCCCGTGCCCACGCTTGTCATATCGGATGATGCGCAGCCCGTCGGGCATGTATGGCAGCACCGCATCCCATAGATGCAGGTCGGTTCCCAGGGAATTGGCAAACACAATGGGTGCACCGCCCGTGGGGCCGTCGATGCGATAGTTCAGCTTCACGTCGCCCAGATCAGCGATCATCATGACAAAGGTCCTTGTCGTCACGGCGTTCCTGGTGCAATTTGCACGGCTTTGGTACACTTGTCAGGTCAGGAATTCCAACGCCTTAGCGAATATTTCCGGATCGACATTACCGCCCGAGGTGACGACGATCACATCGTCACCCTCGATCTCGTTGCCCCGGAAAAGGGCCGAGGCCAGCGCTACGGCACCACCGGGCTCCAATACGATTTTGAGGCGCAGAAATGCATGTGCCATGGCCTGCAACGCCTCTTCTTCTGTGACAGACATTCCGGGCCCACAAAGACGATGAAGAATCGGAAAGGTGATGTCGCCAGGCTGTGGTGTCAGGATGGCATCGCATATGTTTCCTGAAGCCGCAGTGTTGTTTTGAATTTGACCTGACGCCAATGATCGTTTGACGTCGTCGAACCCTTCCGGCTCACAGGGCCGCGCCCGCAAGTTCGGCGCGTGTTTTTCCAATGCCAGCGCAATGCCAGAGGTCAAACCCCCTCCGCCGCAACAGATCAGAACATCCGCATGCGAAACCCCAAGTTCCGCAGCCTGCTTCGCGATTTCAAGCCCAGTTGTGCCTTGCCCCGCGATGACCTGCGGTTCGTCATAGGGGCGGATCAAGGTCAGACCACGCTCTGCCGCGATGGCTTCGCCAATCTCCTCCCGGCTTTCATTCGCGCGATCGTACAAAACGACTTCTCCGCCCAGCGCGCGGGTATTGTCGATCTTGAGTTGCGGCGCGTCTGACGGCATGACGATGACCGAGGCAATACGATGTTTCGAAGCAGCCATCGCAACGCCCTGCGCGTGGTTGCCCGATGAATATGCGATCACGCCGCGCTTGCGTACGCCCTCATCCAGCGCGGAAATGGCCGACCACGCGCCGCGAAACTTGAAACTGCCGGTATGTTGCAGGCATTCCGGTTTGACCCAGATTCGGCGGCTTGCGAGGTTGTCGAGAAAGGGCGACGACAGGATCGGTGTTTCGCGGACGTGTCCTTTCAGCCGATCTGCGGCGGCTTCGATCATCTCAAGTGTGCTCATGCGGCGTTCTTCAATACCTTCTGTATCAGGTCCAGTGATTGGGGTTCGTTCAGGAACGGAACATGCCCACGATCGGGCACTTCGATCGAAATCAGGCCGGGAAGGCGGCTGTGCATCTCCGTCAGCGTGTTCGAGCCCAGAATATCGGAATTCGCGCCCCGGATCACACCGGTGGGAATGTCGCGCAAGGCTTCAAAGAGTATCCATAAATCCGGTGCTGCCCCGCTTGCAGCTTGCTCAAGAAGCGCTTTGCGCAAGGCTGGATCATATCGAAGTTTCAGCCCATCGTCCCGCATTTCATACTGAATTTCAGCCTGTTTGCGCCAGGTTTCCAACGGAACTCCGGGAAATTGCGCTTCCATGACGTGTTTCAATGCAGCGGCAGCTTCATCATGGGTTTTGGCAGCGGGTTGTGTGCCCACGTAGGCCATGATTTTAGCTATACCCGTCGGCTCGATAACTGGTCCCACGTCATTCAGAATAACAGCGGCAAGACGTTCAGGATGGCTTGCGGCCAGCGTCATGGCGATCAGTCCGCCGCGCGATGTGCCCAGAATGGCGGCTCTCTGGATCCCCAGAACATCCAGCAGCTCAATCGCGTCATGGGATTCGCGAAAGATGTTGTAGTTCATGTAATCGGGATCATATTCCGAACGGCCGCGCCCCCTGTAATCCATAGTGATCATGCGCAGGTCAGAGGCATATGGCGCAAAGAATGAAAAATCGCGGCTGTTTCGGGTCAAGCCGGCCAGACACAAAAGCGGTGTGCCGGTCCCGGTTTCCTCATAGTAGATGCGCCTGCCGTCCGTTGTCATGAATTCTGGCATCAGAGACCGGCCAACTTGGGAACCGAGGTCAAATCGGACAACACATGTGCAGGTGTCCACGGAAGGCGGTCCATAGGTTCAGAAATCCGATTGACCCATGCGGTTACAAAACCGTACCCGCTGGCCCCGGCAGCATCCCAACCGTTTGAGCTGACGAACAAAACCTCATCGCGGGCACAGCCAAACCTTTCTTGCACCAGATCATAGACGCGGGCATGGGGTTTGAAGACGCCGACACTTTCGACCGACAGAATATCATCCAGCACATCGCCAATCCCGGCAGATTGCACTGCGCCTTCCAGCATGGGGGGCGAACCGTTGGACAGGATGGCTGTCCGCAGCCCACCATCCTTGAGGGTTTTCAACATGGCAGGAACCTCAGGGTAAGCCTGCAACTCCCAATAGAGATCAAGCAGACGCTGGCGCAGTTCCGGGTCGCCTTGCAAGCCCGCGGCTTCCAAGGCCCAATCCAGCCCGTCCTGGGTGACATCCCAGAAGTCCGCATGCGCATCCGCTACGGCGCGTAGCCATGTGTACTGCAGTTGCTTCAGGCGCCAATGTCCCGCGACTGTGGGCCACTTGTCTTTCAGCGCTTCAAAGCCCGGCTCGTCTGCCGCCTGTCGGGCAGCCGCAGCAACATCGAATAATGTACCGTAGGCGTCGAACACACAGGTCGTGATCGCCATATGATCCTCCTCTGATTGCGCGCAGGTTGGCACATCGGGGAATGGGGTGAAAGGGCCGAGGCTTTACAACATTGTGTCAACCTCTAGGGTTGGCCGCTTAACTCTTTAGAACGGCCGGAGGCCACGATGACTGAAATAAAACAGGGCGACACGGTTCGCATTCACTACACCGGGACGTTGCTGGACGGAAAAGTCTTTGACAGCTCTGACGGGCGTGACCCGCTGGAATTCGTGGTTGGGTCGGGCCAGATCATCCCGGGTTTGGACAGTGCCATGCCGGGTCTGTCCACCGGGGACAAGACGCGGGTCGAGATTGCCTGCACGGACGCCTACGGCCCGATCAACCCTGCAATGTGTCAGGAAATTCCCCGCGAAGGTATTCCGGATGACATTCCTCTGGATCCCGGGACACAGTTGCAGATGCAAACACCAGAGGGTCAGGCCGTACCGGTAACGGTCGTGGATTCGAACGAAGCCACTGTTACGCTGGATGCAAATCACCCGCTGGCCGGGCAGGATCTGGTTTTCGAGATCGAAGTCGTTTCAGTCAACTAAGACGAGGTTCGGGCCGGATGTCCGGCCCGTATCTCAGCCCATCAGAGAGTGAATCGCGGCACGCATCTGTGGCTGAGTAAAGAAGACAAACACCAGCAACAGTGAAGTCAATGTTAGCAAAAGCACTCTGGCCCGTTGGCTGAGAAAACCGGGCTTACGCCGATTTTGCGTTGCGCGTGCATTGTTTGCGATGATTTGGTCTAGCTTGCTCATATTGTTTTCCTGCCGCGAAATGATGGTGAAATCTGGGCAGCGGCAGGGAAAGAAATAGTCACATGGCTTCGGGCTGAGGCATGCCCAGTACGTGGAAACCACCATCAACGCGGATGATCTCACCTGAAGTGCAGGCACCTGCATCCGAGGTTAGATACACTGCGGTACCGCCGACCGCTTCAAGTGTTGCGTTAGAACGCAACGGCGCATTCTGATCGCAGAACTTGTAGGTCTTGCGCGCGCCGCCAATGGCTGCCCCGGCGAGAGTCTTCATCGGTCCCGGGGAAATTGCGTTTACGCGGATGCCATCGGGCCCCAGATCGTTGGCCAGATACCGGGTTGCCGATTCCAGCGCAGCCTTTGCGACACCCATCACGTTGTAGTTCGGTACAACCCGGTTGGATCCCTGATAAGTCAGGGTCAGCAGGGAACCGCCATTGTCTTTCATCAAAGGATAGGCGCGGCGCGCGACCTCTATGAAGGAATAGGCCGAGACATCCATCGAATGCTTGAAATTCGCGCGTGTGGTATTCAGGAAACGACCTGTCAGCTCGGACTTATCCGAATATGCGATAGCATGGACCAAAAAATCGATGGTGGGCCAACGTTCGGCCAGTTCGCCAAAAGCGCGATCCAGCGACTCGTCGTCGGTGACATCCGCATCGACCATGAAATCGCTGCCCAGGCTCTGAGCCAGCGGCTCCAACCGTTTGCCAAATGCCTCGCCCTGATAGGTGAAAGCCAGTTCGGCACCAGCCTCGTGCATGGCCTTGGCAATGCCCCAAGCAATCGAGCGGTCATTGGCCACGCCCATGATCAGGCCGCGTTTACCTTTGAGAAGATCCGACATTACTTTCACCCGTTATACTTTGACAAAACCATGGACCCGTTTGTGCCGCCAAAGCCGAAGCTGTTGGTCATGACACTGTCCAGTCCTGCGTTTTCAACCACTTGAGTTGCAATTTCACCGGGCTGAATGCCTTCGGCAAGCGTATCGACATTGATCGATGGTGTAATGAAATCGTTTTCCAGCATCAGCAGGCAGAAAATCGTCTCAAGCGCACCCGCCGCGCCCTGAGCGTGGCCTGTCATCGACTTGGTCGACGAGATAGGTGGCACATTGCCTTCGCCAAAGATGCGACGCACGGCCTCGACCTCACCCACATCGCCGACGGGGGTCGAGGTGCCATGGGCATTGATATAGCCAACCTTGCGCCCCTCGGGCACGGTATCCAGAGCTAGACGCATCGCGCGCTCGCCGCCCTCACCTGAAGGGGCAACCATGTCGTGGCCGTCTGAAGTTGCGGCATAACCTGTAACTTCAGCATAAATTTTGGCGCCGCGCGCCAAAGCGTGGCCCAGCTCTTCCAAAACAACGATTCCACCACCGCCCGAGATCACGAAACCATCGCGGTTTTCGTCGAACGCGCGCGAGGCTCTGTCGGGTGTGTCATTATATTTCGACGACATCGCGCCCATTGCGTCGAACAGGCAGGACAGGGTCCAGTCCAGTTCCTCTCCGCCGCCGGCGAACATCACATCCTGCTTGCCCAGCATGATCTGTTCGGCCGCGTTGCCAATGCAATGCAGCGAAGTCGAGCAGGCGGACGTGATCGAATAATTTATGCCCTTGATCTTGAATGCCGTCGCCAGGTTTGCCGAAATCGTCGAGCACATGCATTTCGGCACGGCAAATGGCCCGATCCGCTTGGTCGCGCCTGTCTTCAGAACGGTCTGATGCGCCGTCAGCATGGCGCTGGTCGATGGTCCGCCAGAACCTGCAACCAGCCCAGTACGGGGGTTGACGATCTGGTCTTCTGTCAGCCCTGAATCGGCAATCGCCTGGCTCATGGCGATATGTGCATAGGCGGCCCCGGGACCCATGAAGCGCAATGTACGCTTGTCCACATGCTGGGCCACGTCGATCTTGAGCGTACCTGCGATCTGGCTGCGAAAACCATGTTCGGCCATCTGCTCGCTGGCCACGATCCCGGATTTGCCTGCTTTGAGCGAGGCCAGAACCTCTTCAGCATTGTTCCCGATCGAGGACACAACCCCCAGACCGGTGACGACTACTCGACGCATGTGCGCACTCCTTATTTCAGACCGTTCAGGTTCAAGCCTCGGATAGAACGACCTTCATGTCTTTGACATCATAAATCATCTCGCCATCGGCTTCGACGATGCCATCTGCCACACCCATTGTCAGGCGGCGTGTTTGAATCGCTTTTTTGAAATCGATTTTATACGTCAGCATCTTACGGTCCGGGCGGACCATGCCGGTCAGCTTTACTTCACCTACGCCGACAGCCATGCCGCGCCCCTGCCAACCACGCCAGCCAAGGTTGAAGCCGGTCAGTTGCCACAGCCCGTCAAGGCCCAGACAACCAGGCATAATCGGGTTGCCGGGGAAGTGGCAGTCAAAGAACCAAAGGTCAGGTGTGATATCAAATTCGGCCAGCACATTGCCTTTGCCGTGCAGACCACCATCAGCCGAGATGTCGGTGATCCGGTCCATCATCAGCATCGGTGGGGCGGGCAATTGTGCATTGCCGGGGCCAAATAACTCGCCACGAGCGCATTTCAGCAGATCATCTTTGTCAAAACTGCTTGGGAACTGGGCCATTCTGCCGCCTTTCCTGCCGGGGGTCTGTCTTTACATCTGGCCTCGTCTAGCACCCGTTTGCAAGGTCCTGCAAGAGCAGCTCGCCACATCATGTTGTGTTGACACTTATCTTGCGAATGAATTTCATTTGAAATTGCCGGTGATGCGCCCCTATATATAAAGGCAGCAATAATGGGTATCGGATCGATGACACCTCAGAGCCGCGAAATCGCAACGGGTTGGCTGGTGAATGCCGGCTTGCGACCGACGCGTCAGCGCGTGGCGCTGGCCGAGCTTCTGGTGGGCGACGGCCGACATCGCCATGTCACTGCTGAAAGCCTTTTTGAATCGGCGAAGGCGAACGGGGATGCCGTGTCTCTGGCAACGGTCTACAACACTCTGCGTGCGTTTTGCGATGCAGGTGTGCTGCAGGAAATTACGGTGGACGGATCCAAGAGCTACTTCGACACGAACACGCATGATCATCCACATTTCTATTGGGAAGACGACGCGCGGCTAAGTGATGCGCCGTCGGATCAGCTTGTCATTCAGCGTCTTCCCGAGGCGCCGGAAGGTGTCGAAATCGCGTCTGTCGATGTCGTCATCCGCTTGCGCAGGAAATAAGATCTTAAACGCCCGTCAGCCCGGCCAGTAAAACGTGTTCAGCCTTTCCTATGACCGTGTCAGCTGGACCCGTTCCGTGGCGTGCCAGAACAACGGATTCTGCTGCGTCCCGATCGGTGATAGGCACGCTGACCAGACGCTTGGTGTCATAGCTGAAGGTGCTGGGTGGGCTGGCATAGCTGATCCCGATTCCCTCACCATGAGCCGCAAGGCTGCGTTGAATCTCTAGTGAAGCCGCCCGGTGTGCGACGGACGGGCGTAGACCGTTTTGCCGAAACAGGCCAAGAATATGTTGCGCCGACAAGCCTTCCGCAGACAAAATCAGCGGGTAGCTTTCCAGCGCAGCAAGAGTGACTTCGGTGGTTGTCGCCAGTGGGTGATCCGGGGGCATCAGGGCCTTCGGCCTGCTGTCGAACAGTTTTGTACGAGCGAACCCAGCGTCCATGGTCAGGTCGTAGGTAATCGCGATGTCAATCTGACCCTCCATCAATCCATTCAGCAGTCCTTCGAAAGACTCCGCCACGTATGTAAGGTTGATATCGGCGAAGGTGGCGCGAAGATGTTGCAGGGCCGGAGCCAACAGGAAGGGGGCCAGATCCGTAAAGCAGCCTAATCTCAGTTTGGTTGTTTCCGGTACGGAGGTATCGGACGCCTCGATTCGGGCAGCATTTTTCAGCAGGACCTCAGCCCGGTCTATGAAACTACGCCCCTGAGGTGTCAGCGCCATGGCCGCCCCGCGCCGGCGGACGAATAACGGATACCCCAAATGGGCTTCAACGCGCGTCAGAGCAGTAGACAAGGCTGGTTGTGAAACATTGAGATGTTGGGCTGCCGCCGACAAACTGCCGTGGCGCCCGACTGCACAGACATATTCATATTGGCGCAGCGAAATATATAACATGAGGTTAATAATAGCTTCTAAAGATATGATTTGAACAGAATACATTTTTCAGAGCAATAAACAGAAAATCCATAGGAGCCTCTGATGCCACACTCTCTTGTTTCTCAGCAGATGATCGATACTTATCAGGCGGATGGCGTCGTGCTGATCAAAGGATTGTTCGCGAACCACGTGGATCAGCTGCGGGACGGGGTGGCTGCGAATATGACCGATCCCGGCCCGTACGCGTCCGAAAACAAGAAGGCCGGTGAAACAGGTCGTTTCTTTGATGATTATTGCAACTGGACCCGGATTCCACAGTTCCGCGAGGTGATCGAGACCTCTCCCGCGGCCGAGGTTGCAGCTGATCTGATGCAATCGAAAAGCGTTCAGATGTTTCATGATCACGTGTTGGTCAAAGAACCCGGAACGTCGATGGCGACACCGTGGCATCAGGATGGTCCCTATTATTTCGTCGAGGGTCAGCAGACGATCAGCTTCTGGTCTCCGCTTGATCCGGTCAGGCAGGCGACCCTGCGTTGCGTCGCCGGGTCACACCGTTGGGAGAAGGAGGTTCTGCCGACCCGATGGGTTTCCGAAGAAGGCTTTTTCGCGGATGAAGGTCAGTACATCCCAGTGCCGGACCCGGATGCCGAGGGTATGAAGGTTGTCGAATTCGAGATGGAGCCCGGCGATGCCGTTGCATTCAACTATCGCACGCTGCACGGCGCGCGCGGAAACCAGTCAGACAGCCGTCGCCGCGCCTTTTCACTGCGGCTGGTAGGCGACGATGCCCGGTATGTAGAGCGCCCCGGCCGAACCTCGCCCCCGTTTCCCGGTCATGACATGACGCCGGGACAGCGCCTGCGCGAGGATTGGTTTCCGATATTGTTGCAGCGCTAAGCCGGCTCAGAACCACTGACCTGATTCGATCAGCCCGAGATCCAGCAACTGGCGTGACCGCCATTCAAACGGCACCGAATTGCGCCAGCGAAAGCTGCGGATGTCAAATGTTGACCCAGCATTGGATTTCAGAGCTTTCGCGGCCCGGAAGGAACAGATAGCGGCCGTTAAGTTGTGATGCCAGGGACAGGAATAGGTATTGTATTCCGGTTCGTTAAAGGTGTGGTCGGGTCTCAGCACCAAGTTTTTTTGAGCCTTGAACAAAGCGATGCGGTCGATCCTGCGACGTTCGTAAGGAATGTGGTCCTCGAATCGCCACCGCAACCCACCGGAAAGATCTACCTGACGGTCCAGCGGTTGGCCGCTTGGGTCGTGTCGGGTATGGGCGTAATACCCTGCGCTGTCGAACATGGCCTGATCTGGGGCCACGCCGTTGGGATTTGCGGTCAGATCCTCTGCGTAAAGGTCGAGGACATAGCTGAGCATCGCATTGCGACGCTCTTCACTGTGAAAGACCAGCATCTCGCCCACGCTGCGTGTTTCGCAATATGGAAAAAACAGGTATTCGGCGTTGTAGCAATAATACATCCAGATACCGGGTGCGGCCTGAATGATCCTGTTTATTGTTTCAAACACAACCAACCGCGGAACACATTTCAAACGGACCCGATGGACCTTGGCGGACAGGTCATCAGTCAGATGAAACTCGTCCGGCGCAAATACGATGACTGATTTGAAGCCCAGCGTCAGATGATGATGCAGCGTGCTGGCCAACTCCACCTCGTCCTCGGCAAAAATCAAAGCAACCGGGCCCTTGGCCAATGCGGCTTGGCCCGATTTAAGGAAATGGTCGAGGGAATCGTATGTCATCGGGTGCTTTTGGGTCCGGCTTTGCTGGAAAGTCCTGCCAAATTCGGGTAATTGCGCCCGCATTGCAAGCGGCGTTCTAAGCGTATAGACGACGCCGATCCAGCGAATGCAAAGGCCCGTCCCATGTCCGAACCGAAGAAGCTGTTTATCAAGACTTATGGCTGTCAGATGAATGTCTATGACAGCGAACGCATGTCCGAGGCGCTGGGCGGGCAGGGCTATGTCGAAACCAAGACGCCTGATGATGCCGATATGATCCTGCTGAACACCTGTCACATCCGCGAAAAAGCGGCTGAGAAAGTGTATTCGGAACTCGGTCGCTTCAAGGGGCTGAAGGCCGAAAAGCCTGACCTGAAAATCGGTGTGGCGGGATGCGTTGCGCAGGCCGAAGGTGAAGAGATCATGCGCCGCCAGCCGCTGGTTGATCTGGTCGTTGGTCCGCAAAGCTATCATCGTCTGCCCGAGATGGAGGCCAAGACCCGAGCGGGCGAAAAGGCGCTGGACACTGACTTCCCCGAGGAAGACAAGTTCGAAAAGCTGAAAAACCGTCCCAAGGCCAAACGCGGCCCGACGGCGTTTCTGACGGTTCAGGAAGGCTGCGACAAGTTCTGCGCCTTCTGCGTCGTGCCTTATACCCGTGGTGCTGAAGTCAGCCGTCCGGCGGATCGCATCATCCGTGAAGCCCACGATTTGGTCGAACGTGGTGTGCGCGAGATCACCTTGTTGGGGCAGAACGTCAACGCCTATCATGGGGCCGGGGTGAATGGTGACATGACCCTGGCGGGTTTGATCTGGGAACTGAACAAGGTCGACGGACTGGAGCGAATCCGTTTTACCACGTCGCACCCAAATGACATGGCGGATGACCTGATCGAGGCGCATGGCACCTGTGACAAGCTGATGCCGTATCTGCACCTGCCGGTTCAGTCGGGCTCGGACCGTATTCTCAAGCGGATGAATCGCAGTCACACGGCAGAGAGCTATCTGCGCCTGATCGAGCGCATTCGTGCAGCGCGCCCGGATATCGTGATGTCAGGGGATTTCATCGTCGGCTTCCCCGAGGAAGCCGAAGAGGATTTTCAGGCAACGATGGATTTGGTTGAAGAGGTCAAATACGGCTACGCCTATTCATTCAAATACTCCACACGCCCGGGAACACCTGCGGCCGAGCGGGCTCAGGTTGATCCGGCTGCGGCGGATGAACGGTTACAGCGCCTTCAGGCCCTTATCACGCGACACCAAAGGGAAATTCAGGACGGTATGGTTGGCCGTACAGTCCGCGTCTTGTTTGAAAAACCGGGCCGCCTGCCTGGTCAAATGGTCGGAAAATCCGAGTATCTTCATTCGGTTCACGTAAAAGGCCCCGAGATTGCCGTTGGTGATCTGAAAGAGGTACGGATCACCGAGTCGGGCGCCAACTCTTTGGCAGGTGAATTGCTCTGAGTCGGTGAGATTCCGCCGTTCAAGCACCATAGTTGGTGTTTGTTTCCAAAATTTACCCTTGATTTATTGCTTGGAACTATGCTCCGAGAGGAGCCATGTTTTTTCGGGCGCCAGTTTTTGCGTCTAAAAAACGATTATGCACCGATCCGGAGATCGGAGTGATGGAGGTACGAGTGTCAATCTTGAAGAGCTTCAGGGCCTTGAGCCTGGTGAAAACCTTGCCCGTGGCTTCCGCGGTCACTCTACTTGCCAGCGCGACGATCGCCGGGGATTTGAAGGGCAAAACAGCCGATCCAGTTTTAATTAGCCCCAAGAAATTCAGCAGTGACGTCAGTGCATTTTACCTGGGGGTTTCCGGCGGCTACGGATCGGGCGGGGATGATCGATTTGGACTGAGAACACCCGCCGGGCTGTTTGATATTGGCGACCTGAACGTATCCGGAGCCTATGGTGGCTTTCGCGGTGGTTGGCGCGGTGTTTTGCCCTCCAGGGGTGGCCGTGATTTTGTCTACGGTTTTGAAGTCGGATATGATTTCGGATCCTTGGACGATAGTGTCAGGGCCCAGATCGGCGGTTCGAACGTTCAGGGTGAGGCAGAGATATCTGACGTTTTGTCCCTCAGATATCGAAGCGGCCTGACAAGCCGAAACGGTCGGGTTCTCTACTTTTTCAGTGTCGGTTATCTGTGGGGCGATGTTGAAACGACCAACAGCATCACATCGGGAACTTCGGTACAGAGCTTTTCGGCGTCGGACAGGCGGGGCGGATACACCGCAAGCATCGGTGCCGAACACAAGCTGACCGACAATTGGTCAGTCACCGGCGAATACGAATACGTCCAGTTCAAATCCGAAGACATTCAATTCGGTTCCGGCTTTTCCACGAAGTCGACACCGAAATACGGCGGTTTGAGATTCGGGTTGAACTATACTTTCTGATGCGCGTCTGACTGGCATTTTCCTTTTATGTGATCGGCGCTTTTGTCATCAGTGGGTTTATTTTTGAAACTGTGGCTTGCGCCCACCGAGATTTGTTGTCTACGCTCGGGGTGAACTGCCAAGACAGGAGAACGGATTGGCCATCGGTGCCCTGACCCCACCGCAAGATGAAATGCCCCAACGCGAGGCGTTTGTAGAGTTTCCCGACAACCGATTGTTGATTGACCTGTGTGGCGAATACGACCGCAATCTGACCGACATCGAAAGCAAGCTTACCGTCCAGATCGTACGCCGCGGCAATCAGCTTGTCGTGATGGGCGATGAAGACGCTCAGAAGCAGGCTATTGAGGTGCTGCAATCCCTTTACACGCGGTTGGAAGGCGGGCGCGAGGTTGAGGCCGCGGACGTGGACCGGGAACTGCGGATGGGTGTTTCGGAACAGGGGACCGGCAGCCGCGACGGCGACCAGCTTGAAATGTTCAAGGGCGGTTCAGTCGAGATCAAGACCCGCAAGAAACTGGTCGAACCGCGTACGGACGCCCAGAAGGCTTATGTGCAGTCACTGTTTCAAAACGAGCTTGCCTTCGGCATCGGGCCAGCTGGCACGGGTAAAACCTATCTTGCCGTCGCTGTTGGTGTGTCGATGTTTATTGGCGGACATGTGGATCGAATCATCCTGAGCCGTCCCGCCGTCGAGGCGGGTGAGAAACTGGGCTATCTACCGGGTGACATGAAGGACAAGGTCGATCCCTACATGCAGCCGCTTTACGATGCGCTGAATGATTTCCTGCCCGGCAAGCAGTTGGCCAAGCTGATCGAGGAAAAACGAATCGAAATAGCACCGCTGGCGTTCATGCGTGGACGCACGTTGGCCAATGCTTTTGTGGTGTTGGACGAAGCACAGAACGCCACGACCATGCAGATGAAGATGTTCCTGACTCGTCTGGGCGAGGGCAGCCGCATGGTAATCACCGGCGACAGGTCTCAGGTGGATTTGCCACGCGGCGTTCAGTCTGGGCTCCAGGATGCGGAAAGACTGTTGAAAACGATTCCCAATATCAGTTTCAACTATTTCACGTCGAAGGATGTGGTGCGTCACCCGCTTGTGGCCGCGATCATCGAGGCGTATGAGGCTGATGCGGGCCGCGAAACCAGTTGAGTGCAAGGCTCATTCACAGGGCTGTTGTACGATAAGATGAATTTGGAACTCACTGTCGAAGACGACCGGTGGCAGGGGCTTCAGTCTTTGTCGCGGCAGGCGATCTCTGCGGTTCTGTCCTATGCGGAACTGGACCCGGGGTGTTGCGAGGTCAGCGTTCTGGGTTGCGATGACGCGCGCATTTCGGAACTGAATGCCGAGTTTCGCGGCAAACCAACCGAAACCAACGTTCTGAGCTGGCCGGCTGAAGATTTGTCCCCGGACCAAGCCGGACAAGTGCCCCAACCGCCCGAGCCGGATTTCACCGGTGAAATCCCTCTGGGTGATATTGCAATTTCCTTCGACACATGTGCACGAGAGGCCGATGAGGCAGGCAAGGACTTTGACGATCACGTCGTTCATCTGCTTGTCCACGGAACGTTGCATTTGCTGGGATATGATCACATTCGTGACCCCGATGCCGCTCTGATGGAAGGGATTGAGGTCGAGATACTTGGCAAGTTAGGTATAGATGACCCATATAAGGTATGAAGTGGGTCAGGTGACCCGATTAGTTGGAACAAGGTAATGGGCGAAACAGACGGCAGTTCTAGGGCGGCGCAAAGCGCGCAATCTCAGGACAGCAGCAATAATACTCAAGAGAAAAGCGGGTTTATTTCCCGAATTTTCGATGCGTTCTCGGGTCAAGAGAGTCAACAAAACCCGGTGGTAAACGGGCAGAGTGCAGCGGTGGCTCAGCCCCGCGGGATGATGAACCTGCGCCGGATGCGCGTCGAAGACGTGGCCATTCCCACGGCTGAGATCATCGCGGTCCCTTCTACCATCACCAAGGATGAACTGGCAGATGTGTTCCGGGACAGTGGATTGTCCAGAATCCCGGTCTATGAAGGAACACTGGATACGCCGCTGGGCTTTGTTCACCTCAAGGATTTCGCACTGACCCATGGTTTCAATGGCGGTGCGGACAAGTTTGACCTGAAATCTATGTTGCGCACGCTTCTGTTCGTGCCGCCTTCGATGCCAATTGGTGTCCTGCTGACCAAGATGCAGACCGAACGTCGCCATATGGCGTTGGTGATTGATGAGTATGGCGGCGTGGATGGGCTGCTGACAATCGAAGACCTGATAGAACAGGTCGTAGGTGAGATCGCGGACGAACATGATGCAGCCGAAGATCAGCTCTGGGTGCAGGAAAAGCCGGGCTGCTACCTGGTGCAGGCTCGTGTGCCGCTTGAGGACTTCGAGGCTGAGATCGGCCGGTCCCTGACCAGCCATGAGGACGTGGATGAAGAAGACATCGATACGCTGGGCGGGCTTGTTTTCATGCTGTCCGGGCGTGTTCCGGCGCGCGGCGAGGTCGTGATCCATCCTGAAGGCCCGGAATTCGAAGTGGTTGACGCCGACCCGCGGCGCATCAAACGGTTGCGCGTCATGCTACCGGACGTTGCTGCATGACGCCTGTCCGGGGCTGGCCGTTATCGTTTAGATTGTTCGCCTCCGCCGCTCTGGGCGCGATCGGTGCTTTTGGTCAAGCACCGCATGGGCATTGGGGCGCTACGGTTCTTGCGCTGATTTTGATCGTTCCGGTTTTCCTTGCCAGTGAAACCCGCGCTCGCGCGGGTTGGGTCGGCTGGTTTTTCGCCACCGGCTATTTTGCGCATGCACTCAGCTGGATCATCGAGCCTTTTCAGGTGGACGCAGAGCGCCATGCCTGGATGGCACCGTTTGCGCTGGTGTTCATGGCCGGCGGGCTTGCCTTGTTCTGGGCTGTCGCCTTTCGACTGTCACGACATTTCGGCGCAACGGCCATGCGACAAAGCAATTTTCTGGTTGTGACGCTGTCTCTGGCCGAACTGGCTCGGGGTTACGTACTGACCGGGTTCCCATGGGCCGGTGTGGCGCAAATCTGGGTGGATACACCTATGGCGCAGTTGCTGTCTCTGGTGGGGCCGTATGGCCTGAATGCGCTGACATATGCCGTGGCGTTTCCAATAGGGGCCGCATTGGTTCAGGAAAGACGCTTGCAGGCGCTGGCCCGGCCACTGAGTTTTGCAGCTGTGATGGTGGTCCTGACGATGGGCTATGCGTCGATACGGCCAAGGGTTCAGGACGGCCCGCACACAGTTCGTATTGTTCAGCCTAACGCGCCGCAGCACCAAAAGTGGGACCCGGCGTATGCGCCTTTGTTCTTCGCCCGTCAGATTGAGTATTCCGCCGCTTTGCCCAGACCGGACCTGATCGTCTGGCCCGAGACCGCAGTTCCGGCCTGGCTGGGCAGCGCACAACCGTATTTGGCCTCCATCACGGATGCAGCTCAGGGGACGGCTGTGGTTTTGGGGATCCAGCGCGGAGACGGTCCGAGGATCTTTAACTCGATGGTCTATCTGGATGAAGCCGGGCGGCAGAGCGGTCTGTATGACAAACACCATTTGGCCCCGTTTGGAGAATATGTACCTCTTGGCGATTTGATGGGCCGTTTTGGGATTTATGGGCTGGCGGCCACAGCGGGGCATGGATTCAGCGCGGGGCCAGGGCCCGATCTCTTAGATTTTGGCAAAATGGGAAAGGCGTTGCCTCTGATCTGTTACGAAGCCGTGTTCCCGCAGGGTGTAAACGGGGCGCCGGGTCGGGCGGACTTTCTGTTGCAGATCACCAACGACGCATGGTTCGGAACTCGTTCGGGACCGTTTCAACACTTGGCACAAGCCCGGATGAGGGCGATTGAGCAGGGTCTGCCAATGATCCGCTCGGCCAATACCGGAATATCGGCGATGATTGACCCGCTGGGTCAGGTCACGGCCTCATTGGCTTTGGGCAAGGCGGGATACGTGGATGCGATCCTGCCGCAGCCACAACAGCCAACAGTTTATTCCCGCATCGGGGACAGCCCTGTTCTTGCGGCGCTATTGTTTCTTGCTGCGCTGGTGTGGTTCAGCATCCGTCGCCTGAGCAAATAATTAGAGATTGACCCCATCTTGAAGCGCGCGTATGCGTCTGTGACCTGTCACAACGGCTTCCTGGCGTGACGGAGAAACCCCTAATGGAGCGCATTTATGTCCCGACAGAACTATACATTTACTTCGGAATCCGTTTCCGAAGGGCATCCTGACAAGGTCTGCGACCGTATCTCGGATGCTGTCCTTGATGCATTTCTAAACGAAGAACCAGAAGCCCGTGTGGCCTGCGAAACCTTTGCAACAACCAACCGGGTTGTGATTGGCGGTGAAGTAGGCCTGACTGATCAAGACAAGCTGCACGATTACATGGGGCGCATCGAACAGATCGCTCGTGATTGTGTGAAAGACATCGGTTACGAGCAGGACAAGTTTCACCACGAAACTGTCGAGGTAACCAACCTGCTGCATGAACAATCCGCCCATATCGCTCAGGGCGTTGATGCTGCGGACAACAAGGACGAGGGTGCCGGCGACCAGGGCATCATGTTTGGTTATGCCACGACTGAAACTCCGGAGCTGATGCCTGCACCGATCCAGTATTCGCACGCTATCCTGCGGCGTCTCGCGGAAGTACGCAAGAACGGCACCGAACCCGCTTTGGGCCCCGATGCAAAGTCGCAGCTGTCAGTCGTTTATCGCGACGGCAAGCCGGTCGGCGTTAGCTCGATCGTTCTGTCTACGCAGCACCTGGATGAAGCGTTGTCTTCGGATGATATCCGCGCCATCGTCGAGCCTTATATCCGTGAAACCCTGCCTGACGGCTGGCTGTCGGCTGAAACCGAATGGCACGTCAACCCGACCGGCAAATTCGTTATCGGCGGACCGGATGGTGACGCGGGCCTGACCGGGCGCAAGATCATCGTGGACACCTATGGCGGCGCGGCCCCGCATGGCGGCGGCGCGTTCTCGGGCAAAGACCCGACCAAGGTTGACCGTTCAGCAGCATACGCAGCACGCTATCTGGCCAAAAACGTCGTGGCGGCTGGCATGGCCGAACGCTGCACGATTCAGCTGAGCTATGCGATTGGCGTGTCCAAGCCGCTGTCGATCTATGCCGACACGCATGGTACCGGCCAATTGGCGGATGCGGCAATCGAGAAAGCCGTGGGTGAGGTCATGGATCTGACGCCGCGAGGCATTCGCCAGCATCTTCAGCTGAATAAGCCGATCTACCAACGTACAGCGGCTTATGGCCACTTTGGTCGCCAGCCGAGTGAAGACGGTGGTTTCAGCTGGGAGCGCACCGATCTGGTCGATGCGTTGAAGTCCGCGGTCTGATCTGAACAACACAAAGCGCGCCTTTCAGGGCGCGCTTTTACCTTGTGCGTACCGCGCCCCTTGCAACGTTCTCTGGCGCGCAGTATGGCGACGGCCATGAGCACCGAGACTCCACAACGCCCGCGCAGAAATTTCTATGGCCGCTTCAAGGGCAAGACCCTGAAGCCCAGCCAAAAGACCTATCTGAACGAAGATCTGGCTGCTTTGTCGCCCGGCGCGGTGGACTGGGACACCAACCCTGAGCGCAGGCCGCTGGACTTGAACAAGTTGTTCGGCGGTAAGCCGGTGTGGCTGGAAATCGGCTTTGGCGGCGGCGAACATCTGATTCATCAGGCGCAAAGCAACCCCGACATCGGCATCATCGGGGCGGAGCCCTATATCAACGGCGTTGCCATGCTGCTGGGCAAAATCCGACAGGCCGGGGTTGAGAACCTTGCCGTGCATCCCGGCGATGCCCGCGACCTATTCGACGTGCTGCCAGAGGCCAGTATATCGCGCGCCTTTCTTCTGTATCCCGATCCGTGGCCCAAAACCCGGCATCATCGTCGCCGTTTCGTGACACCGGAACATCTTGAGCCGTTGGCGAAGGTATTGAAACCCGGATCGATCTTCCGGGTCGCTACGGACATCCCCGACTATGTGCGGCAGACACTGGAGGAAGTCCCCCGCGCCGGGTTCGAGTGGTTGGCCGAACGCCCCGCAGATTGGCGCGAGCCGTGGGAGGACTGGATTTCCACGCGCTACGAGCAGAAGGCCTTGCGCGAAGGTCGCACGCCCCATTACCTGACCTTCCGCCGCAAAGACTGATTGCCGCTGGACCAACCGGTGCCAATTCGCTAATCGGCTTGAGCACTGATAGCGCAAAAGGAGCCCCCATGTCCGGACACGGAACGCCCATCCCGATGACCTCGCATCCCTGCGGCCCGCTGACCGGCACGGCAGAGGTGCCCGGGGACAAGTCGATTTCGCACCGGTCGCTGATCCTCGGCGCGATGGCGGTGGGCGAGACCAGGATCTCGGGTTTGCTCGAAGGTGAGGACGTGTTGGACACCGCAAAGGCAATGCGGGCCTTCGGGGCTGAAGTCACAGATCATGGTGGCGGCGAATGGACCGTGCACGGCGTGGGTGTCGGCGGGTTTGCCGAACCGAATCAGGTGATTGACTGCGGCAATTCCGGCACCGGGGTGCGGCTGATCATGGGTGCCATGGCGACCTCGCCGATTGCGGCGACGTTTACCGGGGATGCCAGCCTGAACAAGCGTCCCATGGCGCGGGTGACAGATCCGCTTGAGTTGTTTGGTGCGCAGGCCGTGGGCCGCTCGGGTGGGCGTTTGCCCATGACGATCGTCGGTGCGGCGGACCCGACTCCGGTTCGGTACGAAGTTCCGGTACCCTCAGCTCAGGTGAAATCCGCCGTCCTGCTGGCGGGGCTGAATGCCCCCGGTAAAACCGTGGTTATCGAGAAAGAGGCGACCCGCGATCATTCCGAGCGGATGTTGTCCGGGTTCGGTGCCGAAGTTACGGTGGAAGACACTGATGAAGGCCGGGTCATCACTTTGACTGGGCGCCCCGAATTGAAGCCGCAAGTCATCGCCGTTCCCCGTGACCCGTCCAGCGCGGCCTTCCCGGTTTGTGCGGCGCTGATTACGCCTGGCTCCGATGTGCTGGTGCCCGGCATCGGCCTGAACCCCACACGGGCAGGCCTATTCACGACGCTGCGCGAGATGGGCGCGGATCTGACCTATGAAAACGAGCGCGAAGAGGGCGGCGAGCCGGTTGCCGATCTGCGCGCGAAATACTCGCCAAACATGAAGGGCATTGATGTACCGCCAGAACGCGCGGCCTCGATGATCGACGAATATCCGGTTTTGTCCGTGGTTGCCGCAAACGCCACGGGTACGACGATGATGGGCGGAGTGAAGGAACTCCGGGTGAAAGAAAGCGACCGCATCGATGCCATGGCGCGCGGTCTGCGAGCCAACGGCGTCACGGTCAACGAGGGTGACGACTGGTGGTCGGTCGAAGGGTTGGGTATCGGCAAGGTTTCGGGCGGCGGAACGTGCGAAAGCTTCCTGGATCACCGCATTGCCATGTCGTTCATGGTGATGGGCATGGGCGCGCAGAACCCGGTAAGCGTGGATGATGGTGGCCCGATCGCGACATCCTTCCCGATTTTTGAGCCGTTGATGGCGTCGCTTGGGGCAAAGGTAGAGCGCAGTTGAGCTTCACTGTCGCCATTGACGGACCTGCGGCTGCGGGCAAGGGCACGATCTCCAAGGCCGTGGCGGCGCATTTCGGGTTTTCCCATCTGGACACTGGCTTGCTGTATCGGGCCGTCGGACGGCGTACCCTCGAAGGGGTTGGCGCGCTTGAAGCCGTGCAGTCCCTGACGGCTGAAGAGCTTGAGCAGGGTGATTTGCGCACGGCTGAAATCGCGCAGGCCGCATCCAAAGTGGCGGTGATTCCCGAGGTTCGCGCCGCCTTGGTGGATTTTCAGCGCGCCTTTGCCCGAAGGTCAGGTGGGGCCGTCTTGGATGGGCGCGACATCGGGACGGTGATTTGTCCCAAAGCCGAGGTGAAGCTGTTTGTAACGGCCAGCCCAGAAGTGCGAGCCGAACGCCGGTTTCTGGAGCTTAGTGCAAAAGGTGCTGACGTGACGCGCGAACGGGTTCTGGCGGATGTCAAAGAGCGGGATGCGCGGGACGCAGAGCGCAGCGCTGCGCCGATGAAGCCAGCTGAGGATGCGGTGCAACTGGATACAACAGATCTCAGCATCGAGGCTGCATTGGCCAAAGCGCTTGAAATCATCAGCGTAAAACTGCCCGCGACGCGCTGACGTCGCAGGCAGAGGGGGCAGAACTTACAGCTCGCCTACGGCGATGCTCTTGATATTTGCCCACTGTTCGTCCGCCGTTTTTGCGGTGGCGGGAACGTCCTTCAGGAAGGCGGCGCGGGTTTCGGCGTTCAGGAACAGGTACAGTTTTCCATCTACTACCAGGTACTGATCCGGGTCTCCGTCAAACTTCTTGCCGACCGATACGCCGAACGAGCAGAACCCACCATGCTGCGGCAGGTAGGCCGCCGGGTTCGCCTCGAACGCCTCGAGGTTGGCGGCGGTGGTGAAGTAATAGGATGCACCATCGTAGGTCGCCGAGTGGGTGGCGAAGCCTTCGACCGGATTGCCATCATTGACCAATGCAACCAGATCGACCCCATGTGCGGCAAGCGGGGCACCTGCGGCCGAGATGCCGTTTGACACGTTGATTTCGTCGGCGGCAAAGGCCGGGGTGGACAGGGCGATGGCGGCTGCCAGGGCGGTGAAGACGATAGTTTTCATTACACGCTTCCTTTCGGTTCTGGGTTCGGGTCGACTGGATCGTCGACCGGCAAAACATAGATAGGGGATGAAAGCTGGACGTATAATCGCAGATAGGCCATCAGATATTGCAGATCGTTCAAGTATCTGAATGATAGTAAGGTGCGTTCACTAAGCTTTGTTTGGTCAGTGCGGGTTTTTGTACATATGCTGAAAGAATGCCCGCAGGAGTGTCATCATGATCCGATTAGCCCTCATTCTTGTCTTCACTGCCGGAAGCCTTGCCGCGCAAGAGACAGTGCAAAGCCCACCAGTAGCCGAACCGCCGATGACCTACGAACGCCTGGGCAACATTCTTTTTGCGCTTGACCCCGAAGCAGAGCCGAGCGGTCCCGGGTTCCAATTGGCGGTCGCAGGCGTACAGGTTTTGGTCATCACCGACGTCAATGCGGATCGGATGCGGGCCATGGTCCCGATCCGCAGCGCCGAGGCCCTGTCGGAGGAAGATTTGATCCGAATGATGCAGGCCAATTTCGACAGCACGCTGGATGCACGTTACGCAATCGCCAATGGCACCTTGTGGGCTGCATTTATCCACCCGTTGTCCTTGCTGGAAAAAGACCAATTCATCTCGGGACTGGCCCAGACTGTGAACATCGCCAAGACGTATGGCAGCCTGTATTCCGGAGGTGCAGCAGAGTTCGGAGGCGGCGACAGCACTGATCTGCAACGCGCTCTGATTGAAGAACTGCTGAAGAAAGGCGAGGAAATCTGAACTGCACCGTGAATACGTGTTTGGCGTGACACCAACCGATTGGCAGGCGTTGCAAGACCACGCGTTCATGCGGGTTCGTCATAGACCCTAGATGGATGCAGGAAAGCTGCTATAGTTTCTCCCCAGCGAAAAGGGAAAGCTGCGATACAACCCGGTAAAAAACAGGGACGCAGCTAAAAAATTTCCCAAGCCAACAGGGACAAAACTACATGAGCAATCGTTTGAACAAAATCACCATCGTGGGTGGCGGTACGGCTGGATGGATGACCGCACTGATCCTGGACATGGTGCTTTCACGTACGTCAGGGCCCAAGGATCGACCGAGAATCTGCCTGATCGAAAGCCCGAATATCTCCACCGTAGGGGTGGGTGAGGCTACTGTTCCACGCATGCCTGTCACGCTGCGCCAGGCGGGCATTTCGGAACGGAGTTTCTTTCGCGAGACCAACGCATCCTTCAAGCTGGGTGTGAAATTCTGCAATTGGAACAACGACGCCAAGGGCAATCGCATCGATTACATGAACCCCTTTGCCCACGGCCAGATGCTGGAGGGGCTGGAGGCCGCCGAATTTTTCCTGCGCTTCGGCAACGGAGACCGGGATTTTACACAGTCCATCTCGCCGCATGATGATCTGGCCCGCCTGTGCAAAGGTGCGCGTCAGTTGGGTCAGCCGGAATTCGAGCAACGGTTTGGGTATGCCTATCACCTGGATGCCGTAAAGTTTGCCGGCATGCTGACCAGGGTCTGCACGAAGCGCGGAGTGGAGCATATCCAGGATGAGGTGCAAACGGTTGAACTGGATGAACAGGGCAATGTCAGTCATCTCATGCTGGAGGCAAAAGGCCGCCATGACGTTGAGATGGTCGTGGATTGCACCGGGTTTCGGGGGCTGATCATCAACAAGGCTCTCGGTGAGCCATTTTTGGACTACTCCGACTATCTGCCCAATGATCGAGCCATGGCGTTGCAGATCGAGCATCCGAATCCCGACAAGATCGAAAGCGCCACAAGATCCACCGCTTTGGGCGCAGGTTGGACATGGCGGGTGCCGCTCTATAACCGTGTGGGCACAGGTTATGTGTATTCGTCTGCGCATCGTACGGATGACCAGGCGGCGGACGAATACCTTGAATGGCTGGGTGACAGTGGCAAAGGACTGACACCGCGGGTAATCCCGATGCGCGTTGGTCGCGTGCGCAACGCCTGGGTCAAGAATTGCGTGGCGATAGGTCTGTCCGGCGGGTTTATTGAGCCGCTGGAAAGCACCGCAATCCATATGATTGACCATGCGATACGCTGGTTCGCCGAGCATTTGCCTACGCGAGACATCGAGCCTTCGCTGAGGGACAGATACAATCGGCAGATGGACAAGCTGTATAACGAGGTTCTGGAGTTCATCTGTTTGCACTATAGATTGGGCAACCGTACCGATGACCAATACTGGATCGACGCGCGCACCGAGATGAAGGTACCGGATCGGTTGGCTGAAAATCTTGAGCTGTGGCAGTATCGCCTGCCGATGGATCACGATATCGAGTTCGCCACACTGTTTGACAGCCGCGTTTATCAAACCGTTCTATTGGGCAAACAGGTCTATGATACAGGCTATGGTTCAGGCATCCGCGACCGTCTTCGGCCATTGAAGAAACCTCTTTGGTTCCAGGGTATGAAGAACGCGAAAGTGGATCTGGCGAAGATCATCAAGTCGATGCCGGATCACAAAACACTGTTGCGCGATATCCGGGGGGAACTTGAGCAACCTGCCTTTGGAATGGCGGCGGCAATGAAACCGACAGTGGCGATGCCGGGCGCGGCACCTGCTCCGGTTGTTGTCGAAAACATGCCGAACTTTGCTGAAATCCAAAGCGGTAAGAAGGATCTGCAACTGTTCTGAAGGCTCTCTGCCCGTCGCGCAGGGAGTATTATTAGGAAAGGCGGGGCGCAAAGGTCCCGTCTTTTCTGCTTCCGACCCGCTCATCGCAGTGTAATGTAATCACATATATCTTACGAAGGGCGAATGTGGTGCGACAACAGAAGAAACAAGGGCAAACAAGGGGTCGGAACTTGCAGAGCAACCTCAAACGCCGGAGACGACAGGCGGCACCAATGCAGGTTTACGATTCTTTGCCGTCAGGTTTGCGGCAGTGGTTGGCCACGGCAAGCTTGCCGTGGAGTCCCGTTTCGGCGCAGAAGATCTGGAACCGGGCTGGAGGTGCGCGCAACCCTTCCGCAGCGCTGATGAGACTGGACGCAATCGAACAGGCCATGCTACGGCGCGATGCCGGGGTTTGGACCTTCAAAACCTGCAACGAGCCCAGGTAAAGACCTTCCAAACCTTGAAAACATGGGCTTTGCCCTTGCACATAACGGGGAATCCGCTTATACGCGCGCTGTCTATACAAGGGCGGTCAACGTCCGGAAGACGTTTCTGAGCAGGGCCGGGTTACCTCGGCCCTTTGTGTTTGTTTGCTCAGGGGCGTACCGGGTCACGTCCGAAGACATCATGAATCAAGACCGGCGGAGACAACCGCTCGGCCAGTAAAAACGTATGTAAAGGAAAACACTGCCAGATGGCTGATACAACCATGGAGGAATTCGAAGCCCTCCTGAACGAAAGCTTCGAAATGGACACGCCCGAAGAGGGTTCTGTTGTCAAAGGCAAGGTACTGGCGATCGAAGCCGGCCAGGCCATCATCGACGTTGGCTACAAAATGGAAGGCCGCGTTGATCTGAAAGAATTCGCAAATCCTGGCGAAGCCCCTGAAATCGCTGTTGGTGACGAGGTGGAAGTCTACCTGCGCGCCGCAGAAAACGCCCGTGGCGAAGCCGTCATCTCACGCGAGATGGCCCGCCGTGAAGAGGCATGGGACCGTCTGGAAAAAGCATATGCCGACGACCAGCGCGTCGAAGGTGCAATCTTTGGTCGCGTCAAAGGTGGCTTCACCGTCGATCTGGGTGGTGCAGTTGCGTTCCTGCCCGGCTCGCAGGTTGACGTTCGCCCCGTGCGCGACGCCGGCCCGCTGATGGGTCTGAAGCAGCCGTTCCAGATTCTGAAAATGGACCGTCGTCGTGGAAACATCGTTGTTTCGCGTCGTGCTATCCTGGAGGAATCGCGTGCTGAACAGCGTGCCGAAGTCATTGGCAACCTGACCGAAGGTCAGACCGTCGAGGGTGTCGTCAAGAACATCACCGAATACGGTGCATTCGTTGACCTGGGCGGCGTTGACGGACTGCTGCACGTCACCGACATGGCATGGCGCCGTGTGAACCACCCATCCGAGATCCTGACGATCGGCGAAACCATCAAGGTTCAGGTCATCAAGATCAACAAAGAGACCCATCGCATCAGCCTGGGCATGAAGCAGTTGCAGGAAGATCCATGGGATCTGGTTGCTGCCAAGTACCCGCTGGGCTCGGTCCACCAGGGTCGCGTCACCAACATCACCGATTACGGCGCGTTCGTCGAGCTGGAAGCCGGTGTCGAAGGTCTGGTGCACGTATCCGAGATGTCCTGGACCAAGAAAAACGTCCACCCCGGCAAGATCGTTTCGACCAGCCAGGAAGTCGACGTCATGGTTCTGGAAATCGACGGCGCCAAGCGTCGCGTGTCTCTGGGCCTGAAGCAGACTCAGCGCAACCCATGGGAAGTGTTTGCAGAAACACACCCCGAGGGCACCGAGGTCGAAGGCGAAGTCAAGAACATCACCGAATTCGGTCTGTTCATTGGCCTCGAAGGCGACATCGACGGCATGGTTCACCTGTCGGACCTGTCCTGGGACGAGCGCGGCGAGGATGCCATCCAGAACTACCGTAAAGGCGACGTCGTTCAGGCGGTTGTCTCGGAAGTTGACGTTGAAAAAGAGCGTATCTCGCTTTCGATCAAAGCCCTGGGCGGTGACAAGTTCGCCGAAGCCGTGGGCGGCGTGAAGCGTGGTTCGATCGTGACAGTCGAAGTGACCGCAATCGAGGACGGCGGCATCGAGGTGGAATACGAAGGCATGAAATCCTTCATCCGCCGTTCGGACCTGTCGCGTGACCGTGCCGAACAACGCCCCGAGCGTTTCTCGGTCGGTGACAAGGTCGACGTTCGCGTCACCAATGTCGACAGCAAGACCCGCCGTCTGGGCCTGTCGATCAAGGCACGCGAGATCGCAGAAGAGAAAGAGGCCGTGCAACAGTATGGTTCCTCCGACTCGGGTGCATCTCTGGGTGATATCCTGGGTGCAGCGCTGAAGTCTGGCGACTAAGCCAAGGCCGCATCCCGAGTAAGGTTTTCGGCCTCGCATGACAGTGCGGGGCCGTTTTTGTTGCGAATCAATGTGTTCCGAACCGCGGGGTTAATGAGGGGATTGTTCGCGCAATAAGTGTGGAAATTGGCCTGACAAGCAAAATTTCGCGTGAGAATATGGCAAAATAAAGCCTCAATACGCAGAGTATCCGTTCCCCCTTTCCGGGTTTTTTCCTATACTGTCAAAACAGTAGACCTGTCACACCGGCTGCCTGGGAGGGTATCACGCATGATCCGTTCAGAATTGATTCAGAAAATCGCTGACGAAAACCCACATCTCTATCAGCGTGATGTCGAGCGGATCGTGAACACTGTATTCGAGGAAGTCACAGACGCCATGGCGCGCGGTGACCGTGTCGAGTTGCGGGGATTCGGTGCGTTTTCCGTAAAAAAACGCGACGCGCGAGTTGGACGCAACCCACGCACGGGTGAAACGGTGCAGGTCGAAGAAAAATGTGTGCCGTTTTTCAAAACTGGCAAGTTGCTCAGGGATCGATTGAACGGTAAAGCCTGACACTATGATGAGTTATCTTCGATATGCTTTTTTGGCAGCCCTCGGGATCGTCCTGATCTCAGTGTCTCTTGCCAATGTTCAACCCGTTAAGTTGAAACTGATGCCCGATGCTCTGGCCGAGCTTCTGGGCTTTAACCTCAGTGCGTCACTGCCGCTGTTTCTGGTGGTTTTGGGCGGTGTGGCAGCAGGATTGGTTATAGGCTTCCTGTGGGAATGGCTGCGGGAACACAAGCACCGCCGCGACGCGACCGTGAAGAAAACCGAAGTGCGCAAGCTTGAGCGAGAAGTCAAGAAGCTTAAGAAAAAGCAAAACGAAGGCAAGGACGACGTTCTTGCCCTTCTGGATGAGGCAAGCTGAGCCTAAACGCCATGCCTGACGTTCGGTTCAAAATCTGCGGTCTGACCGCGCCAGAGCATGTGCGTGCTGCGGCCGAAGCCGGGGCGGGTTATGTTGGATTTGTTTTCTTCCCGAAATCGCCACGCAATCTGGACGTTTCGCAGGCAGCAGAACTGGCGCATCTCGTCCCTGTTGGTGTTGCTAAGGTGGCTCTGGTCGTGAATGCCACTGACGAAGAGCTGGACGAGATCGTTTCGACTGTACCGCTTGATATGCTTCAATTGCACGGCAAGGAATCGCCCGAACGGGTGACCGAAGTGCGCGAGCGGTTTGGTTTGCCGGTGATGAAGGCTATCGGTGTGGCCGAAGCCGAGGATCTGGCGGCCATCGATCTTTACTCAGAAGTGGCTGATCAACTGCTGATCGATGCGAAACCGCCCAGAGAATCGGAATTGCCGGGCGGTAACGGGTTGGCTTTTGACTGGCGGCTGCTGGCCGGGCGGAAGTACTGGCGGCGCCCTTGGATGCTGGCCGGTGGCCTGACACCCCAGAATGTTGCCGAAGCTGTCCGGATGACGGGTGCCCGTCAGGTGGATGTCTCGTCCGGTGTTGAAAGCGCGCCGGGTGTAAAAGATGCGGGCTTGATCCGCGACTTTGCAACCGCTCTCGGGTGATCTGATACACAACTTGTTGCGTATCTCTCGAAATGGAGGGATGGAGTATGCTGGCAGCGGACCGCTTGGCCGATGTGAACAGTTTTCACCAATTTCCATGCATCGGCATCGCCAGCTCTGAGCAGGCGATCCAGGTTTGGCGTCAAAGCACGCAGGCGGCAGAATAATGTGTTTTGGCATGGCAAATCCCTTCGCCACCACCTATGAACATCGAATACGACGAGGGAGACACCCATGGCCAACGATCTTTTCAATTCCTTCATGTCCGGCCCTGACGAACAGGGACGTTTCGGCATCTTCGGCGGGCGTTTTGTCAGTGAAACACTGATGCCGCTGATCCTGTCGCTGGAAGAGGAATACAACAAGGCCAAGGATGATCCGACCTTCTGGGCCGAAATGGATGACCTGTGGGCAAACTATGTGGGTCGTCCTTCGCCGCTGTATTTCGCGGAACGCCTGACCGAACATCTGGGTGGGGCGAAGATCTATCTGAAACGTGACGAGCTGAACCACACCGGGGCACACAAGATCAACAACGTGCTGGGCCAGATCATTCTGGCGCGGCGCATGGGCAAGACGCGGATCATTGCTGAAACCGGGGCAGGGCAACACGGCGTGGCGACTGCTACCGTGTGTGCCAAGTTTGGCTTGAAATGCATCGTCTACATGGGCGCACATGACGTACAGCGTCAGGCCCCGAACGTATTCCGTATGCGTCTTCTGGGGGCTGAGGTGATCCCTGTGACCTCGGGTCGTGGGACACTTAAAGACGCTATGAACGACGCATTGCGCGATTGGGTGACTAATGTGCGTGACACGTTCTACTGTATCGGCACTGTGGCTGGTCCGCACCCCTATCCGGCAATGGTCCGCGATTTCCAGTCAATCATAGGCAAGGAAGCGAAAGAGCAGATGATGAAGGCCGAAGGCCGGTTGCCCGACACGATCATTGCGGCCATCGGCGGCGGTTCGAACGCGATGGGTTTGTTCTACCCGTTCCTCGACGACAAGGACGTCAACATCATAGGCGTCGAAGCGGGTGGAAAAGGTGTGAACGAGAAAATGGAACATTGCGCTTCCCTGACAGGCGGTCGGCCGGGCGTGCTGCACGGCAACCGGACCTATCTGCTGCAGGATGACGATGGCCAGATTCTCGAAGGTTATTCGATTTCAGCCGGGCTGGACTATCCGGGCATTGGGCCTGAACATTCCTGGCTGCACGAGATAGGCCGCGCGAATTACGTCTCGATCACAGACAAGGAAGCGCTCGAGGCGTTCCAGCTTTGCTGCGCCACCGAGGGGATCATCCCGGCGCTGGAGCCAAGTCACGCATTGGCACATGTGATGAAGATCGCACCGAAATTGCCCAAAGATCATCTGATCTGCATGAACATGTGTGGTCGCGGAGACAAGGACGTTCAGACCGTGGCCAAATATCTGAACTTCGACATGTCCGATACCGAAGGCCGTTCGGCAGATTGATTGGGAACCGGGGCCATGAGCCCCGGTTGTTCGTTCTCGGGCTCTGTAGCTGGAGAGAACATGAAAGAAATTGTTCCTGGGCGACGGGTCCCGTGCCCCGAAGGTGGGTCGTGCAGAATGGCCAGAGCTGTGACAAGTCCTTCGACAGCGGAATAACCTAAAAAGATTGTCACCAAGGCGCATTGAAGAACGATACAGAAGCCTGAGGATTCGCCGGCTGCCGTGAAATTGGGATCGACTTGCATGAATTTGTTTCCCAAAAAATACCAGTCGCGATCGTTATCTTCGATTGTTGCGATTGTTGCGGTTTTGCCGAGAATTAGTACCCTGCGCACCTTTAGCTTTTGCTTTGTACAGTCCTGGCTCGTTGAAAGGTTTCTCTGAGAAGACGCCTTGAAAACACAGGATTTCAGGATGCTTTCTGACTTGTTCCGCCTGTGCTTTAAGGTTTGTGCACCTCCATGTGACCCGCACGCCAAAGTTGAATCGTTTCCAATTCTATACAGCGTCTCAGAATTGATTTATCTATTTGGTAACTGGCGGTGTTGCGGCCGGTTCAGGGGAGTCTCTGCAGTAGATGGGACAATGGATGACGCTGTTCGGGACATAGTATCTTTGCCCCGGGCACCCTGGTGTTTAGCACCCTCGCGGTGCTGTAGGAGGTAAAATGGTTAGGTTCGCTATTTCGAGGCTGTTGTGCCTCTGTTTTCTGATTTCAGCACTCATGATCGGAAGCGCGAAAGAGGGCGCGGCCCTTGGGGGCGGCTTCATCATAACCTCGATTCCGACACCGAACGGGGGAAGCATCTTTTTTAACAATATCCCGCCTTCAGGCACTGCCTTTGTATCCCTGGGGGGCTCGGGGCAGGTTCCTGGCGGCAGTTTCTACTTTAACAACGGCATTCAGAACCTGACTGCGATCACGCCTGCCGGCCTGGCTTCCCTGGGCTATATCGGTGCGACCATTCTCAGTCAGGATGGCGCGAATTCCACCTATGCGGCAGATGGATATCTGGGGATTACGTTTACAGCGCGTGAATCCGTCGGCGGGCCGCTTTACCGCTACGAGATCGCATTGTCCGGAGTAGCGAATACCCAAATCGTCAACACGCGTGTTCTGGTGGATACCACGCAGCCAACCGCAACGATCGGAGCTTTGACACCGACCGGCAGCGGAACTTTTCAAGCAACCATTACTCTGAGCGAGCCAAGTTCCGACTTCACCGTAGGCGACCTGTCGGTCACGAATGCAACGGCTTCTATGACTGGGTCCGGCACCAGCTTTGTTGCCACTTTGACGCCTCAGAACAACGGAACCATCGAACTCTTCATTCCTGCAGGGGTGTTCTCGGATGCGGCCGGTAATCTGAACCTGGAATCAAACAGGGTCAGCACACTTCAAGCGGTGACAAATGCTCAACGTCAGATTCAGGCATTTCAGAACGCCCGGGCCAACAGCCTTGTGACGAACCAACCGAAACTGACCCAGTTTTTGCAACGTTCCGGGTCGGGTGTTCTGGACAGTTCTGTAACCCAGGGCTCAGGGTATCTGAATTTCGCCAGTGATCCGTCGCGTCCTGTCTGGTTCAGTTTGACCGGCAACTGGAGCTCGCAGGATGATTTTGATAGCTCCTATGCACTGGCTGTTGTCGGGGCTCATCGTCAGGTCAGTTCGAACCTGTTGATCGGTGCTATGCTTCAGTTCGACTATGCCGAAACGGAAAACGGCCCGGCCAGCGTGGATGGCACGGGCTGGCTGGTTGGTCCCTATGTGGTGGCAAAAATGCCCAATCATGCGGTTTTTTTCGAGGGGCGTGTTCTTTATGGACAAGCCGACAACAACATCTCTCCGTTTGGGACCTACGAGGACAGTTTCGACAGTGATCGCTGGCTGATCCAGTCGCGCGTGACCGGTGAGATAAAGCGTGGCGCCCTGACATTGATGCCATTGCTGGACGTGAGCTATGCCAGTGACGATCAGAAAGCTTATACCGATAGTCTGGGCAATCTGATTCCACAGCAGGATTTCAGTTTGACGACGGCACGGCTGGGTATGGATTTCAGCCACCCGCTGCAAGTGTCACGTGGAGAGATGATGCTGACGGGTGGACTGTCAGGGATTTGGAGCACGACTTCTGGAACTGGCACCGCTCCCGGCGTGACGCCGATTGGCGACACCGCCCGTGCCCGCGCGGATCTGGGCCTGGACTATCGGCTGGAAAACAACAGCTTGCTTGCAGCAAACGTGTTCTATGATGGTATCGGTGAAAGCGGTTTTGAAAACTACAGCATCAGCCTGATCTGGCAAATGGCATTCTGAACCGGGGGCGAGACTGGATCGCGGATCAGGTTTCGCCCGGGCGCAATGGCCGTCAGGCATTCGCCTTGTTCTGAAGCAAGATATCAAATGGCACAATCTCAAGCGCTTTTTGGTGTGTTGCTTCCAGGTGAACCTTTGGGGCACATCCTTCGTCATGGGCCTGTAGGAACCGGCTGGCACACAGACACCAGCTGTCACCGGGCTTGAGGCCCGGGAAATCGAATTCGGGCCGAGCCGTGCTCAGATCATTGCCGACGTATTTCGAGAATGCCAGAAACTCGGCCGTCATCACCGCACAAACGGTATGGCTGCCCTGATCCTCGGGGCAGGTATTGCACGCACCATCCCGAAAGAACCCGGTCAGAGGATCGCGTGAGCAGGGCGTCAGAACGCCGCCAAGTACATTGATACTGTCTTGCTTTTGCATGAAGGCACCTTACAGGCTTTCTGCGATCTTGCGGAACATTTCAATATTCTGGTCATTTACGCCAGTGTCGCGGAAATGCCGATCAGCGCCAGTAGACACAATCAGAACGCCGCGAGGTTGGTTGAAATAGATGTATTGCCCATACACGCCCCGGGCCAGAAACTCTCCCTCATGCGCGCCGCGTGGAATCCACCACTGATACCCATACCCAATCTTCCCCTGAGCGGTCGGTGCGCTGGGTTGAGTTGCCTCGAATATCCAGTCGGCGGGCACCACTTGCCGGCCGTTCAATTCCCCATCTTGCAGGATCATTTGCCCGAACCGTGCAAAGTCTCGTGTCGTGAAGTTTAAACCACCCAGAACAAAAGCGACCCCGGCGCCGTCGGTGACATAGTATCCGTCGCGCTCAAGGCCCAGGGGCTGAAGAATTCTTTCTGTCAAAAGATCCGCAACACTGCGACCGGTCGCCCCGCGTATCACCATGCCCAATACATGGGTGTCTATGGAAACGTATTGCCAGGTTTCACCGGGGGGGGCGAAACTGTCCTGCAATGAGGCCGCGAAATCGTCCAATTCACCGCCTAGGGCAATCACACGGCCCATCCTGTTGATGTCAGACTTCGGGTCCAGATAATCCTCGTCGAACGTGACGCCGCTGGCCATATTCAGAACGTTCCGTATTGTCGCCGTGTTATATGCGCTGTCTGCAAGTTTGGGGGCGTAATTGACGACGGGATCATCCAATGAATCGATTACGCCCTCTTGCAGGAGAATGCCGAAAAGCGCCGACAGATAGCTTTTTGCCACTGACCAGGAAATCCGGCGGTCATCGGGACCGGTGCCCAGATAGTATTCCTCGAACCGGATCTTGCCGTCCTGCATGACCAGCAAAGACGTGACAGAGCGTTCATTGATCCAATTGTCAGTGCCTTCAGGAAGATCGAAACCTTCGCCGTAGGGCAGCTCCCATGTTGGGGCGTTTCCACGCGGCAGATCCACGGTCAGAAATGCTTCATCCATGTGCGAAAAGTTGTGAACGATCGTGTCCTCGGAAAACAGAGAGTTCACCGCCATCAGGCGCTGTAACTCTTCGCGTTTCCAAAACCCAATTGCAGCGGCGGCCAGAGCCAACGCCAGCACAATGCGCAGAACCCATTTCAGTATGGATCGCATCGTAAAGCCTCCATTGTTTACAGGTATTTGAACGCGGGCGTCCCGTTTTCGCAACGCCGACGTAACGGAAACAGGGCACCGAGCTATTTGAACTTGTCCAACAGCTTTTGCATGGCGGACCGTTCGTCGACCGGTGGATCAGGAGGTGCCTTAGGCGCGGTTTCGGCTTTCGGCCCGGTCGTCTTGGACGACCGAGGTGGCGCAGTGCGCAGGGCAACCGCGTTCATGAATTTTCCACCATCATCCCGCGCCAGATGGGACGCTCCGTCCGAAACTCCCCGAAGGACGTCATCCAGCCAGTCAGCCTCCGATTTCGCAAAGTCGCTCAGGACATAAGCCGAGACCATTTCTTTGCGGCCCGGATGTCCGATGCCAAGTCGTACACGATCATAGGCAGCGCCAATATGGTCGTGGATCGAGCGCAATCCATTGTGTCCCGCGTGTCCACCGCCCGCCTTGACGCGCACTTTGCCCGGGGCGAGGTCCAACTCGTCGTGAAACACAACAACATCAGTGGAGTCGAGCTTGTAGAAACGCATCGCTTCACCCACGGATTGACCGGACCGGTTCATGAAGGTTTGCGGTTTCAGCAACAAGATTTTTTCAGAGCCCACGCGCCCTTCCGAGATCTCACCCTGAAACTTGGATTTCCATGGACCAAACCCATGGTCCTCTGCAATCCGGTCCACAGCCATAAACCCGATGTTGTGCCGGTTCCGGGCGTATTTCTGCCCAGGGTTTCCCAATCCGACAAAGAGTTTCATGACCATACTCCGCCTCTGTAGCCTTGAGGCTATGTGATGCCCGGAATTGCCAGGGAAATCCAGCCAGCGCCGAGCGTCTTGACCATAAAAAACGGGGCTCGTCAGAACCCCGTTTCAAAATCCAGGCGATTAATCCGGATTTATTCTTCTTCTTTGCCGACGACTTCGACTTCATCGACTGCAACTTCAGCCTCTTCATCTTCGTCGTCGTCGCTTGTTGCCAGACCTGTCGGAGCCGAGACGTTTGCAATCACGAAGTCACGGTCGATGGTCGGCTTGGTGCCTTCGGGCAGGACAACCGATGAAATGGTGACGACGTCGTTGATGTTCATTCCGGCTACATCAACGGTGATCTTCTCAGGAATCTCACCCGCGGTGCACAACAGCTCGACTTCCGGACGGACAACGGTCAGAACGCCGCCCTTCTTGATGCCGGGGGCTTCATCTTCGTTGATGAATTCAACTGGAATGTACAGCGCGATCTTCGTGGTCCGGCGCAGGCGCATCAGGTCCAGGTGGGTCGGCAGGTCTTTGACGATATCACGCTGAACATCGCGGCAGATGACACGAACGTCTTCATGGCCTTCGACCTTCAGGTTCCACAGGGTTGATTTGAAGCGACCGGCTTTCAGGCGCTTGAACAGTTCGTTGAACGGGATCTGAATTGCCAGCGGATCTTTGTCGCCGCCAAATACAACACCCGGAACCATGCCTTCGCGGCGTGTTTTACGAGCGGCGCCCTTGCCTGTCCCCGTCCGTTCCAGAGCTACGAGATCAGGAATCTCTCCAGCCATGATAATTCTCCAATGTTAGGGCGGGTATCCTCCAAGGCTGTATACCCGCGTGAAGCCGCGTCCTTATCTCGATTCACCACGTTTGGAAAGGGGTAATTCATACCTTGTCATTTTGCGGAGCTCAACCTCGCGCTCCGGGGTACTTCTCGCAAGATGAGTGATGGGTCCGCTGCTTCATCTGGCTCCAAATATCCTGGAGGAGGCGCCCGGAACGGGCGGCGGGGGCAGAGCCCCAAAACTCCCGCGGAATCAGCCTTGCCAACGACCGCCAAAACCCTCTGGTACCAGAAGGTTATGCGACCCCAGCGCGTCGACGGTTTTTTCACCGCACAGCGCCATTGTTGTGTCGAGTTCCTTCTGGATCACCTCCAGCGCGGTGGTAACGCCTTTCTGGCCCATGGCGCCCAGGCCATAAACAAATGCGCGGCCGATATACGTCCCCTTGGCCCCCAGCGCCAACACTTTGAGCACGTCCTGACCTGAGCGGATACCACTGTCCAGATGCACTTCGATTTCATTGCCAACAGCGTCCATGATCTCGGGCAATACCCGGATCGAACTAAGCGCGCCGTCCAACTGACGTCCGCCATGGTTCGACACGACAATGGCATCGGCCCCCAGCTTGGCCGCCATTTTGGCATCTTCCGCGTCAAGGATACCTTTCAGGATCACTTTTCCGCCCCACTGTTCCATCAGCTTTTCGACCTTGCTCCAGTCGAGGGTGGGGTCGAACTGTTCAGCGGTCCAGGCCCCCAGTGAAGACGCGTCCGAGATGCCTTGCACATGTCCCACTATATTACCGAACTCGCGCCGCTTGGCCCCCAGCATTTCAATGCCCCATGCCCATTTGGTCATCAGGTTTGCGATGGTCTTTGCGGTCAGCTTGGGTGGTGCGGACAGACCGTTCTTCAGGTCTTTGTGCCGTTGGCCCAGAATCTGCAGATCCAACGTGATCACCAGCGCCGAACACCCGGCGTCCTTGGCCCGCTGGATCAGACGGCTGACATAGTCAGCATCCTTCATCGTGTAGAGCTGAAACCAGAATGGTTTTTCGGTGTGCTCGGCCACGTCTTCGATCGAGTTGATCGACATGGTTGAAAGGGTGAAGGGAACTCCAAAATCTTCGGCAGCTTTTGCGGCTTTCATCTCTCCGTCCGCATGCTGCATCCCCGTTAACCCAACCGGAGCCAGCGCAACCGGCATCGAGACCTGCTGTCCAATCATTTCTGAGGCAGTTGAACGTCCAGACATATCAACGGCAACGCGCTGGCGCAGGCGAATCTTTTCAAAGTCGGAACTGTTTTCGCGGAATGTCTGTTCCGTCCAGCTGCCGCTTTCAGCGTAATCGTAGAACATCCGCGGTACGCGACGCTCATAGATGCGCCTGAGGTCTTCAATGTTGGTTATCACAGGCATGTCTCAGACCTCCGAACTTACTGGTTAGTTTTCCTTACCAATGCAAGTCAAAGGCTGCAATGATCTGGCCTGGTGTCGGGCGGTCAAAAAAGCCTGCCGCAGAGCACTCTGCGGCAGGCTTTTTATCGTATTGATTTATCCGCCGGATCAGGCGCTATGGGCGCCATCCGACAGGGACTTTACAAAATCCAGCACTTCGTCGACCGGCTTGCCTGCACCGATCTGGCTGACGATCGCTGATCCGACTACGGCACCATCTGCCACTGACGCGATATTGCGGGACTTCTCGGGCGTGTTGATGCCAAAGCCCACAATCACCGGCAGCTCGGTCGCGGCCTTGATGCGGGCAACCTCGGGCGCCACATCCGTTGCCTGCGCCTCGGCCGCGCCGGTGATGCCAGTGATCGAGACGTAATATACGAAGCCCGAGGTGCTCTGCAGAACCCGCGGCAGGCGCTGGTCGTCCGTGGTAGGTGTCGCAAGACGAATGAAGTTCAGACCCGCTGCCTGAGCAGGCAGGCAAAGCTCTTCGTCTTCCTCGGGTGGCAGATCCACGATGATCAGCCCGTCAATGCCGGCTTCTTTTGCATCTGCCAGAAATACGTCAACGCCCCGGCTGTAAATCGGGTTGTAATACCCCATCAGGACAATTGGCGTAGTGTCGTTTGTTTCCCTGAAGGCGCGCGCCAAATCCAATGTACGTTGCAACGTCATCCCGCCATCCAGCGCGCGTTGGCCCGCCGCCTGAATCGTAGGGCCATCCGCCATCGGATCTGTAAAGGGCAAACCCAGTTCGATGACGTCCACGCCTGCGCCGGGCAAGCCTTTGACCACGTCGAGCGAGGTGTCATAGTCAGGGTCCCCTGCCATGACATAGGCAACAAAAGCCTTCTTTCCTTCGGCTTTCAGGGCGGCAAACTTAGCGTCGATACGGGTCATCGGATGTCCTTGCACTCGGGTTTGGACCCGTGTGCAGAAACTTTGGCGGAAAATCAATCCCACCGATGCACGAGCAGGTCAGAAGCCCAGATGGTACCGCACCAGAAATGCATTTACGCCCGGGTTTTCGTGGTTTGTACTGGCATTGGACTTGTGTGTGATAGCAACGGACACGCTGTTACCATTGTTCAGGTTGTATCCCAGACCAAAAAGGCTACGGATTTGAAAATCGCCACCCAAGTCATTCAGGTCATTGCCAGCATTGTAGTATCCGGGCATGACACTGCCTTCGACGAACCATCGATCACTAAACGAATACAGCCCGATCAAACCTGCACCGATGTGGGTATCGCCGTCTTCATCTATGGACAAAGCCGCCCCCCAGCCCGCGCTGAACCGCTTGGCTTGGTGAAAGGGCCTGTGTTGATATTCAAGTGAGATCAGTGCCTGATCTTCGGACACGTCTTCGGAAAAATCAGCATACCCCGCGCCAAAAACAATAGTTTGAGCATGGGCTGATACGGAGGCTGTAGAAGCCAAAACAGCTGTAAGAAAAAGCGTTCTCATAGTTTCCCGCCAGTAAAAATTCGATCGTGCAATGCTAAGTGGTTATCGTAGGGCATTTTTTTCAGTTCCCACAAGAACACGTTTTGGGAACGTTTTTGTGATGTTGCGAAAGGGACTCAGCAAAATGCACCTCCAGCATTTGCTTGCGCATTGATGCGGACCTGCATAGAAGCTGCGTTCGTATTCTATGCAGGAGGCCGATATGGGCTTTAAAATGGGAATCGTGGGTCTGCCGAACGTGGGCAAGTCGACCCTGTTCAATGCGTTGACCAAAACCGCTGCCGCGCAAGCCGCGAACTTCCCATTCTGCACCATCGAGCCCAACGTCGGCGATGTGGCCGTGCCAGATGACAGGCTGGACAAATTGGCAGCAATCGCCACGTCAAAACAGATCATCCCGACGCGGATGACATTCGTGGATATCGCCGGTCTGGTGAAGGGGGCCTCGAAAGGCGAGGGGCTGGGCAACCAGTTTCTGGCAAATATTCGCGAGGTCGATGCCATTGCCCATGTCTTGCGCTGTTTCGAAGATGGCGACGTGACCCATGTAGAAGGCCGCATCGATCCGGTGGCCGACGCCGAGACCATTGAAACCGAGTTGATGCTGGCCGATCTGGAAAGCATCGAAAAGCGCCGCGCCAACCTGGTGCGCAAACTGAAAGGCAACGACAAAGAGGCACAACAGCAGGAACGCCTGCTTGCCGAAGCGCAGGAGATGCTGGAGGACGGCAAACCTGCGCGTCTGGTCGAAGTTTCGGACGAAGACGCCAAAGCCTGGAAGATGTTGCAACTGCTGACCACCAAGCCGGTTCTTTATGTCTGTAACGTGTCCGAGGAAGAAGCCGCTGAAGGCAACGAATACTCAGCGAAAGTCGCCGAAATGGCTGCCGCCCAGGGCAATTCTCATGTCATCATCAGCGCCAAGATCGAAGAAGAGATCAGCCTGCTTGAAGCGGACGAGGCACAGATGTTCCTTGAGGAAATGGGTCTGGAAGAGCCCGGCCTCGACCGTCTGATCCGTGCCGGTTACGACCTGCTCAAGCTGGAAACCTATTTCACAGTCGGCCCGAAAGAAGCCCGCGCCTGGACCATCCCTACGGGCACTGCTGCACCGCAGGCGGCTGGTGTCATTCATGGTGATTTCGAAAAGGGTTTCATCCGCGCCGAGACCATCGCCTATAACGACTTTATTGCCTGCAACGGCGAGCAAGGGGCCAAAGAGGCGGGCAAAATGCGGGCCGAGGGAAAAAGCTACATCGTCAAGGATGGCGATGTAATGCACTTCTTGTTCAATACGTAACAGCAGAGTGCTTCCGCTTGGCTGAGCACCTTACGGGTAGTGCTTTGGTGAGGCTAAGGGCCGGTGCGAGCCCAAGGCAGTCAATCGTTCGACTTTTCCGAAATACTCAAAAAAGTACTCTGCCTTAAAAAAAAAAGGGTGTAGCCTCACTTGTGGAGTTGAGGGAGAAAGCTATTGCAATCAAAGGACCCGAAATATTTGGTAAGATACGCTCAGCGTGTAATTGTCTCTAGCTCCACGTTGGGAGCCTTGGCGTATTTCCTACTGCCCGGCGATGCCTGGGCCCAAAGTTCGCAATCTTGCGTTGAAGTTGGTGCTCCCCGTGACGAATACACTGCTGGAACAGAGACTATTCTTAGCGGGCAGACGATATCTTCTACTGTGAAAACCTGCCTACCAATTCCAAACGGGCCTATCACGGCGCTTCTGATTGGTAATTCTTCCATAACGCCTTCTGGGGAAATTGAGCTTTATGTCCCGGGGCAGAGTCAAAATCCAGACAAAGCATCGGTACTGACTTTGTTGAACGTCGATGTCGCGGCTGGGAGCGGCGACTTTGTTTCACGGGAGGCCTTGACGACGCAAATCAACGGCAGACTACGAGTCAATATTGTAGGGACTTCGATTGGATCAGGACGATCCATGACATTTGCGCCCGCAAATGGGGGTGATGTTGACCCAACCGAGGTTTATTTCCAATCAGACACGCCGTTAACTTACGATAACTTGACAGTAACAAACGCAACGGAAATCGCGTTTGGTGTGCTCAATATTCAGACAAGAGTTGCTCAAGCGTCTGATTTTACTCTGACCAACAGTTCGATGTCGGCCACTAGCGATATGGTGATAGGTGGCGGCACAACGCTACGACTCGATGCATCCAGCAGTCTGACCACGGTCGATTTTGATAACTTTGGTACTCTGGCCGGCAACGGCACCGTGAACGCATTCAATTTCAACGTGAGAAATGGCGCTGTTCTTTCACCGGGCTCCTCGATTGGCACGTTGAATATTAATAGTGCAATTTCCTTCGATGCAGGGTCGACGATTTTGTCGGAAGTCGACCCCACAGCGACACAAAACGCGGATCTGGTTTCGTCAACAGACGCAGTCACTGGTATCAACAAAGCTACCATACAAGTCGAAGCTGCTCGGCCCGGCCTGACTGCGCAAGACTATGCTGCTGGCAACAATTACACGGTTTTTCAAGCTTCAAGTTTTGATGGAGACTCACCGACATTAGTTGCCGGGGGAACCCTGCCGGCATTGTCCAGTTTGAGTATTGCAAATACCCCTACCACAGACGGTAGAATTGATATTGCCTTTGCGACTCTTCCCGTCTCGAGTTTGCCGCAGAATCCAGCAGTTGTCGGATCACCCAATGCAAGCAACCTTGCTGGTGCGGTGGCCAACACCACAAACACAGCACCCGGAACCAATCTGACTAATGGCTCAACCTTGGGCAATGCCGTTAACACGCTTACCAATTCAGGTTTGGCTGGATTTAACCGCGTGCATGCGGAACCCTATTCCTCAAACCTGACGGTCGGGCTCGAGCAACTGGATCTAATAACCAACACAGTGCTGAGCCACGCTGACTGCCGCAAGTATCAAGCGGTCGGCTTCAGTAATGAGGATCAACCCGTTGCAGCAGGCGAAATCGGCGCGGCCCAGAGCCCCAGCGGTGCGATAGACTGCTCTGATCGGCGCTGGTGGATCGACACGGCCTATGTGAGCGGGGACGTTGATGGAAGTAACGGTCTGGGGACATTCGGCTATTCGCTCGGCACCATTTTGGTCGGTGCGGATGTCTTCAGTTCGGAAAGAGGGGTCGTTGGCGTGTACGCAGGATTCGGGACGTCCTCCATGGATGAGCACGATCAAGTCGATCAGGACTTTTCGACCGACAGCTATCACGCGGGCGTCTACGGGCGTACTACGACCGGAACATGGGAGTTCTCCGGGCTGATCGGTTACATGTTCGGTGAAACTGACGCCAAGCGGAATAACCCATCTGTAGATGGGTTTACGGGAGGCGAGGCAAAGTCGGATTTGGACCAAGAAGGCATTCACGCCGGTATCCAAGCACGGAAGCTGTTTAACCTGGACAGTGGCGCAAGAGTTTCCACGGTTTTCGGACTAAACTACGGGCGCATCCAACAAGGCTCTGGAACAGAAACCGGAGGCGGCGATTTCAACTATTCAATTGAAAAAGCGGATGCAGAGTCTTTGGTCGCTTCGATTGGCGTCGACTATCAACGGGACTTCTTGAGTGAAAATGGTGTGCTAACCCCAATTGCCTTTGCTCGCTACGAGTACGACTTTTTTGCCAACAAGGATGGTGAGCATGAAGTCACGGTTACAAGCCCGATATTTGGGACATTTACGCAGGTTGGGCAAAACCGAGGAGCCAACGGCTTCGTTCTCGGGGTGGGGCTAGGGTATCAAATATCTGAGCAAGCCAGACTAACAGCAGGATACGGCTATTCGGTGCGTTCAAATGGTCAAGAACATGGTTTGGGGGCAAATCTTAGTGTTCGATTCTGATTTCGTGACACAGTTGTTTCTTTTTTGACATCATACACGTTGACCACAGTTGTTGGGGCAATCATCGATGAGCCCTGTGGACGTCAGCTTTGTCCCGCATACCCGACTGCCGGAATGGTCCCGGAACTGCCCGGATTGGTATTCTGTATATGAGGTTGCAGCTGTTTTTCGACGTGTCAGTTAGCCATTCTTTCCTCTCCTGTCTAATTCCCCTTAATGTGGGTTTCGACCCGTCATTCGAGAAACGTCCAAATGATCGAAATCCGCGACCTGCAACTGCTCAGCGCCCTTGCGCGGCACCGCCATTTTGCCAAGGCGGCCGAAGAGTGCGGGATTTCGCAACCTGCGTTCTCGATGCGCATTCGTAATCTTGAGGATCGGCTGGGCGTCTCCATTGTCCGCCGCGCCAACCGGTTTCAGGGTCTGACGGAAGAGGGAGAGATGATCGTCCAGCGGGCGCGTCGCATTCTGGATGACACCAAGGCACTCGAGCAACAGGTACTGGCCGCCAAAGGCGAGATCACCGGCACGCTGATTTTGGGCGTGATCCCGACGGCCATCGCCTTTACCGGGCGGCTCACCAAACGGTTGAGACAGGCGCATCCACGTATCATTACGCGCATCGAAACCATGTCAGCGACCGCCATTCAACACCGGCTGGACGAAGGCAGCCTGGACGCTGGGGTAACGTATGGCGACAGCATCGGGACCGACCTGCGGCAGGTGCAACCTTTGTACGAGGAAACCTATGTTCTGCTGGTCCCGTCGCACATGACGGACGAAACCGGTCCGATACCTTGGGCGCGCGTGGCCGAATTCCCGCTAAGTCTACTCGAGCCGCAGATGCAGAACCGGCGTATTCTGGATCATGTATTTGAAGATCAGGGTTTGTACCCGGACGTGGTTGCCGAAACCAGCGGGTTTACCGCTTCGATGGTGATGGCACGCGAGGGGCTGGCCGCCACGGTTGTGCCCCGTGTCCTTATTCGGGCATTGGGCGAGTTGAAAGGGACAAAGGTTCTGCCGCTGGTCGAGCCCATTGTCAGCAAACCGATTTGTCTGGCGACACGAAGCCGCGATCCAGAACTGCCAACTGTACGGGCGCTGCGCGCCGTGGTGACGTCTTTACGGTGATAAGGTGTCGTTATCGTGCAATTGCCAAAAGCGATTTGACGATATGTTAGCCTGATGAGACACGGGGCCTGAATCGGAGGGCATCATGGCACCATTAGACACCAAGCCATCAGTCGCACCCAAGGGCGTCTGGAAGTCAGGTAAAGGCAAGGGGCGACACACGCCCAAAGGTCGTCAATTCACGGATGAGGCGCAGGCTGAAATTCACCGCCTGCTGGGCGACCGTCCGCGCCGCCGCGATCTGCTGATCGAATTCCTGCATTTGATTCAGGATGAACACGGCCATATCAGTGCCGACCATATTGCCGCGCTAGCGGTCGAGATGCGGATCGGTCAGGCGGAAATCTACGAGACCGCGACGTTCTACGCTCATTTCGACGTGGTGAATGAAGGCGAGACTCCTCCGCCTGCGCTGACCATTCGCGTCTGTGATTCCCTGTCCTGCGAAATGGCGGGTGCCCAACAACTGCAAAAGGCACTGAAAGACGGTCTGGACCCAACCGAAGTCCGTGTGGTCCGCGCGCCCTGCATGGGCCGCTGTGACACAGCGCCGGTGCTGGAGATCGGTCACAACCATATCGACCATGCCAACCCCGATAAGGTGCAGGCCGCGATTGCTGCGGATGACACCCATGCCCATCTGCCCGACTACGAAGCTTTCGCAGCGTATGAGGCAAATGGCGGTTACGCCACGCTGAAAGAACTGCGTGACGGCGGCAATTGGGAGAATGTACAGGAAGATGTCCTGTCCTCGGGCCTGCGCGGTCTGGGCGGAGCGGGCTTCCCGTCGGGCAAAAAATGGGGCTTTGTTCGCATGAACGAAGGTCCGCGCTATCTGGCCGTCAATGGCGACGAGGGCGAGCCCGGCACCTTCAAAGACCGCTATTACCTGGAACGCACACCGCATGTCTTCCTTGAAGGCATGTTGATCGCCGCCTGGGCGGTCGAGGCCGAGACCTGCTTTATCTATATGCGCGACGAATACCCTGCGGTTCTGGAAATTCTGCGCCGCGAGATCGCCGCGCTGGAAGATGCCGGAACTGTTGAGCCTGGCTATATCGACCTGCGCCGTGGCGCTGGCGCCTATATTTGCGGTGAAGAATCCGCGATGATCGAGTCGATCGAAGGCAAAAAAGGCCTGCCGCGTCACCGACCGCCCTTCGTGGCGCAGGTCGGCGTGTTTGGACGCCCGACGCTGGTGCACAACGTGGAAACGCTCTACTGGGTGTCCAAGATCTGCCGGGAAGGTCCGGAAATCCTCAATTCGGTTGAAAAGAATGGCCGCAAGGGGCTGCGCAGTTATTCGGTCTCGGGCCGGGTGGCGAAACCCGGCGTCTACCTGCTGCCGGCAGGGTCGACCATTCTTGACGTGATTGATGCCGCCGGGGGCATGGCCGAAGGTCATGTGTTCAAGGCGTATCAACCGGGCGGGCCGTCGTCAGGTCTTCTCCCCTCCAGCATCGACGACATCCCGCTCGACTTTGACACCCTACAGCCGCTGGGCACGTTCATCGGGTCTGCTGCGGTTGTGGTTCTATCCGGTCAGGACACGGCCCGCGATGCGGCGCTGAACATGCTGCGATTCTTCGAGGACGAAAGCTGCGGCCAGTGCACCCCCTGTCGGGCGGGTTGCGAAAAAGCGGTCAAGCTGATGCAGGCCGACAAGTGGGATCAGAACCTGCTGGAAGATCTGTGTCAGGTCATGGGCGACGCCTCGATCTGTGGTCTGGGGCAGGCGGCCCCGAACCCGATCCGTCTGGTCATGAAACATTTCGCTGACGAAATCTGAGGGAGACAGAGCCATGCTTGATGCAAGCCCAACCAAGACCGTCACCTTCAACCTGAATGGCGATGACGTCACCGTGCCCGAAGGCACCACCATCTGGGACGCGGCCAATGGCCGTGGACTGGTTATTCCGCATCTGTGTCACAAACCGGCACCGGGTTACAAACCCGATGGCAACTGCCGCGCCTGTATGGTCGAGGTGGAAGGCGAGCGTACTCTGGTCGCCTCGTGCATCCGTCCGGCTGCTGACGGGATGGTCGTCAAGACTGACACCGACCGCGCCGAGAAATCCCGTGCGATGGTCATGGAACTGCTGGTGGCTGACCAGCCCGAGCAACCCCATGACGCATCCAGCCATTTCTGGGACATGGCCAGGCTGAACGATGTCAGCGACAGCCGCTTCCCGGCAAAAGAGGCCGAGAAGATCCTGCTGTTGGATGACAGCCACGTTGCGATGCGCGTCAATCTGGATGCCTGCATCAACTGCAACCTCTGCGTCCGTGCCTGCCGCGATGTGCAGGTGAATGACGTGATCGGCATGGCTGGCCGCGGCCACACCTCTCAGGTGGTGTTCGACCAGAACGACCCGATGGGCGATTCAACCTGTGTCGCTTGTGGTGAATGTGTTCAGGCGTGCCCGACCGGCGCCCTAATGCCTGCAACCGTGCTGGACGACCAACAGCAGGGGGACAGCAGAGATTACGACTCTGAGACCGAAAGCGTCTGCCCGTTCTGTGGCGTAGGCTGCAAGGTTTCGCTGAAGGTCAAGGACGGCAAGGTCAAGTATGTCGAGGGCATCAACGGCCCGGCAAACGAAGGCCGTTTGTGCGTCAAAGGCCGCTTTGGGTTCGACTACATCCACCACCCGCACCGCCTGACCAAGCCGTTGATCCGGCGCGAGGACGCGCCCGAGAAGGGGCTGAACGTCGATCCCGGTAACATCGGCACCCATTTCCGCGAAGCGACATGGGAAGAGGCGATGGATCTGGCCGCAACCAGGCTGATGGCCCTGCGCGACGAAAACCCGCTTTCGATTGCTGGCTTTGGTTCGGCCAAATGCACCAACGAAGAAGCTTATCTGTTTCAGAAGTTCATCCGTCAGGGGTTCAAGCACAACAACGTCGATCACTGCACCCGTTTGTGTCACGCATCGTCTGTGGCCGCTCTGATCGAGAACGTCGGCTCGGGCGCCGTGACCGCGACCTTCAACGAGATCGAAAACGCGGATGTGGCGATCATCATCGGGTCGAACCCGATCGAGAACCACCCCGTTGCCGCGACCTATTTCAAGCAGTTCGCCAAACGCGGCGGCAAGTTGATCGTGATGGACCCGCGCGGCGTTGGTATGCGCAAGTTTGCCGACGAAATGCTGCAATTCCGCCCGGGCGCGGATGTCTCGATGCTGAACGCGATCATGAACGTGATCGTCGAGGAAGAGCTGTATGACAGCCAGTACATCCACCGCTGGACCGAGAACTGGGAAGCCGAGAAAGAGCACCTGCGCCAGTTCACGCCCGAGGCGATGGCGCCGATCTGTGGCATCGAACCGGATCAGCTGCGCCGCGTTGCGCGCACCTTTGCACAAGCCAAGGCTGGTCTGATCTTCTGGGGCATGGGCGTCAGCCAGCACATCCACGGCACAGATAACTCACGCTGCCTGATCTCGCTGGCTCTGATGACCGGGAACGTCGGCAAACCCGGCGCGGGTCTGCACCCTCTGCGGGGCCAGAACAACGTGCAGGGCGCGTCAGACGCGGGTCTGATCCCGATGTTCCTGCCGGATTACAAAACGGTTACGGACGATGGCATTCGTGCGCAATTCACCAATGTCTGGAAATCGGATGATTTCTCGAACGAGAAGGGCCTGACCGTCACAGAGATCATCGACCAAGCCTATGCGGGCAACATCAAGGGCATGTACATTCAAGGTGAAAACCCGGCTATGTCCGATCCGGATGTTGGCCACGCACGTGAAGCGCTGGCCAAGCTGGACCTGATGATCGTGCAGGACATCTTCCTGACCGAAACCGCGAACTATGCGGACATCATCCTGCCGGCCTCGGCGCTGTATGAAAAGAACGGCACGGTGTCGAACACCAACCGTCAGGTTCAGCGTGTCCGTCCGGCCGTGGCACCTCCGGGTGAGGCACGCGAGGATTGGAAGATCACAGTCGAACTGGCACAGCGGATCGGTCTGAACTGGGATTACACCGACGTGTCTGAGGTCTTTGCCGAGATGAAACTGACTATGGAATCGCTGGACAATATCACGTGGGAACGGCTGGAAACCGAGACGATCACCTATCCGTCGCTCAGCGAAACCGATCCCGGCCAGTCTATCGTGTTCGGTGATGGTTTCCCTCGTGCGGGCGGCAAGGCAAGGTTCACACCGGCCAGCGTGATCCCGCCCGATGAGGCGCCCGATGACGAATACCCGATGATTGCCACCACTGGCCGTCAGCTGGAACATTGGCACACCGGATCGATGACCCGCCGCGCCAAGGTTCTTGACGCGGTTGAGCCCGAGGCCAACTGCTCGATGAACCCGCGCACACTGAAGCTGATGGGAATCGAACCGGGTGAAATGATCCGCCTGACCACGCGTCGTGGTTCGATTGAAATCATGGTGCGCGCCGACCGGGCAATTGCCGAAGACATGGTGTTCATTCCGTTTGCATATGTCGAAGCGGCAGCGAATATCCTGACGAACTCGGCCATCGACCCTTACGGCAAGATCCCCGAGTTCAAGTTCTCGGCCATTCGTGTCGAAAAGATCGAGGATGCGATCGCAGCGGAATGAGATCGCTGCCAGACTGAATAAAAGCGGCCTCGGAGGGGGCCGCTTTTTTCTTCGCCACGCTATAGTCTTACCGACTGCTTCATTTGACTGGCCCTTACGACTCGTTCGCTACATTTTTCTGAGGTCTTAGGCCGTGACCTCGGAGCAGGTGACTCGTCAGCAGCTGTGTTACAGTGACATGGAACGCCATGCCGCAGCGATAGAATGGCTGAAGGCACAAGATAATCAGAAGCTATTCGCGTTCCCAAGGGCGCCGAAAATTGCTGACAAACCAGGGAAAGGTGAGAAGACAAGCTGACAGGTCATGGAGTGAGATGTCGCGGTGTCTGTACAATTTCCCTGTTTCTAAATTTGCGAAAAAACCCGGATGTACTGGTGAATTACTCACTGGACACCGGTGAGTCTTATTGTCGTCTGGGATACCACGCTGGTTTCGGCACTTGAATCTTTCTGAAACAACGTTTCCCGACCACCAATGAAATCGGAATGAGCCGTCTAAAAGGCGTTTTGAACACCCTACACCTGCTCGCGCGACACGAAAGGGCGGCTCAATTTAGCTTCTTTTTGACAGTTGGTTAGTAATCGCGTTCGAAGAATAAACCCACGCCTGTCTCGCCACGACCATCGACGGTACCACGTACTGTGAAACTGTCGGTAACATCGAGATTCAAGTTCACTTCGGTGTCGCCTTCGGTGTTCACAGTGAAGTCTGTATAAAGGTTTTCACCCAGATACGCGCCAGCGCCCAAACGGCCCGCGCCGCCTTCCGAAGCACCGATGTCAACCGTATCCACTCCGGTGGAATCGCGCAGGCCTTTCGTTGCATCACCTCCCGCACCGCTAAGCTGCGCCAGTGATGCCGCCATCTGCGCGATCAGGAACGGCGAGATTTCTGAAAACCGGTTCCCGAAAAGCAGCATCGCCAGCGCTTCTTCAGCCGGACGTTCGGGATCGGAAAACACATTGACCTCAGGTGAATCCAGCGGGCCTGCAATTTCGATTGTCGCTGTGCCGTCGGACGTGCTGGCCGAAGACTCGAACTCGATATACGGTGTCAGGTCACCCTGTAGTGTGACAATCCCCTTTGTCAGTGCCAACCTGCGGCCCAGAATGTCGAAATTCCCCCGGATCAGTTCGATCTGACCGGACGGAACAACAGAGGCTGTGGTGCCCCCGATGAGAATCCGACCGCCCAGTTCTGCATTCACGCCTCGCCCTGTGACAAAAACCGCCTTGGGTGCAAGCAGGCTAATATCCAGCGCAATCCGGGACGCGCTTTTCTCGGATCCTTCGATCACAACCAATCCGGCACGCTCTCGCGTGACGAAACCGGGATGACTTTCGTTGATGTGCTGGATATCCGGGATAGGTGCCGCGCCTACCGCGCCGGACGCGGCTGCAAGGTTGATGTTGGTCTCGTCAAACGTGATCTGCCCGGCCAAAGAACTGTTTCCGGCCAAAGCCCCGGTCATAGCAATCTGGCCGTTCAGGGTGGTTTCATACAGCAACTGATCCGTCAGCACGAGGTTGTTCAGGGTGGTGGTGATCTGGGCGTTGAACGGAGGGGTCAGGTCTACAGGTCCGTTGACGCTAAAGCTGCCGCCCGCCCGAACTCCGCCATTCAGTGTGATGGTTGCGCGGCTTTGGGCCAGATCCACCTGACCACTGATCCCGGTAATGGTTTGACCCGCACCCGGAATGGCAAGCGATGTGCCCGAAGTGGTGACCGATCCGCTCAGTGACGCCAGCGTAGGCGCGCCCTTGAGGGCAAGATTGAAGCGCGCCGATCCGTCGATCTTGTTGGGTGTGATAAATACATTCGCGATTCCAAGGTTGATGCCGCCCTGAGCTGTCAGATCCGCCTGACCGCTAGTTTCGTCAAAGGTGCCGGCCAACGTGGTGTCTATGTCCGCGGGCCCTTGCGCCTTGGCGTCGATCGTCCAGACTCCATTGTCGCGCTGGGCCGTCCCTGTTGCTGCAACGGTGCCGGGGAACTCTGGAACAAACCGCTCAATCTGGTTTAGTTTGGCGTCAAAGTCGACGTCGGCAGACCCATTCCGGTCAACTGTTCCCTGAAGGCTGGCGAATGAGCTGTCTGGTCCGTCCAGACGGGCAGTGCCTTCTAGCCCAGAACCGGTTGGAGCGACGTTCCCGCTCAGGCTAAGCGGGCCGGACAAGGTTTGCGACAGGCGGCCGAGGTCATCCAATTTGGCGGAAAAGTCCAATCCGCCAGCGTTTCGGTCCAACTTTCCTGATGCATTTGCCGACAGGGCGGTTCCAATCAGTTGGAACGTGCGGATGTTCAGGCCTTCGTCGTTATTCACCGCGTCCACGGTCAGATTCGTTCGCCCCTGGATCAGGTCGTCTACGGCATCGATTCCGGTTTTGATATCGTCCGCAGCCAAATTGCCTATTACGTCGAACGCCATGCTGCCGACCGCGCCCTTGCCGGCAACATCCGCACGGATCGCTCCTGCCAGATCGCGTTTGGCAAGGCCTGAAAACAGCGAAAGGTCCGGGATGTTCAGATTGGCTTGTCCGTCAATAGCCAAAGCACTCTTTGGGTCGTCTATGGTGGCAGAGGCTTTGGCGGTCAGGGCAGAACCGTTCACCGTCGCGTCGCGGATCACAATCCGTTCCTGGCTCAGCGCACCGTCGAACGTGATCTCGTTGCGACCGGCCAACAGCGGATCAATCTCGGCCAGGCCGGTTTTGATGTCCCGGCCGGACACGCTGGCTGTGCCGTCAAACTCCAGCGTCTGAACGGTTCCCTTTCCGTTCAGTTTCGCTTGCACTGCACCCCCAAGCTCGCGGTTGGCAAGGCCTGAGAACACTGAAAGGTCCCGGGAATTGACCGTTGCCTGACCATCGATAGCCACGTTGCCATCAGGTGTCGTTACCGTGCCATCGACCTGCGCGCGCAAGGTATCCCCGATCAGGGTAAAATCACGGACGGTTACACCATCTGCGCCGCGCTTGGCGTCGAGCGTAATCGTTGTTTTTCCCCGGATCACCGGATCGATGTCATCACGCCCGGAAGAGAGGTCAGTGCCCTCGACCTCCAGTTTGCCGTCGAAACTGCCTTCCAGTGGTGAACCCTGACCAGTCAGTCGGGCAGAGACCTGACCGCCCAGCTCCAGCTTGGCCAGTTCCGAAAATCGGGACAAGTCCGTGGCTTCTAGAGTGGCGGTGCCGTCGACGGCCAACCCGGTGGACAGGCCGCTGATCAATGCGTCGATGCCCAAATCGTAGTCCAAACCGACCAGTTCGAACCCGGTCAGGTTGAGGGATTGGTCACTGCCATATTCGAAGGTGCCATCCAGAGTAATGCGGCTGCCCACTGCTGCATTCAGCCCGGAGTCAGCCATTTTGATACCGTCCAGAGCGGCTTGCAGATCGCCGTCGAAGCTCAGGGCATCACCCTGTTCCAGGGTTCCCTGCGCCGAGACTTGCGCGCGCTGCACGTCGAGCTGTTCGGTTTTCACGGCCTTCGCGGTCAGGCTCAGATCCCAAAGGTTGCCGTTCTTTTCGTCGAACAGCGCGGAAATCTGTGCCGCTCCAATGGATGTGTCGCCGCCTGAGACAGGCAGAACAACGCTTTGCCCTTCTGGCGGAGTAATTCGCCCCTGAAGGGCCGCCAGTTGAAGCTGACCACCCGCTGCCAGTTCCAGCTGACCCTCAAGGTTCAGCGCTTGCGAGGTGAGTTCCAGATCACTGATGGTCAGCGCACCGTCGGGCAGCGTCCGCCCATCCACATACAGCCGTGTTTTGGCGCCGAAGAATGTATCCATATTGTCGGCTACAAATGGTGTCAGATCACCGCCGAGATCGGCGGTAAAGGCAATACCCTCTTCCGCGCTTGCCGCCGCAGTCGGGGCCGAGCGCAACCGTACCTGCCCTGTCACCCGAGGCTGACTATCGCTGCTGAGGCCGATATCTGCTGTGAAGTCGGTCACCGGTCCGGACCCTTTCGCGGTCAATCCAATCGGCGGACTGTCCGGAATTTTCAGAGCGGCCGAGATCAGACCGCCCGCTGCCTCTGTCACCTGAAGGTCAAGATCGATCTGGCTGTCTGAATTCTGAAAGCCCGCAGTCAACTTGATTTCATCACCGGCCCGATCCAGCCGGGTAATATCCAGATTGGTGTCCAGCGTCCCGTCGACAAGTGACAGGTTGCCATTGACCGCCAATTCCGCGGCCACTCCGATCAGAGGCTGGCCCAAAGCCAGCTCGTCGATGCGGATTTCGCCGATTTCGATGGCAACGGGTAGTTCAGGCAGTTGGAAGCCTTTTGTTTCTGCGGTCGGCGGCGGCGTATCCTTGGTGGTGGTGCCCGGCGCGCGGGCGACGTCGATCTCGTGCGCAGTCAAAGCATTGACCGAGAACCGCCCACGGATCAAAGCCAGTCGGTTCCAGTCCAGTTCGGCATCCTTGATGGTAAGCCAGACTCCTTCGTCATCTGCAACTGTGATCTCGGCAATCGTGGCGCGTGAACTTAGCGCACCTTGCAAGCCTTTGACGGTGACGTTCTGATCGTCGCCCGACAGGGTATCCTGTAGGAACCGCTCGATCATGCTGCCGCCTTCATCTTCCTGCGGATGTCCGGCCACCGGCACGAATGCCAGCGCGCCGATCAACAGAGGGTATGAAAGGTATCGTCTCAAAACGCCTGTCCGATCCCGATGTAGAACTGTAGCCCGTCCCCGGTGGGACCGCTGACAGGATAGGCCAGATCAAAGCGCAGGGGGCCAAACCCGCCCAGATCATATCTTACGCCAATACCAGCGCCAGAGTGGTCTTCTGCGCCGCTGCCGATAAAGGACGACGTGTCGACAACACCGTAGTCATAAAATCCGACCAATGACAGGCTGTCGGTTACCTTGCCACGGATCTCACCGGACAAGCCAATAAACGACTTACCGCCCGCGATGCCGGTCCCGACCGGAATGCCGAGACTTTCATACGGCTGCCCGCGCACGGTTCCCGCGCCGCCCGAGAAGAACAGAAAGTCAGGTGTGACGCCATCGGCGGGTGGGCCAATCACGGATCCCAGTTGCGCGCGACCGGCCAAAACGATCCGCCCCCCTGTCCCCAGGCTGGTATAGGCCCGCCCATCAAAGAAAAGGCGGATGCCGGTATCCGTACCGGAAATTCCGACAAAGGGCATGACTTGCGAGTCCAGATAGAATCCGCGCGTGGCGCTGACTTTGCTGTCGCGTTGGTCCCATTCGGATCGGAACGGCAGGATGAAATACCTGAACTTGCGCCCGCTGCCATATGCATCGTCCGCGTCCGACCACTGAAATCCGGCCGATGCCTCGGCGTAGAGACTGTCTGAAAACGTTCGGCGCGCACCATAGGCCAGCGAAGCCACCGTCACATTATAGTTTTCCGTGTTGCGGCGTTCCAGCAGGGTGCTCCAGAAGGTGTTGTCATCGGGGCCAAGCCGGTCAGGTTGATCCAGACGCAGCCCGATCCGGCCATCGATATCCTCGGCACCACCAATATTTCGAACCGCCGCTTCGAAGCGCAGACGTTCTGCGCGCCTGAACATGTTGCGATGGGTCCATGTCGCGGTCACATCAACACCATCGCGAGAGGCCAGTTCCACACCAAAGGTCAACCGACGTTTGGGCAAGTCTTCGAACGTGGCATCGAAATCCAGTGTGCCATCGGGGTTTGGGGTCTCTCGTTCCTGCAGCGAGACCACGTTGAACGTACCGGTCCGGCGCAATCGTGTTCCAACCTTCTGAATTTTCTCGGGCGAATATACCTCTCCACTGGGGAACCCGGCGATCTTTTCGATGGACCTGTGACGCACATCTGAATCGCCTTTGATTAACATTCTGCCAAATGTCAGCCTGCGTCCGGGATCAAGGTCGATCTGGGCATCCAGGCGGGCTTGTGCGTGGCGCGCGATGATTGTCTGACCCGCAACACTGGCTTTTGCATGACCAGCGTTCCTCCAGCCCTGAACACCGGCCGAGGAGGCCTGTTGAATGGCTCCGGTTGTCGCCAGTTTCCCAGAGGCAAAGTCTTCGGGCAGCTCCGTGTCGGGGGCCAGGGGCTGAACAATGGCGGTGCCGAATTTGAAGCTTGGCCCGGTTTCAACGGTAATCGCAGCACGGTTGATTTGTGCAGGCACCGTGAGAGAGCTCAGTTCGGCCGCTTCCAGTCCATCAAGCTTGATGCTGACGACCGGACTGAAATACCCATCGTCGTACAGGATTTGTACAATCGTTCGGTAATCCGACAAAGCCGCTGAGAGGATTTCAAGCGGGGTGTCGAGGCCACGTTCTTCAGCCGTCGTTACTGAGGATGTCTTTTCGAGTCGTTCAACCAGTTCTTTCGATGCGCCGGGGGCAGAGAGTGAGGTTTCCAGCGCCACCAGTGTGGTTGGGGCCAAAGTCACAACTGCGGCCATCAGCCAGCGCCCCAGACGGCATTGCCGCTTGCTCCTTCGCATGAATTGCCCCAAATGCCCCAATTCCAGTTCTCTTGCCCGCGCCATGCACGGTCGTTTGAATTCAGGTTAGAGCATCTGAATGCGGAAGAGGAAAGGAATTATGCATGAGACACGTTTTTTTTGGGCCTTATTGTGTTGACGTCACCGCCCGGCTATTCGGCTGCCATAAGGCGGGCCACGTCCAGCATTCGCGCCGAAAACCCCCATTCGTTGTCGTACCAACCAAAGACCCTAATCTGATTTTCACCCACCATACGGGTCTCAGGCCCGGCAATAACCAGCGATTCAGGGCGAGCCCGCAGGTCGGACGAGACCAGAGGCAAGTCAGTCCAGCCAAGCACAGGTGATGCAGCAACGGCCTGCTTCAGGGCGTGATCGAAGGTTTCTGCACTCATGCCGCGCTGCAATGTGACCACAAGGTCCACGGCTGACACACTTGCCGTGGGAACGCGGACAGCCGCGCCCGAAATGCGCCCGGCCAGATGAGGCAGGACGACATCGATAAGGAGCATCGCGCTCGATGTGGTCGGCACCATCGACAGTGCCCCTGCCCGAGAACGGGCCAGGTCGCCGCGCGGGGCATCGACCATTGGCTGGCTGTTGGTATAGCAGTGGATGGTGGTCATGTGCCCCGATGCGACGCGGCCGATATCGTCGATGGCCTTGACCAGTGGCGCCAGCCCATTGGTGGTGCAGGACGCGTTTGACACAATCCGGGCGTTGCCCAACTGGTCCTCGTTTGCGCCCAGAACGATGGTGACATCAGCGGCGGGGGATGGGCCTGAGATCAGTACTTTACCTGCGCCCGCGGACAACCCGCGACGCGCAACGTCCGAGCTGCGGGCGATACCCGTACAATCCAGCATGACGTCAACGCCCGACAGATCAACGCGGGACAGATCGGCGCTGTGGGTCATGGGAATCGCGCGTCCATCCACGATCAGCGCGGCGTCCCCCCCGAACACATCGCCGGGATAGGGGCCGAATGTGCTGTCGTATTTGAACAGGTATGCGCAGGTGTCCAGCGGCGCGATGTCATTGATCAGCACCAGCTCGATATCCGACCCAGCCGGCAGGGCCAGAACCTGCCGCAGGATCGTGCGGCCAATGCGGCCGAATCCGTTAATCGCGAGTCTCATGCGCAAGCTATGGCAGGCCGGTCGGGTGACCTCAATGCCTGATCTGACGCTGTGTCAGTTGCAACTGACCTGCGAGAAAAACTGGCCCGAGATGTTCTGATACATACTGGCCACGATCGGTTTGCACCCGGTTGCCTGCTGAATCGCGGCAATGGCCTGAACCGTACGCAGGCGCGGTGGAGGTCCGAAGGGGTTGAGGTTGTTGTTGTCGCGCGTGGCGCGATAAACGACCGGCGCGTCGGAAACCTGTGTCACCGCCCAGTTGCGGCTCATGACGAAGACGGATTTGGTTTCTTCCTTGGCCGATATCGGCGAGGTATATAGGGCCGCAGATGCAGCGAGTGCTGCGATGGCCATTGGGGCAGGGCGTAGTTTCATGGAACAATCTCCAGTGCTAAAAATCAGAATTTACTTGAATTTCAGCAAATTCAGGCCCGTCTGTGAAGCCCTAAGGTCATAAAATTGTGGCGCCACCTTGTCGGGCAGTTGTAACCGGCGAGGCGGGGGCAAAGGCAAATGTCGGTTGAAGCCCTTGTGCCACCAAAACCTGAATCGCCCCGGATCGCCTGTATTGCAGGCTTGCGAACAGAAATCGCGTAGATAGGCCAGTTCGGGATAATTTGAAGGTTCGCTTCGGGGCTTGGCCCCGCCGGATCAGGTGTATAACCTTGACCACAAATGATTTCAGTTCTGTGAGGCCGCCATGAATGCCCCGATTTTAACCGCCATAGCCGCATTCGGCATTCTTTTGATGACCAATGCGGTCGAGGCCAAGCCGCTATCTCGAATCATAGCCGAGATGGGGTTGTCTCCAGCAGATTTTGAAGTGGTCAACGCGGCCTCAAACGCGCTTTTGACCAGTGGCACGCCATCCGTGGGCCAGGAGCGGCCATGGAAGAATGACGACACGGGTTCAAAAGGAACAATCCGGGTGCAATCGGTGAAGGGAAATTGCGTTGGTCTTCAGCATGTGATTCAGCCGGACGGTGGTGATCAGAGCAGGGAAATCCGAACCCGCCGATGCAACGATGGCAATGGCAACTGGATCCTTACGCCCTGATCATCGGGTCAGGTTTCAATAGCCCTGATCGCGATTGACTTCATGTAGCAAGGGCGCGCCAGAACAGAGGCGTTGGAAGTTTTCAGCCACATCTGACAACGCATCGCCCAGATGCCAGCCCGAAACATGTGGCGTGATCGTAACGCCGGGGTGGCGCCATAGCGGGCTGTCTTGTGGCAAAGGTTCCCGCGACGTGACGTCCAACACGGCATGCCCCGGAACACTTGCGTCCAGTGCCGCGATGAGGGCGCCCTCATCAATCAGATTTCCGCGCCCCGCGTTCAGCAACTGACTGCCGGGTTTCATCGCCGCCAGCATCCGGGCATCAAACAGGCCAGCGGTTTGAGGGGTCGAGGGCAGGATTGCGCAAACGTGGTCGCATTGGCGAAGAAGCGCGGGCAACGCGTCCTGCCCATGCAAACAAGTTGCGCCTTCGATGGCTTTGGGCGTACGGCTCCAGCCCATCACCTGAAAGCCCACGGCGTGCAGCATCCGCGCGGTGCGGGCACCGATGTGACCAAGACCCAGAACGCCGACTACGGTGTCCGGCGTAAAAACCGGTGCGCGCGGGGACCACTCGGCGCGGGTTTGGGCCGCTTCGTGAAATGCCATGTGTCGCTGAGCGCGCAGGATATAGGCCAGAAACCACTCGGCAATGCCCTGCGCCGGTGCGTCAGGCTTCAGGCGGGCGATGCGAACGTGACCGGGCAAACCGGGATGACTGACAATGGTTTCCACCCCTGCACCCAGCTTTTGTACCAGTTTCAGGTTGGGCAGTCGCGTCGGGTGGTCACGTTGCATATCAACCACGGCCAGCATTGTTATGTCATCCGGATTTCCCAACGTATCGGCGGTGCGGATATCCGCATCCAGCAACACCGCCTGTAAACTGCGGGCAATGTCGTCATCACTTATCCAGTTGGACAACCCGGTTTCGATCAACAACGCCATGTACGGCTCCTGCTTAGGTTTGATGCGGTGACGTCCCGTCATTACGGTGGACAGGGCCCGGGCAGTTAAGCCATCCTTGCGGTAAAAGTATAGCCCGGACTGGGTGCTTGACAGGGACATTTCGGCAAACATGACAATCAGCCTGATGGATCAAAATCATGATCATCTGAAGGATGTTACCGCAATGACCGGGGCTGAGATCGTGCGGCTGGATGACACGTGTTTCCCTGGAAGCGAAAGCGAAACTGATTGCAAGGACGGTGTGTCCAACATGTCCGCCCCCCGACGTCAGAATAGCGAAAGTGGTTGAACACCTGGGCCCAGATGAATTGAAACGATTTGCACAAGAATAGACCCGAGGAACACATGGCGGAAGCGCTGGATTTTGCGGACAAGACCTACTTTCATCAGCGCGATGACGGGGCCTTTATTGGTAACGATGCCGCGCGCGGGCCGTGGTCTGCCGCTCATTGCCACGCGGGGCCGGTCAGCGGTTTGATTGTGCGGGCCGCGGAAACCGAAATCGGCCCCGAAAAGATGCTGACCCGTCTGACCGTTGATTTGTTGCGTCCACTTCCATTGGCCGGGCTCCGTGTCGCGGCAGAGACCACGCGCCATACCAAGACGCTCGGGACCACGCGGGTCACGGTACACGATCTTGATGACACGCTCTGCGCTACGGCCACCACAATGCATCTTTTGCGGCGCGATCTGGGGCAGGTGCCGAATGTCGACATAGATGCGCCGAGGATAGAGGATGTTGTAGAGGGCCCCTTTCCAATTGGTCAAATTCGCCACGATCTGCCCGGTTTCGCCCATTACAGCGATATTCGCTATCCGACAGGGGGAAAACAGGGTGCTGGGCCCAAAACAATTTGGATGCGTACTCCGCAGCTTTTGCAAGGCGAGGATCAGTCGCCCATTCAGGCGCTGTGTCCTTTGGCCGATTGTGGCAACGGTATCTCATGGAATGCGCCAACCTCGGAAATGGGGTTCATGAATACTGACCTGACCGTGCATATCCACCGTGAACCGGTTTCGGACTGGCTGGCCTCGAAGTCGGTTTCGCATTGGCAGCCTTCCGGTATCGGCATGTCTCAATCCGTGCTCTTCGATACGCAGGGTCCGGTGGGTACTGCGCTGCAAACACTGGTTCTGTTTCCGCCGACCTGATGTTTGGCCGGATTTCGCATAGGGATTGAAAATGTCGTTGCCGCCACGTGGAGGGACACCTATCTTGCGACTATGCGTTACCTTATAACCACTTTGATCCTTTGTTTGCCTATGCAGGCCAATGCCCACCCGCATGTTTTCATTGGTACCGGGCTGGAGTTCATCGTGGATGACGCTGGTCAATTGACCCATGTCCGCGTGACCTGGGCATATGACGAATTCTACTCGTTGCTGGTTCTGGAAGACATGAAGCTGGATCAGGATGCTGACGGCATTCTGACGGAAAGCGAAGAACAGTTCCTGACCGGGTTCGATATGCAGTGGGTTGAAGGATACAACGGTGATCTTGTCGTTACGGCAGACGGAAACCCGGTTGCACTTTCCGGTCCGATGGAGGCGCACGCGACAGTTGAAGACGGGCGCGTTGTCACCACGCATCTCAGGGCGGTGGAAGCTGGCGCCGTGCCAGCCACGGCATTGTCCGCAAAGGCATTTGATGAGACGTTTTACACCGCCTACGAGGTGACACGGCCCGTGACCGTAACAGGTCCTGCTGCGTGCCAGATGGATCGGTTTGACCCGGACATCGATGGACAACTTGCACAGATGCAGGCGTTCCTGCTGACACTGGACGCAGACTATGACCTCGAGGAAAACGATATTCCACTGGTCGGTGAAAACTTCGCGACCGAGATCCGTGTTTCATGTCCCGCTACCTGATTGTTCCGGTTGCTCTTGCCTGCGGTCTGCTGCTCTGGTTCTGGGGCAGCGGAGGCTTTGACAGTCTTGCGGCCTGGGCCGCGGGGGAGCAACGAGAATTCCAGAACCAGATTGCCCGGTCCTTGCGTGCCGCGCGTGCCGAGCAGCCCGAGGCGGTGGCAACGCTACTGACGGTTTGTTTCGCTTACGGGTTCTTTCATGCCATCGGCCCCGGCCACGGAAAGGTCCTGATCGGTGGCTACGGGTTGGGTCGGCGCGTCGCCTTTTGGCGGTTATCGGCGATCAGTGTATTGTCCAGCCTGGGGCAGGCGGTGACGGCCGTCGTACTGGTCTATGCCGGGGTGCTGGTGTTCCAGATGTCCCGTGAAAGCCTTGTTGGAACGACTGAACAGGTCATGGCTCCGATAAGCTACGGTGCAATCGCCCTTATCGGTCTTTGGCTGGTGGTTCGGTCTTTGCGCAGTTTCGCAAGTAGACGGAAAACCACATCGCCCCACGACCACCATCATGATGAAAACGATCACACGCATCATCACCACCACGATGGAGAGGTCTGTTCAGACTGTGGTCACCGCCATGGCCCAACTGCGCAAGAAGTTGCAAATGTTGGTTCACTGCGCGAGGCCCTGATCCTGATAGCTGGCATCGCGGCGCGACCGTGCACAGGTGCATTGTTCGTACTGATCCTGACGTGGCAGATGGGCATCGCGATGGTCGGTATCGCTGGGGCCTTTGCAATGGCATTGGGCACGGCGTTGGTGACGACCTTGGTGGGATGGACATCCTTTGGCCTTCGCGGAGGTCTGCTGGCCTCAGCCTCAGCAACGCGGTTCGCATCGGTGCTGGCCCCAACAATCGAACTGGTCGCCGGGCTGATCATTGCCGTGATCGCAAGTGGATTGCTTTTGCGGGCGATTTAGGTCAGTCGAACACTGGTTCCGGATATCCGACCCGCGCCAGATACAGCCCTTGCGGCGGACAGACAGGGCCGCAGGCCGCACGGTCGGCAGCTTCCAAGGCCTCACGCACCTCTTCCGGGGCCCACGCTCCGACGCCCACACGTTCCAGGGTTCCGACGAAACTGCGCACCTGATTGTGCAGGAATGACCGTGCCCGTACGTGGAAATGGACCTCGGGGCCGGAAAAGCCCTGAACCAGTTCTACCCGCAACTCATCCAGAGTTTTGACCGGGCTGGCGGCCTGACAAATCGACGACCTGAAGGTCGTGAAATCATGGCGACCCAGCAGCATGTTCGCCCCTTCCTGCATGGCCTCGACATCCAGCGGATGATTGATCTGCCAAACCTGCCCCCTGTCATGGGTTGCAGGCGCGCGTCGTATCAGGATGCGGAACAGGTATTGCCGTTCGACCGCCGAAAACCGCGCGTGCCAATCGTCAGTCACGCGCGCGGCGTCCACGATCGCCACCGGCTGCGGTTTGAGGTGATAGTTCAGCGCCTCGGACAGGCGGAACGGGTCCCATTCCTTGACCATGTCGCAATGGGCGACCTGGCCCAACGCATGAACCCCAGCATCGGTGCGCCCTGCGGCAGCAATCGTATGCGCACCCGGCTGGATACGGGACAGGGCCTGTTCGATTGCCCCCTGCACGGACGGTTGATCCTTCTGCCGCTGCCATCCGGCAAACGGTTCCCCCTGGTATTCAACTTTCAACGCGTATCTGGGCATGTGCCGCTGGTACAGCGCAGCGCGGGAACGGGCAAGGGGGCGAAAGCGCTGGTATGTGCCGTACCCTCTACCTATCTTGGGTGAAACGATAATTGCGGGGCGACAGATTGGTCATCTCATCACTGGCAGACAGCCTTATGCGCGGCGTCGAATCCATAGGCGACAGCGTATCCGAGACGTTTTTTGAGCCTGTCATCCGCTTGGGTGTCACGGGGTTGGCGCGGTCGGGCAAAACGGTTTTCATCACCTCGCTGGTGGCGAACCTGCTGGATCGGGGGCGCATGACCGGGTTGGTTGCGCAGCAGGAAGGTCGGATCAACGCCGCTTATCTGCAACCGCAGCCGGATGATACTGTGCCCCGGTTCGATTATGAAACGCACCTGTCCGCCCTGACCGGTCCGACACCGCACTGGCCAGACAGCACGCGCGCAGTTTCAGAACTGCGCCTGTCCTTCAAAGCCCGCCCAGCCGGCTTGCTTGCTGGCTTGCAGGGACCGCGCACCGTTCATCTGGACATTGTCGATTACCCCGGAGAATGGCTTCTGGACCTGGCTTTGCTGGACAAGTCGTATTCAGACTGGTCTCAGGAAACACTGACACGTATCGAGACCCGTTCGGAGGCTGCCGGGTATCTGGCCCAGGTCAACGCCGCAGACCCGTCCGGGGCACATGACGAGCCGACCGCGCAGGCGCTGGCATCGTCGTTTACGACCTATCTCAACCAGGCACGTGAAGCCGGGTATTACGACTGTACCCCTGGGCGGTTCCTGTTGCCGGGGGATCTGGCAGGTTCTCCGGTTCTGACCTTTGCGCCGTTGGTGGCGTCTGGCCCGTCGCGGCGCAGAACGCTTCAACGTGAGATGGAACGGCGATACGAAGCTTACAAAGCTCAGGTCGTGAAACCGTTTTTTCGGGATCACTTCTCGCGGATCGACCGGCAGGTGGTTCTGGTTGACGCGCTGGGCGCTATTCATAAGGGTCCGCAGGCGGTCGAGGATATGCGCCGTGGCATGGCTGATATCCTGTCGGCCTTTCGCCCCGGCCGAAATGCGTGGCTCAGCCAATTGCTGTTGGGAAAACGGGTCGAACGCATTTTGTTTGCGGCGGCAAAAGCCGACCATTTGCACCACACGCAGCATCCCCGCCTCACCGCGATCATTGAAGCATTGACGCGGGAGGCGCGCGATCGGGCGAATTTCGCCGGTGCCCGGACCGAGGCCCTGTCTCTGGCATCGCTGCGCGCGACGACCGAAGAATTGCGCAATCACAACGGGACAGAACTGCCATGCGTTCGGGGTACCTTGTTGGATAGTGGGAAACAGGCTGCCTTCTACCCCGGTGAATTGCCCGAGGATCCAGCGCATCTGTTGGGCCCGGCCCGAAATGGGGCTGATGCGTGGTTGGGCGAAGACTACGGCTTCATGGCCTTTGCCCCGGCCCAGTTGACCTTGAAACCCGGTGACGGCCCGCCGCATATCCGACTGGATCGTGCCGCCCAGTTTTTGATTGGAGATCGGTTGTGACGGTACTTCTGCGTCCCGCACGCCCAACGGATGCAGGCACCATCGGGACAATCCTGCATAGTTTCACCCTGGAAAACGACTGGATGCCTGAATTGCACAGCTGCGCCGAGACGATCGCCTTCTGTGGGCGAATGATTGATCAGGAATGGGTTACTGTGGCCGAAGCTGAGGCCGGTGTTGTAGGTTTTTTGGCGCTCAACGGTCGTGAAATCCATTCGCTTTATCTGGATGCACCGGTTCGGGGGCGGGGGATTGGTCAGCAATTGCTGGATCACGCCAAATCGGGCCGCTCAGAGCTGAGCTTGTCCGCGTTTCAGGACAATGCCCGAGCCTGTCGGTTTTATGAACGTAACGGTTTTGCCGAGGTGGCCCGCAGCGATGGGGCGGATAACGATGAAAACTTGCCCGACATACGGTTTGTCTGGCGCAGTGAGGGTGTGATCCATGGCTAAAGGCCCGGTTTTGATCGATCTTGAAAAGGATGAGCCCGCTGCTGATGTCGTGAAGGCCCCGCCGGTGCCGGACTTCTCGCAACCGCAAGGGCAGGCGATGCAAAGCGCGGCACGGCTGGCGGCGCGCAAACCATCGGCTCTTGCGCGCTGGTTCTGGGGGCTGGCCCTGGCAGTGGTCGGGGCTGCCATATCTGTGGCCGCGTGGGATTTTGCAACCTCGCTGGTGGCGCGCACACCTGTATTGGGTTGGATCGTTACCGGATTGATCGCCGCGCTGGTTCTTGTGGCGCTTATGATTGCTATCCGTGAACTGGCCGCATTGGGGCGATTGTCCCGCGTAGATGGCCTGCGTCGGGCCGCTGACACCGCATTGGCCGACGACGATCTGGCTCAGGCCTGTGCGGTCACCAACCGTATCATCGCATTCTACAAAGGGCGTGAAGACACACGCTGGGGCCGCGAACGATTAACCGAACGTATGGCGGATCAGTTCGATGCATCAGCGCTGCTGGAGCTTGCCGAAGATGAGCTGCTGGCCCCTCTGGACCAAGCCGCCAGCCGCGAGGTCGAAGCCGCGGCCCGGCAAGTTGCCACAGTGACCGCATTGGTGCCATTGGCGCTTGCGGATGTGATAACCGCGCTGGCAGCGTCGTTGCGGATGATCCGCCGGGTTGCGGAAATCTATGGCGGTCGCGCGGGCACGCTGGGCGGCTGGCGCCTGACCCGCAGTGTATTTGTGCATCTGGTGGCGACAGGAGCGGTGGCAGTTGGCGATGATCTGCTGGAGCCTGTTCTGGGTGGTTCCGTTCTCAGCAAACTGTCACGCCGGTTCGGAGAGGGTCTGGTCAACGGGGCGCTCAGCGCCCGTGTGGGTGTGGCCGCGATGGAGGTGTGCCGCCCGTTGCCGTTCTCGGACAGGCACAAACCTTCGACGCGGGGCATCATCAAACGCGCCTTGCAGGGCCTGTTTTCCAAGGGTTGATCCAAAGCAAGGCGCCCCGGCCTGCGCTTCGGCACACTGAATGTGTCGAAGGAGTCAGCCATGACGGATCACGGTCACAGCCCACAGGAAATCGCCGAACGGATCAACGCACCGCCCGGCCGAGGCGTGTTGCGCGACGTCGTCTATGGCGGCATCGACGGATCCGTCACCACGTTTGCCATTGTGGCAGGCGTTGCCGGGGCAGGTCTTTCCCCGTTCGTTATCGTGGCGCTTGGCCTGGCGAATGTTCTGGCTGACGGGTTTTCGATGGCTGCGGGCAATTATTCGGGCACCAAGGCCGAACTGGACAACATTCGCCGCATCCGCGCGGTCGAGGAACGCCACATCGCGTTGTACCCGGATGGCGAGCGCGAAGAAGTGCGTGAGATCCTTGCGCAAAAAGGGCTGACTGGCGACATTCTGAATGAGGCTACGGCAGAGATCACCTCGAGCACTGAAAACTGGATCAACCTGATGATCGAAGGTGAATATGGTCTGGGCAGTGTCGACCCGCATCCGATGAAGGCGGCGCTGGCCACCTTCTTTGCCTTTCTGGTGGCGGGGATGATCCCGCTGCTGCCGTTTCTCGCCTCGGTGCAGAATGCGTTTGCGATGTCTGCCTGGATGACCATGGGGGTCTTCTTTGCGATCGGTGCGCTCAAAAGCCGGTGGTCACTGGCCCCCTGGTGGCGGTCGGGGCTCGAGACGCTGTTGATTGGCGGGCTGGCCGCGCTGATCGCGTATCTCGTCGGGTCCCTGTTCCATCCGTAATGTCGCAGTCCGGCGGTCATAACTGTTCAATTGCACCCGGTTGGGTAGAGTGATCGAAAACGGGCGCATGGGCCAATGTCACGACACGATCTTTCTGGAAAACAGGTTTTGGTTCTGGGCGCATATGGGTTCATTGGTGCTGCGGTTACACGAGCTTTACAGGCCGAAAGCGCAACAGTTCAGGGTATGGTGCGCGATCTTGGGCAAGGGTCAAAAATCCTGCCGGGTGTTTCGCTGAAACAGGGTGATCTGCGTGAGTTGCTTGTCGCGCAGGACTGGCAGGACCTGCTGACTGATGTGGATGTCGTGGTAAACTGCGCCGGCGCGTTGCAGGACAATGCAGACGATGACCTCGAAGCAGTGCACCACACTGCAATAGCAGCCTTGGCTGACGGCTGCATGGATCATGGTGCAAGTGTCGTCCAGATTTCTGCCATTGGTGCAGGAGTTGCGGCGAGTACGCATTTCCTGCGCAGCAAGGCGGCTGGAGATGCGGCGCTGCGCGCGTCAGGTGTGCCGCTCTGGATACTTAAGCCCGGTCTGGTCATTGGACAGACGGACTATGGCGGTACCGCGTTGCTGCGTATGTTGGCCGCGGTGCCCTGGGTTCAGCCTCTGGCTTACCCTGACACGCCTGTTCAATGCGTCGGAATGCAGGATTTATGCAAGGCAGTGACCGACGCCGTTGCAGGTCACTTGCCGCAAGGCACATACGACCTTGTCGAAGATACCCCTCACAGCCTGGCTGAGGTGGTGCGCAGCACCCGGAGATGGCTTGGGTTTCCGGAAACGCGCTTCACTGTGGCCTTACCTCCTATCCTGACAAAAGCCGTTGCAGAGCTGGCAGATGGGTTGGCCCGGGTTGGCTGGAAATCCCCGTTGCGAAGCACGGCGTTGACAGTCATGGCAGATGGCGTGACCGGAGATCCCGAGCTCTATAGGGCGGCATCTGGGCTCCGGGTCGCTTCACTGACAGACATCTACGCCACGCTTCCGTGTGCCCGTGAACACAGGCTGACTGCGCAGATGACGTTGTTGATGCCGCTGGTCGTAGCGACACTCAGCCTGTTCTGGCTACTGTCAGGGCTATTTGGATTGGTCAGCTTGTCCATTGCCTCGGATGTTCTGATCGGAGCAGGGTGGTCAGCACCTATGGCTTTGGCCGGTGTTGTGTTCTGGTCATTGGGTGACATCGTTCTGGGTCTGGCTATTCTCTGGCGCCCGTGGGCTGCGCGGGCCTGTCAGGCTCAGATTGCTGTGGCCATGTTCTATCTGATAGCCGCCTCGATCACAGCGCCGGACCTGTGGTCTGACCCGATGGGGCCCTTGGTGAAAATCCTGCCTGCAATGATCCTGTCGCTTGTCGCACTGCCCATGTTGGATCGCAGATGACGGACCCTGACCTTGTCCTGCGTTGGCTGCATGTCATTGGTGCCTGCGTGCTGTTGGGCACGGGCGCGGGGATCGCCTTTTTCATGCTGATGGCCCATCGCAACGGCGATCCTCGCATCATTGCGCATACGGCAGGTATCGTTGTTCTGGCCGATCTTTTGTTCACCTCGACCGCTGTGATCGTTCAGCCCGTAACCGGCGCATTGCTTGCGTGGCGTATCGGGTGGCCCTTGAGCGAAGGGTGGATTGTGCTGTCTCTGGTGCTCTATGTTTTGACCGGCTTGTTCTGGCTGCCAGTCGTCTGGGTGCAAATCCGGTTGCGAAACTTTGCACGAAGGGCGGAAGAGAAGGGAACGCAACTGCCGCGGGACTATTACCGTTTGTTCCGGTTCTGGTTTGTCTGCGGAATTCCGGCGTTTCTGGCGGTTCTGACGATACTCTGGCTGATGATCGCGCGTCCGGAGATTTCCGTGTTTTAAGTCGGGTCACGGCTTTCCTGACTGTCACTTGCCGGCGGCTCAAGATAGCTTGACCTCCAAAAGGATCGGAGACTCAGTTGGAATCGCTGCTTGTTTTTGTTGGCCTGATTGTTCTGGCCATCCCTGTGACATTGATTGCACTTTTGGTCGGACAGTCCCGGTTGCGGCGCCGGGTGGAGCAGCTGGAAGCGCAAATCGACGCCTTGGCTTCAGGCGATGCGACGGTCCTGCCGCAACCGGAACAGGAAACGCCTGCACCGCAACCTGCTGCAGAAGAGAAGCAGAGCAGGCCGGCACCCTGGTCGGCTCCAAAACGGCAGGAAGACAACAGTGCCGACGCTCAGGATGCAGACGTTTCTTCACCGGCTGTAGTGTTTCGCCACGACAGGTTTGCGGCTCTGGGCGCGTGGCTGCGCGAGAACTGGTTTTATGTGGTTTCGGCCCTGTCTCTGGCATTGGCTGGCATTTTCCTTGTGCAATACGGCGTCGAAAACGGTTTGCTGCCTCCGGCGGCCCGTGTTTTTGCAGCCCTGGGTTTCGGCGCTGTTCTGATCCTTGCAGGCGAGGTGTTGCGTCGGAAGTTCGGGGATGATGAGGAGGCGGCCACTGCCTATTTACCCTCGGTCTTTTCCGGTGCCGGGCTGGTCACTTTGTTCGGGGCGATCTTGTCTGCCCGCCAGTTGTATAACCTGATCGGTGCCGAAACGGCACTGACAGGAATGGTCGTTGTCGCGATGGTGGGCCTTGTTCTGGGGTGGTTCCACGGTCCACTGCTGGCTGCGGTCAGTCTGATCGGAGCCTTTGCCGCTCCTTTCCTGGTCGGAGGCGCGTCCGACAATCCCTCTTGGCTGTATGCATATTTCCTTTTGGTTGCCGTTTTGGGGCTGTGTATCGATACGGTGCGGCGCTGGGCATGGATTTCGGTGCTGGCGCTGTTCGGGGCATATGCGGCGAACCTGCTCCTAGCGACCAGTGCCCCGAATACAGAACCTGGTTACTTGATCGCCGCAACGGTGCTGGCGCTTTTCGCAACCGCCATTCCGGTGCGGCGCATTTGGCCGGATCATGCGGGTCCCATGCTGTCTGAGATGATCCGCCATCCCAAGGTTCGCCCATGGCCCGAATTCCCAACCCGTCTGGCTGTAGGAGCCATTGCGGCAAGTACGGTGATCCTGTCCTGGCATTGGGCGGACACAGAGGCTGAATTCTGGTTAGGCGTCAGCCTGTTATCCGCCCTCATTCTGGCATTGCTCTTATGGACCAAGGATGCACCGGCGTTGCAAGACCTGACTGTTCTGCCCGCGGCCGGAATGGTGTTTTTTGTTGCCTCCCATGGGCTTGAGAATGGCGCCGCTCTGTACAGGTTCGCCGAGGCTTACGCAGAAACGCCCGAGGCGGACTATCCGATGGTGGTCACTGTGCTGGTCGCCTTGGGAGCGTTGATGTCAGCCCTGATGGCATGGCGGTCATTTACGGCGAGCCAGTATCGCGCCGTCTGGGCCGGAGGAGCCGCGCTTTTTGCCCCTGTGCTGGCCATCGCGCTGGAAATTGGCTGGCATCCGGCTTCGGTGATCGGAGCCTACCCCTGGGCGCTCCATGCGATCGCACTGGCTGTGCTGATGGTGGTTCTGGCAGAACGTTTTGCCCGTGTTGACGGTGATGACCGGATGCGAGCGGCTCTGGCCACTCTGTCCGCGTTGTCGTGTCTGGTATTCGCCTGCGTCATCGTGCTCAGTTCATCGGCGCTCACGGTTGCTCTGGTGGCCAGCGTTGTGGTTGCAGCAGCGTTGGACCGCAGGTTCATCTTGCCTCCGATGAGCTGGTTTATCTGGGCGGGTGTCTTTACTGTTACTGTGCGTTTGGTGCTTGATCCGGGTCTGGATTGGGCCAATTCCGCTCCGGTGCTTGAAATGGCGATGGTCTACGGCGCGGCCACAATGGGATTTGTCGCGGGCTGGTGGCTTTTGCGTCCGTTGAAACGCCCCCTGGCGGCGCTGCTGTTGGAAAGCGCGGCCTGGGCGACAGCGGGTATCCTGCTTTCATTGTTGCTGCTGCGTTGGCTCGAAGGCTTTGGAGAGGGCGGCGCTGACAACAGCCATTGGGGCCTGGGTCTGTTGGCCGTCATCTGGCTTTTGCTTGCGTTTGCGCAGGTGCAAAGGTTCGGGCTGGGTGGCAAGCTGAACTACCTTCGATACCTGCTGGCTCTGTTCTTTGCAGCTCATGGTCTTTTCTATCTGATGTTGGCATTGGCGGACCAGAACCCATTGCTGAATCCGAACGCAGACCCGGTGCTCGGGCCGCCGCTTCTGAATTCACTCGCCATTGCCTATTTGTTGCCTGCATTGGTTGTTTGGGGTTCTGCTTGGCGAATCAGGGAAATGCCGAAACAGATCATGCAAGGAAGCTATGCCGCCGCAGGGATGTTGGCCGCAGTTTGGTTGGGCTTGGCGATCCGCCACGTCTGGCAGGGCGCAGGGGGTATGTATGAAGGCAATGGCGTCACGCAGCCCGAGCTCTACACCTATACCATCGTTCTACTGATGATCGGGGCCGCTCTATTCTATCAATCTCTGGCCCGTAGGTCCGACGTAATGCGCAAAGCCGGTTTGGCCGTGATCGGGCTGGCCGTGGCCAAGGTCTTCCTGATCGACATCGCCGGTCTGGGTGGCCTGATCCGGGTGTTCTCGCTGCTGGCGCTGGGTCTTGCTCTGGCTGGTCTTGCGTGGCTGAACCGGTGGGCGAAACTGCGCCATTCTCTGCAACGGGCGGAACCTCTGGACCATTAGGTGCAGGCGTCATATAAGCGCGGCCATGCATGACCGGATGGCCATCATTATTCGAATTATATCCCCGGCGCTCTGATATCGCGAGACGCCGGGCAAAGGTGTTTGAGACTTCGCACCGACCGCTTCGATCCTAGTACGACCAGATCATCCAAAGGACGCCCCCAATGTGCGCCGACACGATCCAAACACCTGATTACAAAGACACGCTGAACCTGCCCAAAACCGAATTCCCCATGCGCGCTGGCCTGCCCAAGCGCGAACCCGCATGGCTGGAGCGGTGGGAGACCATCGGCGTCTACGACCGCCTGCGCGAGAAACAGGGCCGCACGCCCTTTACGCTGCACGATGGACCCCCCTATGCGAATGGCCATCTGCATATCGGCCACGCGTTGAACAAGACCATCAAGGACATGATCGTGCGCTCCCACCAGATGATGGGCTTTGACGCGCGATATGTCCCCGGTTGGGACTGCCACGGCCTGCCGATCGAATGGAAGATCGAGGAACAATACCGCAAGAAGGGCAAGAACAAGGATGAGGTGAACATCGTCGACTTCCGTCAGGAATGCCGCAAATTCGCCGAGGGCTGGATCGACATCCAGCGCGAAGAGTTCAAGCGTCTGGGCATCACTGGCAACTGGCCCGATCCTTATATCACCATGAACTATCACGCCGAAGCCGTGATCGCAGACGAATTCATGAAGTTCCTGATGAACGGCACGCTGTATCAGGGATCGAAGCCTGTCATGTGGTCGCCCATCGAAAAGACTGCGCTGGCCGAGGCCGAGGTCGAGTATCACGACAAGGAAAGCTTTACCATCTGGGTGAAGTTCAAGGTCGTCAACGCTGGCGATCTGGATGATGCCTATGTGGTGATCTGGACGACGACGCCGTGGACCATGCCGTCGAACAAGGCCGTCGTCTATGGCAAAGACATCTCCTACGGTCTGTACGAAGTTATCGACACGCCCGAGGAATGTTGGGCAAAAGTGGGCGACAGGTTCCTGTTGGCCGACAACTTGGCCGCCGATGTATTGGGCCGTGCCCGTCTAAACGACGATCAGTGGACCCGTGTGCGCGACGTGACCGCTGACGAATTGGAGAGCGTTCAGTTGCTTCACCCGTTGGCCGGGGCCGAAGGCGGCAACGGCGAATGGGACGACATCCGCGATTTCCGCGCCGCTGACTTCGTGACCGATACCGAAGGCACCGGTTTCGTCCACTGTGCGCCGTCGCACGGGATGGAGGAATTCGAGCTTTACCGCGATCTGGGCATGCTGGAGCAGGTCATCACTTACAACGTGATGGATGACGGCTCGTTCCGTGCCGATCTGCCGTTCTTTGGCAGCAAATACATCCTGTCACGCAAGGGCGGAGAAGGCGACGCCAACAAAGCGGTCATCGACAAGCTGGTCGAGGTTGGCGGGCTGCTGGCGCGTGGCAAGATCAAGCACAGCTATCCGCATTCGTGGCGTTCGAAAGCTCCGATCATCTATCGCAACACGCCGCAGTGGTTTGCATCCGTTGACCGCAAACTGGACGACGGTATGGGTGAGATGGGCGACTCCATCCGCGAACGCGCTTTGCGTTCGATCGACGAGTTGGTGAAATGGACGCCGCAGACAGGCCGTAACCGCCTATACTCGATGATCGAAGCGCGCCCGGACTGGGTTCTGTCGCGCCAGCGTGCATGGGGTGTACCGCTGACATGTTTCACCAAGAAAGGTGCTCTGCCCACCGATGCGGATTACCTGCTGCGCAATGAAGAACTGAACGCCCGCATCAAGGCGGCGTTCGAAAAGGACGGCGCAGACGTCTGGTATACCGAAGGCTTCAAGGAAAAGATCCTCGACGGCATCGTCAATCCTGACGACTACGATCAGGTCTTTGACGTGCTGGATGTGTGGTTCGACTCGGGTTCGACTCACGCGTTCGTTCTGCGCGATCGCGAGGACGGAACCGAGGATGGCATTGCCGATGTCTACATGGAGGGCACCGACCAGCACCGCGGCTGGTTCCATTCGTCCATGCTGCAGGCTTGCGGCACCAAGGGCCGCGCACCATACCGGAACGTGGTGACTCACGGTTTCACGCTGGATGCCAAGGGCAACAAGATGTCCAAATCGTTGGGCAACACCATCGTGCCGGAAGAGGTCATCAAGCAATATGGCGCCGATATCCTGCGCCTGTGGGTGGCACAGACCGATTATACCGCCGACCAGCGGATCGGGCCGGAAATCCTGAAAGGCACCGCCGACAGCTATCGCCGCCTGCGCAATACCATGCGGTTCATGCTGGGATCATTGGCCGATTTCACCGAGGCGGATCGGGTTGATCCCGCAGACATGCCGCGCCTGGAGCGCTGGGTTCTCAGCCGTCTGGCGGATTTGGATGAGCAGGTGCGCAAGGGCTATGCGTCCTTCGATTTCCAGGGCGTGTTCAGCGCAGTGTTCACTTTCGCGACCGTAGACCTGTCTTCGTTCTACTTTGACGTCCGCAAGGATGCGCTTTATTGCGATGGCGACAACCTGCGGCGTCGTTCTGCCCGCACCGTGCTGGACATTCTGTTCCATCGCCTGACCACATGGCTGGCCCCCGTTCTGGTCTTCACCATGGAAGAGGTCTGGCTGGAGCGGTTCCCGGGCGACGACAGTTCGGTCCATCTGGTGGACTTCCCGGATACACCCGCCGATTGGCGCGACGCTGAGCTTGAGGCCAACATGGCCAAGGTTCGTCGTGTGCGTCGGGCCGTAACCGCCGCGCTGGAAATCCAGCGTCAGGACAAGGTGATCGGTTCCAGCCTCGAAGCGGCACCGATTGTGCATGTCGAGGATGGTGACACCCGCGATCTGCTGGCCACGTTCGACGTGGACGACATGTGCATCACCTCTGGTCTGACGGTGACCGGCGATCCTGCCCCAGCCGAGGCGTTCCGTGTGCCGGAAATCGAAGGCGTTGCCGTCGTATTCGAAAAAGCAGAAGGCGAGAAATGTCAGCGCTGCTGGAAAATCCTGCCTGATGTGGGCCGTCACACCCACGCGGGTGTTTGCGGGCGCTGTGACGAAGCGCTTGGATAAGTCAAATCGCCCCCTCGGGTTCACTCGGGGGGGCTTTCCTGCCTATGTCTGCACTGCCTGCGGGACAGGATCGAACAGGTCAAAGCCAATGGCGGGGTCCGTCAGCGCTTTCCAAACCTGGTAATCTGTGAAGTAACCGGTATGCCCTCCGGGATCGACCGGGATGTTCCGGTTCGCAAAAATCAGCCCACCCTCGATTTCCGTTCCAACAAAATCGTCCTGCCGGAAGATGTTGAACCACGCGGCGTTCAGATGACTGGCCGCAAGGGTGAACATTTCGGGAAAATAGCGCTGATAGATATGCGTGACCGGGGAACCCATTGTAACGAGAGTCAGAGGTCGGCCGCCAATACGCTTTTGGACACGTGGGTCGGTAAGCATCTGTGTGGCAATCACGGTGCCCTGTGAATGGGATATCACCGTAACGTGATCTGCTGGAAAGATATCGAGAACATAGTACAACGTGCGATAGAAACGTTCGTCTATCGCCTTGCGATCCGGGTAGTTGCGTTGCCGCGTTTCCAGGTCTTTTCCCAGATAGCACTTGTCGCGAATGGCGTAGGTAACGATATCTCGTGCCACGCCCAATCCGGCGGAAACAAAATCAGAGAATCGATACATCAACGCAGTTGCACCAAGCACGATCAGGCCGATCTCGCCTTGCGAACAAGCCAACCTGTCCAGAGCCCAACTGATCAGGTTGGTATCCATTATGCCAACGTTGCATGCGGCTTCAAAATTTTGGTTGGCCGCGATCTCGCGGATCGTAACCAGAACCAGCACGATTGTGCCAAACAAAAAGACCCACTGCGCCAGCCGATTCACAATCGCCCGGCTGATCAGGCCATTGCGGGTGTGAAGGTTGGCTTTGTACGTCTTCCGGCCCGCAAAAAGCCCGACCCCAACGAAGCCCAGAAGGACGATGGCCACGAAAGCCACGCTGAGTGTTTCGATGGACTCGTTCAAATTGCTTTCAAAAAGACGTTGCAGTTGACCTCCGGACAACCACGAAACGGTCTCCAGCAATTGCTCAATGGTCAACCAAAGACCGGAAATGAAAAACATCCAGAAAACAAGCATGCCTGCGCATATGCTGGGGTAAAGCCGCCTGTGCTCTGTTAGCGTATCATTGATCTGAAGCTTTGCCAGAGACAGCGCGTAAAGAATGATCGTCAGGAAGATAAGTACAGCCCAGAAGAGGGACAGCAGAAAAACCTGAAAAGCCACGAATTGCTCCAGAGCCGGTGGGCAGCTTACCGTGTCAGAAGGAACGCAGGCCCAAAATTCCAGACCCAGCGGCCCCAAGATCAGACAGAGAGTCAGTACTGCCCCCATTCCGAGCATTCCGCGCCAGAAGACCCGCCTGAGATAGGTCGGCGCTGCCCGGCTCTGCCCCAGCCCAACAACGGCCCCACCGGCGTAAAGCCCAAACAGCAGCAAGAATAACAGGGCAGGGTTCTGGGAAAACGAGACAGGTATCCGATCGGTCATGACCGCTGCGGCACCGATCAACAAATAGACGTTCAGCGTCGCGACCGCACCGAAGAATATCCAAGTGAAAAGGTGAACCAGTTGCGCTGCCAGTGTGTTCCGGCCATTGGGCTGGTCCGGGGCAACACCTTTGCGGCTATGGGTCTGCTCGGCGTTGTCCATCGCCAAATAACCCAGAGCCAGAATGACCCAAATCAGATCCATTACAGTTTTGATGGCTCCTTTCGGGGCCGGAGACCGATCGGCCCAATAAACTTCTGCAAACATGGCCTTGTCCTGTGGGACAGCCGGGTCGGTCACTGTGCGCAGATTGACTTCGAACAACTCTGCATTTCTCGGGTTTCCGTCGAAGGTGGATTCGGCCAGTTCGATCATTCCGCGTTCGACTTCGATCGGGGGTCTGGGTTTTCCATCCAGCCAGGTAGTTGCGGCACCGACCACCTGATCGACGGTTTCACCGGGTTTTTGTTCACCGATTCCGTGTACCGTGAGGATCAAATGACGACCCATTGCGTTCTCCAAATCTCTTTAAGTAACGACAGAAGCGTATCATGAATGGTGCCATTGCCCAAAAGTGATGCGTTGCGCGGTTTTGCACGCCCCTGCGCTTGCGCTTGGCGGTTTGATCTGAAACCGTCGATCCATGGCGATGATTTCCGTTGAAACCCGTTTCGGACGACTTGGTGTTGAAGAAACAGACGGGGCCCTTACGCGGCTTGTCTGGAACGGCAGGGACAAAGGCGAACCGACTGCGTTGCTGCGCGAAGCCGCCGCCCAGCTGGGGGCTTATGATGAAGGGCGACTTGACCGCTTCGATCTGCCATATCGCATTGACGGATCAGAGTTTCAAAAGCAGGTCTGTCACATCATGTATGCCATTCCGCTAGGAGAAACGCGCACCTATGGCGACATAGCAAAGGCATTGGGGCAGCCCGCCCAGCCGGTTGGCCAGGCATGCGGTGCAAATCCGATCCCTGTGATTATTCCTTGCCACCGGGTTCTGGCCGCCAATGGCCTGGGCGGCTTTTCGGGCGACGGTGGTATTGAGACAAAAGTCGCCCTCTTGCGACATGAGCGAGCGGCAGGCCTTTTGATCTGAGCATCGAAATTCGGTTGCAATCCGCTTTCTGCAGGCACAACTTGTAATTGGTGCAGAATTTGAAGGACCGCATTGCATGACCACTGAACAAGACCGTGCAGCCAGCAAGAAGGCCATTGTAGACCGGTTGATGTCGCTCGAAGCGCAAGAGCTTGCAACAGCGCAGGCGCATTATGACGCGTTTTTGAAAGATGCTCAATTGGACGACCGGGAAGGTCACGACAAGGATGACATTGCCGCATCGCGTGAGAACGCCGATCTGGCGGCTGCCTTTGACGCCCCGGTCCACGCGCATCATGCCAAGATTGATGTCATCGAAAATACCGATTTCAGTCTGACCGACACGGTCAAACCGGGTGCTGTGATCAAGTTCAACAATCGCAGATTTGTCGTGTGTGTCTCGACGACGCGGTTCGAGGTGGACGGTAAGACCTATATGGGCATTTCAACTCAAAGCCCGATTTATCTGGCTATGGCCGGCCTGCAAGAGGGCGACGTCTTTACCCATAACAGCACCGAATTCGAGGTGCAGGAAGTTCTGTAAAACGGCTCAGGCAGCGCTGCCTCAGACGTGGCGCTGCGGAATGATCTGTTGGGCGATGCCTGCAAAGGTCAGGTACAGGCTGGTGATTACCAGCCCCCAATGGGCCCAGCTTTCAGGGTGAAAATCGACCCAGGCGGCCCAACCCGCGAAAAACGTCCATGCCAGTGCCATCGGCAAGGTCAGGCTGCGCCAGCGCTCGGTGCGTACGGGATGGACGAATTTTAGTGGCAGGAACATGGCCAGCGACAGCAGCGTGACCAGCAGCAGGATGACCCAGAAACTCGGCTCTAGCGCGAAGATCACGATGACGAACATGTTCCAGCACCCGGGAAAGCCGGAAAAGGAATTGTCCTTGGTCTTCATGCGTGTATCCGCGAAATACATCGCACTGGCAAAGGTTATCACGATGATCGCAAACCATCCGGTCCAGCCGTCCATCAGCCCCGACTTGAACAGGGCAAAGGCCGGGATGAACACATATGTCAGGTAGTCAATGATCAGATCCAGCAGAACGCCATCGAACTCGGGCGCATTGTGCTTGACGTGATAGTGTCGTGCCAACGGACCATCGATACCGTCTACAATGAAAGACACGACCAGCCAAAGATACATAAGGCTCCATTTCTCTTCGACGGCAGCCAGCATGGCCAGCATGGCAAAAACAGCGCCTGTTGCAGTGAAGAGATGAACGGAAAGAGCTTTGAATCTGAGTGTCATGCAAGCGTCATGACCGATGCGCGTCTGAGATGCAAACCAAAAGCCCGGGTTGTCGAGTGATGTGTAAGTCAGGCTTTTGGGTGCGCGCGGTTGTAGACTTCCATCAACCGCGCAGTGTCCACTGCCGTATAGGTTTGCGTCGTCGACAAAGAAGCGTGGCCCAGCAACTCCTGAATGGCGCGCAGGTCGCCACCGGCTGAAAGCAGGTGGGTCGCAAAGCTGTGCCGCATAGCGTGGGGTGTTGCAGTAGAGGGCAATCCCAATTGCATACGGGCTTTGGCCATGACCCCCTGGATCGCACGCGGGTTCAGTGGCCCGCCACGAACGCCCCGAAACAGGGCCGCGTCATGTGTTTTTGCGTGTGGACACAGCTGCAAGTACCGGTCTACCGCGTCGCGGGCGGCTGGAAGAACCGGAACGATCCGCTCCTTGTCGCCTTTCCCGATGATGCGCAGTGTCGCAGGCAACGGTGCGTCCGCTCCGGTCAGCGATAGCGCCTCGGATATGCGCAGGCCGCAGCCATAGAGCAGCGTGACGACAGCGACATCACGAGCGGCGACCCAGTCGGATGTGGATTGCAGTTCCACAGTATCGATCATGGTTCGCGCGGCGTCTTCGGCCAGTGGACGGGGCAGTTTTTTGGTGAATTTTGGCGCGCGGGTGGACAGAACGGCTGTGGGTTCGAACCCCTCACGCTCTGCCAGCCAACGATAGAAGCTCTTGACCGCAGACAGTTTGCGCGCCAACGATCGTGCGCTTACGTCTGCGCTGCGCTGATCCGCCATCCAGGCGCGCATGTCCGATACCGTGATCCGTTCAATCGCTTTCAGCCCCTGTCGTTCAGAGTGATGCAGTGTCATGAACGACAGAAATTCGGTGACATCACCGCGATAGGCGTTTTGCGTGTTCTCGGATCTCGCGGCCAGCGCGCCCAGACTGTCCAGCCAGTGCTGCAGCGCGTCGCGGCACGCGGGTGAGATCAGGCTCACGACAGCCAGTGACGCATCGAGCGTTCGAATACGCCGGCAAAAAAGGCCAGAAGATCAGTGCCCAGCTGTGGCGTGAAATGTCGCGGGTCCCGGGCTGCCATGACGATCATGCCTGGAAGGCGGCCTGGCCCAAGGTCGAGTTTCAGGCAGGCCTCAGAGCGGAGCTGGCCAGCCTGAGACCCGAATATACGGCGGCTTGGCTGATGGATTTCCCGCAAGATCACGTCCCGTGCGGGGCCACCGCGATCAATGGTCAGATATCGGTCGATGAAACCTGGCTCCGCGATCGTCAGGACGCCACCCAGCGTGTCAATCGCAGGATCGTTCTGAACCACGGTGGTTTCCAGAACCAGCGTAACGCTATCGACGCGCAGGATGTCTGCGACGTCAGCGCCCAGCGCGCGGAGGAAACCTTCAAACTCGACCGGTTCCAGCAGGCGCAGAATGGCGCGGTGTACCTGATTGGTGCCCGCGAGGTTTTCATAAGCTGCTGCAATGACCGAGCGATGAGTGTCTTCCAGCCGATCCAGCCGGGCCTCGAGTCGTTGCATGGCAATGCCGCGCAGGTCGATCACGTTGTCGCCGCGTGCCTGCTCGTTGGCTGCAACAAGTGCCTGCATCAGGTCCTTGTCGTCCAGCACGACGTCCGGCTCGGCCAGTATCGCTGCGCGGAGGTTGTCCTCGAGTTTGGGGTTGCTGCTCATATCCCGTCCGGTCTTTTTTTGTTGTCGCGGTTTATAACATGCCGGACGGGATTTGCCTTGGGAAAAATGCACGCAGGGATGGATTTCCTTGCGTGCTGTGGCGAGGGAGCTCCCGCCTGCCACGCCCGATCACAGATAAGGCATTTGGCCTGTGGGCCGGGCGCGGCGCCGTTCGGCACCGCGCGGTCGCGCCTGGGATCAGAGGATCTTCTGGCCGGTTTTGGCCCAGTCCGCCAGGAAGGTTTCCAGACCTTTGTCCGTCAACGGATGGTCGGCCAGTTTCTTGATGACGGCAGGCGGTGCAGTGATCACGTCGGCCCCGATGCGGGCGCTGTCGGTCACGTGGTTGACGGTACGGATCGATGCGGCAAGGATTTCGGTCTCGAACCCGTAGTTGTCATAGACTTGGCGGATGTCTGCGATCAGATCCATACCGTCGAGGTTGATGTCGTCCAGGCGGCCGATGAAAGGTGAGATGAAGGTTGCGCCCGCTTTGGCGGCCAGAATTGCCTGATTGGTAGAAAAACAGAGCGTCACGTTGACCATCTGGCCTTCGTCGCTGAGCGTTTTGCATGTTTTCAGGCCCGCCCATGTCAGCGGAACCTTCACGGCGATATTCGGCGCGATCTTGGCCAGCTTGCGGCCTTCGGCGATCATGTCATCAGCTTCGGTAGCGACAACCTCTGCCGATACCGGGCCGTCGACCAGTTCACAAATCTCTTTGGTTACTTCCAGAATGTCGCGACCCGATTTCAGGATCAGTGAGGGGTTGGTGGTTACGCCGTCCACCATGCCCAGATCGTTCAGTTCGGCGATGGCGTCGATTTCGGCTGTGTCTACGAAGAATTTCATGAGGGCAGTCCTTTGATGGGTTGGCCTTGGTCGCGGATGGCTTTACCTCAAAGAGACCCATGCTGGAACCCCCTGCGAAGGACATGCCGTGAGCGCTAACGGATTTTTCGACCAAGGAGAGCTGGTTGCGGTGCTGACAACGCAGCCGCTGGACCGGACGCTGGATTACAAAGCGCCCGAGGGCGGGTGCTTTCTGGGTGCTTTTGTCGAAGTTCCTTTGGGTCCGCGCAAGGTGCTGGGGGTGGTCTGGGGGCCGGGGCAGGGCGGTTTTGATCTGAGCAAGGCGCGGTCGGTGATCCGGGTTCTCGAAGTTGCACCAATGCGCGAAGAGATGCGGGTGTTTCTGGAGAAGGTTGCCGATTACACTCTGACGCCAATGACCGCCATGCTGCGTCTTGCTACGCGGGCCCCGGGCCTGGGTGATCCGCCGTCTATGCGCAAGGTCTACCGGCTGGGCAATGCTGAACCTGACCGAATGACCGATGCCCGGAACCGGGTTCTGGAGGTGTTGCGGGATTATGGCGGGCTGGCCTTTACCTTGAAGGAACTCGCCGAACAGGCGGGCGTAACGTCATCTGTTGTCAAGGGGTTGGTCAAACAAGGCGCCGTGCGCGAAGAGGACAGCCCGCGCGACCTGCCTTATCCGCATCTTGATCCGGACCTGCCCGGTAAAGACCTGACAGAGGATCAGGCGGCGGCGGTCAAGCGGCTTCAGGCCGTGCAGCAGACAGGCGATTACGGCACCACGCTGCTGAAAGGCGTTACCGGTTCCGGTAAGACCGAGGTCTATTTGGAGGCCGTGGCCGAAGCGCTGCGCATGGGGCGGCAGGCATTGGTTCTGCTTCCCGAGATTGCCCTGACCGCAGAATTTCTGACCCGGGTTGAGGCGCGATTTGGTGCGCGCCCGGCGGAATGGCACTCTGGCGCGACGATGACGGAACGGCGTCGGGTCTGGCGGATGCTCGGACAGGGGAATGCGCAACTGGTTGTGGGCGCCCGGTCGGCGCTGTTTCTGCCATTCCGCGATCTGGGGCTGGTGGTCGTCGACGAAGAACACGACACGTCCTACAAACAGGAAGACGGCGTGCATTACAGCGCCCGTGACATGGCAGTTCTGCGCTCGGCGATCTGTGGCGCCCGGGTGATTCTGGCCAGTGCGACGCCTTCGCTGGAAAGCTGGGCCAATGCCGAGGCCGGCAAATACGAACGGCTCGATCTGACCTCGCGCTTCGGAGAAGCAGTTTTGCCCGAGATGAAGCCCATCGACATGCGGGCCGAACAGATGACGCCCGGAACGTGGGTTTCTCCGTCTTTGCGGCAAGCGGTGCAGCAGCGGATCGAGAGAGGCGAGCAGTCGCTTCTGTTCATAAACCGCCGTGGCTATGCGCCGGTAACGTTGTGCCGGGCCTGCGGTGAGCAGATTGCCTGTGACCATTGCGACGCGCGCATGGTCGAGCATCGGTTTCTCAAGCGGCTGATGTGCCACCAATGCGGTGAAACCAAGCCGATGCCCGAAGCCTGCCCCTCCTGCGGCGTGGAAGGCAAGCTGGCCCCGGTCGGGCCGGGCATTGAGCGGTTGGCTGAAGAAGCCGAGGCGACATTCCCAGACGCCAACATCGCGATGCTGAGCTCTGATCTGTTCGGCTCGGCGCGGGCTTTGAAGGCCAAGATTGAAGAGATTGCTGCAGGGGATGCCGATATTATCATCGGCACTCAATTGGTGGCCAAAGGGCATAACTTCCCCAAACTCACTCTGGTCGGCGTGATTGACGCTGATCTGTCATTGCACGGCGCGGACCTCCGCGCGGCTGAGCGTACGTTTCAATTGATGCGGCAAGTAGCCGGGCGCGCGGGGCGTGCGGACAAGCCGGGTCAGGCGTTGTTGCAGACGTTTCAACCGGAACACCCGGTGATCCGGGCCATCCTTTCGGGTGATGAGGAAGGTTTCTGGAAAGCCGAGGCGGCAGGTCGGCAGGCGGCAGGAGTGCCGCCTTATGGTCGCATGGCCGGGATCGTGTTGTCGGGGCCCGAGGTTGGACCGGTTTTCGATATCGGCAATGCATTGGCGCGCAACGATACACCTTTGACGCAGATCGGTGGGCAGGTATTTGGCCCTGCGCCAGCACCCATCGCTCGTATACGTGGCCGCCACAGAGTGCGTCTGTTGGTGAAAGCCCCCAAGGGTGCGCCGATCCAGGATGCCATTTCCCGCTGGATCGCGCCTTTGCGCCTGAAGGGTGACATCCGTCTGACAGTCGATATCGATCCGCAGAGCTTTTACTGACATCTGCATTTGCGCAGAGTGACTGTGTGCGCGCGGCTTCCCTCTCGCCAAAGCAGTGAAATGGGCGTACAGGACCCTCATGCTGAATCCCATGCCGCTTTCCGAGGCCCAGAGCCTGCCGTTCTGGCGCCGCCCCATCACGCTCTTGTTCATGATGGCGCTCACCATGCCCATTGCGTTCAACGCATGGAGCGCGCTGCTGAACAATTTCGTCATTGAGGCGGCAAACTTTGACGGGGCTGATATCGGCCTGTTGCATACGGTGCGCGAGATTCCGGGTTTTCTGGCGGTTGGCGTGATTGCCGTCATCATTTTCATCCGCGAGCAGGTGCTGGCGATGATCTCGTTGATGATGCTTGGTGTTGCAACGGCTGTGACTGCTTGGTTCCCCAGTCTGGGCGGGTTGCTGTTTGTGACCTTGTTCAGTTCGATCGGGTTCCATTACTACGAGACTGTTAACCAGTCACTTCAGTTGCAATGGTTGCCCAAGCACCGCGCGCCGCAAATTCTGGGATGGCTGGTGGCGATGGGGTCGGCGGCGACCATGGTGGTGTACGGGCTGATCGTACTGACCTGGGATCGTTTTGATCTGTCGTACAACATTGTCTTTATGGCTGCGGGCGGTGTTACAGCTTTGCTGGCACTGTTCTGCCTGTTTGCCTATCCGCAATTCGATGCGCCCACACCACAGACCAAGAAGCTGATCCTGCGTAAACGCTACTGGCTGTATTATGCTCTGCAATTCATGGCCGGTGCGCGGCGGCAGATATTTGTCGTCTTTGCCGGGTTCATGATGGTCGAGAAGTTCGGATTTGAAGTGCATGAACTGACCAGCCTCTATCTGATCAACCTGATGATCAACATGATGGCCGCCCCATTGCTTGGAAAGGCGGTGGCAAAGTTTGGTGAGCGGCGCACGCTGATCTTTGAATATACCGGTCTGGCTATCGTGTTCGCTGCTTATGGTGGCATCTATTGGTTCGGCTGGGGGGTGCTGTTGGCGGCGACCCTGTACGTGATCGACCATGTGCTGTTTGCGCTGGCTTTAGCATTGAAAACCTATTTCCAGAAAATCGCCGACCCTGCTGACATCGCACCGACCGCTGCGGTGGCCTTCACGATCAATCATATTGCGGCGGTGTTTTTGCCCGCTTTGCTTGGCCTGCTTTGGGTGGTGTCGCCGGGGGCCGTGTTCGGCCTGGCCACGGCTATGGCCATCGGTTCGCTACTGCTGTCCCTGTTGATACCGCGTCATCCCGAGCCGGGCAATGAAACCATCTTGACCAAGTACGCCCCCGCCCCCGCGGAATAGGCCTCAGCGCTTGACCTTCACGGCGCGGCGTCCTAGGCGCGGTGTCAATCGAGACAGGAGCCCCCAATGCCCACCTTCACCGCACTGACCACGCTGACAGGTATGAAAACCGCCGAAGGTCTGGGCGAGGCGATGGAACGTCTGGAGCCGGAGCCAACGGGCGTTGGTGTGTTCGAAGTCGAAGACGACTCTGGCCTGTGGGAGGTCGGCGGATACTTCACCGAAGCCCCGGACGAGACTGCATTGGCGGTTCTGGCCGCCGCGTTCGGCGCCAAACCGTTTGTTGTTTCAGAACTGCCGGAAACCGACTGGGTTGCACATGTGCGACGCGAACTGGCGCCAGTCGAGGCGGGCCGTTTCTTTGTCTATGGCAGCCATGATGCCGATAAGCTGCCCGAAGGCCGTATTCCGCTACTGATCGAGGCCGCGATGGCCTTTGGCACCGGCCACCATGGTACGACGTTGGGCTGCCTTAAGGCTTTTGACAGGCTGCTGGACGAAGGCTTTGCAGCAACAAAGGTGGCGGATATCGGTTGCGGCACCGCCGTTCTGGCCATGGCCGCAGCCCGGGTGTTTGACGGCGACATCATTGCCAGCGACATCGATGAAGTGGCCGTGGACGTGGCCGAAGCCAATCTGAAAGCAAACGGCATGGCAGGTGCAGTGCAATGCGTTGAAGCCGCAGGGTTCGGTCACCCCGATCTCAAGGCGCACGCGCCCTACGATCTGATCTTTGCGAATATTCTCAAAGGTCCCTTGGTGGCCCTGTCGCCGGAAATCGCAGCGAATCTGCGTCCCGGCGGGTATGCAATCCTGTCGGGAATCCTTAATGAACAGGCTGATGACGTCGTATCTGTTTATTCTCAAAATGAACTCAATCTAACTCACAGGGGTGAGATTGGTGAATGGACGACGCTAATCTTAACGAAACAGGGCGCAAACTAGGCTATTTGCAGGAGTTTTGTGGAATTTTGCCACGATTTTGTCGTAATCTCTTTTTACCGTTTCCTGACTGAAGTCGAGGGGGGCGGTTTTTGGAGGCTGCCATGACGGGTAAACAACTGGAGTTCACTCAGCGCGTTAATCGCCTGAACAAGAAGCATCAAAAGATGAGCCGTGGCTATCGCGCGACGATGCGCAGGGATGGCCTGGTCGTCATGAAGCCGCAGCGGGTAAGCTCGGCAGTGCCTGCTAGGGTATTGTTGCTTACACTTCTGGGAGTTCTGGCGTTCAAAGCGTTTCTTTTGTCCAGCCTTGGCCCGACCGGATACCAATATCGGATCGATAGTTTGAACGAAGGCACATCGGTCGAGAAAGCCGGTGCGTGGGTGATGCAGATCGACCCGGTGTCGCAAGCGCTGGCGGTTCAGCTCAACAAGATTTTGTACTGATTATCAGTCTTCGGACGAAGAAACACCGCGTGCCTTGGGCATGCGGTGTTTCTGTTTGCCCTCTAGGGAAAAGGAAGGGGCGAATGAGTGTGGTGGTCGGTATTACCGGCGACCTTGGGCGATGGCGTCGATGTCGCCACGGCACAGGCCGATATCTTCCAGTTCGCGATCGCTCAGACCAGTCAGCGCGTTGCGGGTAACGCGGGCGTCATTCCATTCGACGGCAGCGTTCACGGCCGATACGAAAAATGCGCCGATACGGCCAGCAAGGCCGAATGAGCCAGTGGAGGCGAAGCGGGTTGTGTCCAGTGCAGCCATATCCTGTTTCCTTCTGGTTGGTGTTCACTTTGCAGTCTTGCGTTCTGCCCGGCATCTAGTGCCGCCATATCGCCTGCACAAGTTCCGTTTTTGCATGTGTCCTATGCGTTTTATGCAACGCTTCACGAAGCTGTAATCCCCTTAAATATTTGGTCAAAATGCGTTCATAACAGTGTCGAATTCAGACATCCTCATGTCGCAAATCGCGCGTTAAGTCGCCTGTGGAACAGGTCTGTCGTTTTCAGCCCATGGGTCAATTCGCTTGGAAAATGTTCACGCTTCGTGCTAGGCGTTGAAAAAGATCACAGAACCCGAGCAGGCCGAGGCAAAACATGCGAATTCTGGGCATTGATCCGGGGCTTAGGACCCTGGGATGGGGCGTCATCGAATCAAATGGCAGCCGCCTGAGCCATGTGGCCAATGGTTTGTGCAAGTCGGATGGAGATGATCTGGGTGAGCGGCTTTTATCTCTTCACAACCAGATTGTCGAAGTCATCGCCGATTACCAACCGGATCAGGCCGCCATCGAACAGACTTTTGTGAACAAGGATGGCGCCGGCACACTCAAACTGGGTCAGGCGCGGGGGGTGGCGTTGCTGACACTGGCTCAGGCTGGATTGCCGGTGGGAGAGTACGCACCCAACCGCGTCAAAAAGACCGTGGTTGGTGTGGGTCATGCCGAGAAAGAGCAGGTGCTGCACATGGTCAAACTGCAATTGCCGGGCTGTTTGCCGAAAGGGGCCGATGCGGCAGATGCGCTGGCGATTGCGATCTGCCATGCCTATTACGGAAAGACGCAACAGGCGCGTGTGAAAGAGGTGCGGGCATGATTGGTAAACTGACAGGTCGCTTGGACTACCGAGCGGCTGATCACGTGCTGATCGATGTGCGTGGCGTTGGCTACCTCGTCTATTGTTCTGACCGGACCATGGCTGCGTTGCCGGGTGTGGGTGAGGCGGTCTCGATCTATACAGACATGGTCGTGCGCGAAGACCTGATGCAGCTTTACGGTTTCCTCTCATTGATCGAGAAAGAATGGCACCGCCTTTTGTGCTCGGTTCAGGGGGTCGGAGCGAAGGTATCTCTGGCGATCCTCAGCGCACTGGGGCCGGACGGTGTCAGCCGCGCAATCGCATTGGGCGATTGGAGCGCGGTCAAGGCGGCCAAAGGTGTCGGACCCAAAACGGCCCAGCGGATTGTTTTGGATCTCAAGGACAAGGCTCCGGGTGTCATGGCCATGGGCGGCACGGTTACCGAGGCGATGGATGGGCTAGAGCTTGAAGTCGTCGAGCCGGGTGAACCCGCGTCCGCGCCAAAACGTTCGGTGAAGCCACCTTCTGGCGCGTCTGCCGCGTCCGCCGGGGCGTTGTCGGCGCTCGCCAATCTTGGATATGGGCCGTCCGACGCAGCAGCGGCCGTGGCCGAGGCGGCGGCCAGTCAGCCTGAGGCGGGAGAGGCGGATCTGATTCGTGCTGCGCTCCGCTTGTTGGCTCCGAAAGGCTAGATGAATGGTAGACGCTGATCCCACTGTGCGCCCGGAGCCCCTGCCCGAGGACAACGACCGCGCGCTGCGCCCGCAGGGGCTGGACGAATTCATCGGTCAGGCTGAGGCGCGCGCCAACCTCCGCATCTTCATCCAATCTGCGCGCCAAAGGGGCGAGGCGATGGATCACACGTTGTTTCATGGACCTCCGGGGTTGGGTAAAACGACCCTCGCGCAGATCATGGCACGCGAGCTAGGGGTGAACTTCCGCATGACCTCGGGCCCGGTTCTGGCCAAGGCGGGTGATCTGGCGGCGATCCTGACCAATCTGGAGACGCGCGATGTGCTGTTCATCGACGAGATTCACAGACTGAACCCGGCGGTGGAAGAAGTGCTTTATCCGGCAATGGAGGACTTCGAGCTGGATCTGGTGATCGGTGAAGGCCCGGCCGCCCGCACCGTTCGGATCGAACTGCAACCTTTTACGCTTGTGGGGGCGACCACTCGGATGGGTCTGCTGACAACGCCCTTGCGCGACCGGTTTGGCATTCCGACGCGACTTCAGTTCTATACGATTGACGAGTTGCACGAGATCGTCACCCGCAACGCGCGCAAGCTGGGCGCGCCAGCCGATAATGATGGCGCGCGCGAGATTGCGCGCAGGTCGCGCGGGACACCACGTATTGCCGGGCGCCTGCTGCGCCGGGTGGTGGATTTCGCCATAGTCGAAGGAGATGGGCGGATCACGCGCGAATTGGCCGACGGTGCCTTGACGCGTTTGGGCGTCGACAATCTTGGCCTGGATGGCGCAGACCGGCGCTATCTGAAACTGATCGCTGAAAACTACGCCGGCGGGCCGGTTGGGATCGAGACGCTGTCGGCGGCGCTCTCGGAAAGCCGGGACTCGCTGGAAGAAGTGATTGAACCCTATCTACTGCAACAGGGCCTGATCCAGCGAACACCGCGTGGGCGTATGTTGGCGCAAAAGGCCTGGACGCATCTGGGAATGGCTGCGCCCAAGCGGCAGAGCGATCTGTTTGGTTGATGCCAGCGCCCAGAGATTTTATGCCTTTCCGTGTAAGGTTTTTCGAAAAGATGAAGGGCTGGGCGTGACACCGGAAGAGATTGAGGCACTGTTTGCGCGCGAAAGCGGTGAGTTTCTGTTTGCGCGTTGGGGGCGGCCCATCGTGCCGATTGTGTTTGGTGTAGAAGACGAGACGCTGTCCACTGTGAAGGGCGCATTCGAGGCTGTTGTCACTCTGGCCGGTCACAAAATGGCCGAAACCGACCCCGAGCTTGGTGCCAACTGCATGATCTTCTTCTTCCGGGATTGGCAAGAGCTGCTGGAGGTGCCGGATCTTGATCGTCTGATTCCCGATCTGGCACCGTTGGTCGAGCGCTTGGTTGAAGCGGATGCAAACCAGTACCGCATTTTCCGGTTCGAAGAGGACGGCGCGATCCGTGCGGCTTTTGTTTTTCTTCGCATGGACAAGCAGTTGTCCAAGGTACCGGCGGAAGCGCTGGCGCTGAGCCAGGTGGTGCAAACCATCCTGCTTTGGTCCGATACTGCGTTTCGAACGCAATCTCCGCTGGCTGTGGCAGGTGACACGACGATCCTTCGCCCCGACATTGCTGCGCTAATCCGGTCAGCTTATGATCCGGTTCTGCCAGGGGCGGCGCAGGATGCGTCTCATGCGCTCAGGTTGTTTGCCCGGTTGGAGCCACCGCAATGAAACACATCTACCCGGTTCGCGTATATTATGAAGACACCGACATGGGCGGCGTTGTCTATCACGCGAACTATCTGCGGTATATTGAACGTGCGCGTTCGGATTGGGTGCGCAATCTGGGCAATGACCAGAACGCGATGCGGGAAGAGGGCATTGTTTGGGTCGTGCGGCGGGTTGAGGCCGATTACCTTTCGCCTGCCAGGTTCGATGACGAACTGATCGTCGAAACCGAAGTCACGGAAATCTCGGGTGTGCGGCTGACCATGGCGCAGCTGGTCCGGCGCGGCGAGACCGAGATTTTTCGCGCCTCGGTCACAGCTGTGTGCATCAACAAGGACGGCAGGCCGATCCGACTTCCGGCAGAGATTCGCGCATTGATGTAACAATTTGCGTCTCAGGGGTGGTTCTGTTGGCATTTCAGCCCCAACTGCGTTAGCGTTTGGCAAAACAAGGCCAAACAAACGGCCGTCAGGCAAAACAAAGAGCAGGTTCATGGAAGCTGAAACGCTGGCGCTGGCGCAGGAGATAGATTTCTCCATGTGGGGGCTGTATGCCCGCGCGACCTTTATCGTCAAATTGGTGATGTTGATGCTGATCGGCGCATCCATCTGGTCTTGGGGTATTATTATCCAGAAGCTGATCAATTACCGCGCGGCCCGTCGCGAGGCGCAGACATTTGACGAGAGCTTCTGGTCCGGAAACCCTTTGGACGAGTTGTTCGAACAGATCGGAACCCAGCCGGATGGCAGTTCAGAAAAGATTTTTGCAGCGGGCATGATCGAATGGCGAAGGTCGCACCGAAATGATGGCGGATTGATTGCCGGAGCGACCGCGCGGATAGACCGTTCCATGGATGTGGCCATTGCGAAAGAGGCAGAGACCTTGCAGAAAGGTCTGCCCATCTTGGCCACGGTTGGATCGACTGCGCCGTTCATCGGCCTGTTTGGTACCGTCTGGGGCATTATGAATGCCTTTATCGAAATCGCAGAGCAGCAGAATACCAACCTGGCGGTTGTGGCCCCAGGTATTGCCGAGGCGCTCATGGCGACGGGGCTGGGCCTTCTGGCGGCGATCCCGGCGGTGATTTTTTACAACAAGCTCAGTGCAGACTGTGACCGCATCGTGGGCGGGTACGAAGCCTTTGCCGATGAATTCGCCACCATCCTGTCGCGCCAGTTGGACAGCTGACAATGGGTGCGGCGGTTCAGCAATCTTCGGGTGGAAACGGGCGCAGACGCGGCCGGCGTCGCGGTCGCGCGCAACCCATGGCCGAGATCAACGTGACCCCGTTTGTGGACGTCATGCTGGTTTTGCTGATCATCTTCATGGTGGCCGCGCCATTGCTGACCGTCGGTGTTCCGGTGGATCTGCCCAAGACCGCTGCCAGTGCTTTGCCCAGTGATAATGAAGAACCGTTGACCGTGACTCTGACGGCAGATGGACGTGTGCAAATTCAGACAACTGACGTGTTGCGCGAAGAGTTGATTGGCAAGCTGCGGGCCATCGCCGCAGAGCGGAGCAGTGACCGGGTTTTCCTGCGAGCCGATGGCGCAATTCCTTACGCTCAGGTCATGCAGGTTATGGGTGCGCTGAACGCGGGCGGGTTTTCCAACGTTGGGCTTGTGACCGATACGGGCGGGCCGACGCTGGATGAAGGTGGAGAGTGAGGCCGCACGGTGGATACCGGCACCAAGATTTCGGCGATTGCGCATGTCAGCCTGATCGGAGCGGCGCTGTTCGGCGGCACCTTCCGATCCGAGCCGTTGCCGATGGCCGTACAGGATGTGTCAGTGATTACCGCTGAACAATTCGCGGCCATGACGGCCCAGCGGGATGCGCCTGCGATCCCGGAGGTGCCGACGGCATTGCAACAGCCGCCCGAACCACAGGCTGAGACCAAGCCGCCAGAACCTGTGGTCGAGGAACAGCCGCGCCATGAACCCGTCGTGCCTGCCGAACCCGAACCCGAGCCTGCTCCTGTAATCGTCGAAGCGCCGCCGGAGCCGGACGTGCCGGACGAACCGCCAACATTGACAGAGCCCGAGGTCGAACCTGTCGCACAGCCTGTGCCCCCGGGGCCCGAGGCGCAGCCGCGCCCGTCGGATCGTGTCGCCCCCGAGGCCATAGCGCCACCACCGCCCGAGGCAAAACCGGATGATTTCGAAACGCCGCCGGTGTCTCTGGACGAAGGCGCCGAGGTTCAGCAGGAACAACAGGATCAGACTGCGCCGGAAGAAGCGGCCCCGGAGATCGTGACCGAGGCAGAGGAAACCAAAGAGCAGTCTCCGCTTACGTCACCGCGACCGCGGGTGCGTCCGAACCGCCCAAGCCCCCCACCCGAACCTGTTGTGGCGCAGACACCGGAAGCGGTACCTGAACCTGACGCACAGGCCGATGAGGCCGCAATCAATGACGCTCTGGCCGAAGCCTTGGGCAGCGGAGCCGAGCCTTCCGGCCCACCGCTGACCAGCGGCGAGAAGGACGCGATGCGATTGGCCGTGTCCAAATGCTGGAACGTGGGCTCTTTGTCTACGGATGCGCTGAGCACTGTGGTCGTTGTAGCATTTTCGCTGAACCGTGATGGTACAGTTGTGGATGGCAGCATTCGGATGCTGGACAGTTCTGGTGGGTCTGCCGGTGCGGCCAATCAGGCCTATCAGGCCGCCCGGCGCGCGATTTTACGCTGCGGGGCCAGAGGATATGACTTGCCTGCTGACAAATACGCTCATTGGCAGGATGTTGAGATTACATTCAATCCCGAGAGGATGCGGATCAAATGATGAAACTTCTGACCAGCCTCTTTGTTGGCCTGACGCTGATGTCTGCGCCGGTTCTTGCACAGAACGGTCCCCTGCGACTGGAGTTGGACCAGGGCATTATCGAACCATTGCCCTTTGCGGTACCGAACTTTGTCCCCGATGGCCCGTCAGCGGCGCAATATGCACAGGACATCTCGCGCGTGGTGGCGGCTGATCTGACGGGAACCGGTTTGTTTCGCGAAATCTCCTCGGATGCGTTCATCAGCAGGGTCAGCAGCTTCGAAGCACCAGTTCAGTTTGCCGATTGGAAAGCGATCAATGCCGATGCGCTGATCACGGGGGCGGTCAATGTTTCGGGCAAGAACCTCACGGTTCGGTTTCGGGTCTGGGATGTGTTTTCGGGTCAGGAACTGGGGAACGGCCTTCAACTAGCGGGTACCACCGAAGGCTGGCGACGCATGGCCCATAAGGTGGCCGATCAGGTGTACAGCCGGATTACGGGCGAGGGCGGTTACTTTGACAGCCGCGTGGCCTTTGTTTCGGAAAGCGGGCCGAAGAACCAGCGCCTGAAACGTCTGGCGATCATGGATTATGATGGGGCGAATGTGCAGTACATGACCGACAGTGCGGCGATCGTGCTGGCGCCGCGCTTTTCGCCTACCGGCGATCGGTTGCTTTACACCAGCTATGAAAGCGGCAGCCCGCGCATCTATGTTCTGGATGTGGGCCGCGTCAAACGGCAGGAACTGAAGACGCAGGACGGAACCATGAGCTTCTCGCCCCGCTTTTCGCCGGATGGCCGGTCGATCGTGTATTCATTGATTCAGGGCGGAAATACGGATCTGTGGAAAATGGATCTGGCCTCGGGGAAAAGCACCCGTCTGACCAACACGCCGGCGATTGAAACCGCACCCAGCTATTCGCCCGACGGCAGCCGGATCGTGTTTGAAAGCGACCGTTCTGGTACGCCGCAGCTTTACGTGATGCCTGCGAACGGAGGCGAGGCCACGCGGATCAGTTTTGGCGCAGGTCGTTATGGCACGCCGGTATGGTCCCCACGTGGCGATCTGATTGCCTTTACAAAGCAAAACCAGGGCCGTTTCCACATTGGCGTTATGCGCACGGACGGGTCCGAAGAGCGGTTGCTGACGGCCTCGTTCCTGGATGAAGGCCCGACGTGGTCGCCCAATGGACGTGTCATCATGTTCACCCGTGAAACGCAGGGTGCCAGTGGCCGGGCCTCGCTGTATTCGGTGGATATCTCGGGCCGCAACCTGCGCCCTGTGCGTACACCGGATGGCGGCAGTGATCCGTCATGGGGCCCACTACAGAATTGATCGCAGCAAAGTTCACAACGAATCGTCCCTGTGGTAGACAGGCGGCAATAATCAAAACACGAGGCACTTGAAATGAATGTATTGAGCAAAGTCCTGGCGTTGGGCGCGCTGAGTGTGATCGCGGCCTGTACGAACAATGACCCCTCTGCTTTGGGCGGCGGTGGTGCCGGTGGCACTGGCGCAATCGTACCGGGCTCGCCCAGTGACCCGCGTTCGCCAGCGTATTTCCAGCAAACCGTCGGCGACCGTGTTCTGTTCGCCGTGGACCAGTCGACCTTGTCTCCGCAGGGGCAGACCGTACTGCAAGGACAAGCCGACTGGCTGCTGGCCAATCCGGATTTTGTTGCCACGATCGAAGGTCACGCGGATGAGCAGGGCACGCGCGAGTACAACCTTGCGCTGGGCGCGCGTCGGGCAAATGCCGCGCGTGAGTATCTGATTTCGCGCGGTGTCGCGGGCAACCGTCTCAAAACCGTCAGCTACGGCAAGGAGCGCCCAATCGAAATTTGCAGCGTTGAGGAATGTTATTCCAAGAATCGCCGCGCGGTAACGGTGCTGACCGGGTCAACTCTGGGGTAAGACAATGCGTATTGCAGGATGGGTATTGGCGGCGGTCATGGCGACGACCGGTGTTGCACAGGCACAAGATCAACAGACCTTGGCTGACATACGCCAGGAGCTGACAGTGCTGTACGTGGAAATTCAGCGTCTGAAGCGCGAGTTTTCCACCACAGGATCCCCCGCGCCAAATTTGTCCGGCAGTTCGATTCTTGAGCGCGTCGACGCAATAGAGGCCGAATTGCAGCGCCTGACCCGTCAGACCGAACAGCTTAACCAGCGGGTGCAGAGCATTGTCTCCGATGGCACCAATCGCATCGGGGATCTGGAATTTCGTCTGTGCGAGTTGGAGGCAAATTGCGAGATATCGGGTGAGCCGACGAGCACGCTGGGTGGAGATGGCACGGATGCTGGTACAGCTGCAATCACGCCTGCCACACCACCTGAAACAGATCAGGGTGAACTTGCTGTAGGTGAACGGGCGGATTTCGACGCGGCATCGCAAGCGCTGGCCGAAGGCGACTATCAGACCGCTGCCACCTTGTTTGCGCAGTTTGAAACAAGCTATCCCGGCAGCCCTCTTGCCCCTGAAGCTAATCTGAAAAGAGGTCATGCGCTTGAAGGCCTTGGCGACACCCGCGAAGCCGCGCGTGCGTTCTTGGCTAGCTTTACCGGAGATTCCGAAGGTCCTTTAGCCCCCGAGGCCCTCTATGAGTTGGGCGCGGCGCTGGGGCGTCTGGGGCAGACCGATCAGGCTTGCATCACGCTCAATGAAGTTGGCGTGCGCTTTCCATCCGCACCCGCGTTCGCGAATGCCACGCAAGAGATGTCTGCGCTGGGGTGTTCTTGAGACGACACAGCGAAAACCTGCTTGCAGAGCTTCGCGCCCGGCTTCCCGAAAGGCTTCCGCGCAAACTGGGGGTAGCGGTATCAGGTGGTGGGGATTCTGTCGCGCTGATGCATCTCTTGCATGAGATCGCTCAAACCGAAACGACCACCGTTATTGTTGCCACGGTCGATCATGGCTTGCGCCCCGAGGCCAGGCAGGAGGCCGAGGCCGTGTCCCGCCAGGCCGCTGCATTGGGGATGGCTCATGATACTTTGCATTGGGCGGGTTGGGACGGCGCTGGCAACTTGCAGGATCATGCGCGTCAGGCTCGTTACAAATTGCTCGCCGACTGGATGCGGGAGCGCGGAATAGACGCCATGGCGTTGGGGCATACAGCAGATGATCAGGCGGAAACGTTGTTGATGCGCCTGGGTCGATCATCAGGTGTCACGGGTCTGTCCGGCATGTCGGCAAGTCGGCAACTGGAAGGGCTGACATTACTGCGACCTATGCTGGGGATCACCCGAAAGGACCTGCGAGCCTACCTGGCCGGTATCGGCGCATCGTGGGTCGAAGATCCGTCGAATCAGGACACACGTTTCGACCGCATCAAAGCGCGAGAAGCCCTATGTGGCCTCAAACCATTGGGAATTGACGCGCTTTCACTGTCTCGAGTGGCCGACAATCTGGCGCAGGCACATGCAGCCCTGGGTGTGTTTGCGCAGGAATCCGCACGGAATGTAGCCCAGGTTGAGCAAGGTGATGTGAAGGTGGACAGAGCCGGGTTTGCCGCATTGCCCAAAGAAATCCGACGCCGCGTGTTGGTTGGCAGCCTCGCCTGGATCGCAGGGCAGGGATACCCCCCGCGTCAGGCTGCGGTCGAGCAGGCGATGGAGGCCATGACCAACGGGCGGTCTGGATCGGTCGGTGGGTGTCTGTTGGTCCCCAAGGGCAATAGTGTTTGGATTTGCAGGGAATTTAGGACCGTGGAGGCTCAGGTATCGGCATCCGACGAAGTATGGGATGGTAAATGGGTCTTGAGCGGACCCGAAATATCCGGTGCCGAGATCCGTGCTTTGGGTGAAGATGGGCTGCGACAGGTGCCCGATTGGCGCGAAGCAGGCCGCCCCAGACTTGCCTTGAGCGCGACGCCTGCTGTCTGGAAAGGGCAAACGGTGCTGGCTGCTCCGCTTGCGGGATTCGCGAACGGATGGCGCGCGGACACGTCACCAGAATGGCCCGAGTTCTACGCATCTTTTTTATCGCATTGAACATACCACAATCCTCTCTATTTTAAGAGGTAACTTGGCAGCTCCTCACCTGCCGGAACTTTTGGGAGAATTTCCTTGGGCAACGCTCGCAATATCGCGTTTTGGGTCGTTCTGTTCTTGCTCATCCTTGCACTGTTCAATCTGTTCAGTGGACCGGGCGGAACGCTTCAGAGCAATGAGAGAACTTATTCCGACTTTGTCGGCGCCGTGCAAGGCGGCGAAGTCAAGAACGTGACGTTGGATGGCGAGCAGATTCGCTATACCACAGAAAGCGGTGCGACTTATGTCACGATCAAACCCGGCGATGCCGAAGTCACCAAGCTTTTGATCGATGAGAACATCCCGGTTCAGGCGGTCAAGCAACAACAGTCAGGCTTCCAGTCGTTCCTGATCACGCTCTTGCCGTTCCTGCTGCTGATCGGTGTCTGGGTATATTTCATGAACCGGATGCAAGGCGGTGGCAAAGGCGGCGCGATGGGCTTTGGAAAATCCAAGGCTAAGATGCTGACCGAGAAGCATGGTCGCGTGACCTTTGATGACGTCGCAGGCATCGACGAGGCCAAGGAAGAACTGGAAGAGATCGTAGAATTCCTGCGCAATCCGCAGAAATTCAGCCGGCTTGGCGGCAAGATCCCGAAAGGTGCTCTGCTGGTGGGACCACCGGGGACGGGTAAGACATTGCTGGCCCGTGCCATCGCGGGTGAGGCGGGCGTTCCGTTCTTCACCATTTCGGGGTCCGACTTTGTCGAGATGTTCGTAGGTGTCGGTGCATCCCGTGTCCGCGATATGTTCGAACAGGCCAAGAAGAATGCGCCTTGCATTGTGTTCATCGACGAGATTGACGCCGTTGGCCGCCATCGTGGTGCCGGTTACGGCGGTGGTAACGACGAACGCGAACAGACCCTCAACCAGTTGCTGGTCGAGATGGACGGCTTTGAAGCCAACGAAGGTGTGATCATTCTGGCGGCCACCAACCGCAAGGACGTACTGGACCCGGCCTTGCTGCGTCCGGGCCGGTTCGACCGCAACGTCACCGTTGGCAATCCTGACATTAAAGGCCGCGAAAAGATTTTGGGCGTACATGCCCGCAAGACACCTCTGGGCCCCGATGTCGATCTGCGCATCATTGCGCGCGGGACACCGGGTTTCTCGGGTGCTGATCTGGCAAACCTCGTGAACGAGGCCGCGTTGATGGCCGCCCGCGTAGGCCGTCGCTTTGTAACCATGGAGGACTTTGAGAACGCCAAGGACAAGGTGATGATGGGCGCCGAGCGCCGCTCGATGGTGCTGACCCAGGACCAGAAGGAAAAGACCGCCTATCACGAGGCCGGACACGCCGTTGTCGGCCTGAGTCTGCCGCTGTGTGATCCGGTCTATAAGGCGACGATCATCCCGCGCGGTGGCGCGTTGGGTATGGTTGTATCGCTGCCAGAAATGGACCGTCTGAACTATCACCGTGATGAATGTGAGCAAAAGCTGGCTATGACCATGGCCGGGAAAGCCGCGGAAGTGATCAAATATGGTGAAGATCATGTGTCGAACGGCCCGGCCGGGGACATCATGCAGGCCAGCCAGTTGGCGCGCGCCATGGTGATGCGCTGGGGTATGTCTGACAAGGTTGGCAATATCGACTATGCCGAAGCGCATGAGGGATATCAGGGCAATACTGCCGGGTTCTCGGTCTCTGCCCATACCAAAGAACTGATCGAGGAAGAGGTGAAACGCCTGATCCAGCAAGGATACGAGAGGGCGCACCAGATTCTGACCGAAAAGAACGAAGAATGGGAGCGTCTTGCGCAGGGCCTGCTTGAGTATGAAACCCTGACTGGGGATGAGATCAAACGCGTAATGAATGGCGAGTCACCCAGCGAGGATGATGATGAAGGCGACAAGCCGGATGAAGGCAGCGCGCCCAGTGTCACGGCCATTCCTAAGACAAAGGCCAAGAAGTCTCCTCCCGATGATGGCGGGATGGAGCCTGAACCCACTGCATAGTCAAAAGAAACAGACCCGGGGCACGCTCCGGGTCTTTTCTCTTTTCATCGGGGTTTTGCCGGGCATTATGCGCGCAAGCAAAAGGACGAAAAGGGAAGGCTATGCCGTTTCTACGGGAAACCGAGTATACTGCTGAAGTAATCTGGCTTGGCCATGTTCCTACGGGAAAATCCCTGCGAGCTGATGCCGTTGATGCGCTTGATCTGGGCTTCGACGGCGTAAAGGGCGAGCGCCACGAGGGGCTTAATCGCGCGTCATGTGTCAGGGTCTCAAATCTCTATCCAAAAGGCACCGAAATTCGCAATGTGCGTCAGCTTTCGGTTCTCTCTGCCGAGGAGTTGCAACAAATTGCGCAGGACATGGGGTTGGACCAGCTTGATCCGTCTTACCTTGGGGCGTCCATTGTGCTGCTTGGGATCCCGGATTTCTCACATATTCCGCCGTCTTCACGTCTTCAGGCAAAAAGTGGGATGACGATAACAGTAGACATGGAAAACGCCCCATGTGTTCTGCCTGGGCGCGAGGTTGAAGCGGATCACCCGGGGCATGGCCCGACTTTCAAACCTGCGGCTGCCGGACGTCGGGGCATCACAGGATGGATAGAACGACCTGGACGCATTCAACTTGGGGATCGGCTAAAGCTGTTTGTTCCGGATCAACCTGCCTGGGCTTACGAAAACGGGCTTGTTTCCGATTAGAAACCCCTGAAACGAACTTACGACGCTTCACGACGCCAGAATGTCGGAATCCATGGCTATTGAAATTGTACACAAGGGTATGGAATGCACAGCGCCGACGCCCTGCGTCGGCTTTGCACGGTATTCAATCAAGGACCCCGGCCAATGAGCTACAAATCCGATATCGAAATCGCCCGCGAAGCGAACAAAAAGCCGATTCAGGAAATCGGTGCCAAGATCGGCATCGACTCTGCGGATCTGCTGCCTTACGGCCATGATAAGGCAAAAGTCAGCCAGGACTTCATCAACTCGGTGCAGGACCGCGAAGATGGCAAACTGATCCTGGTCACTGCGATCAACCCGACCCCGGCAGGTGAAGGCAAGACCACCACCACCGTTGGACTTGGTGACGGTCTGAACCGTATCGGCAAAAACGCGATGATCTGTATCCGCGAAGCCTCGTTGGGCCCGAACTTCGGCATGAAGGGCGGCGCTGCTGGTGGCGGTTACGCTCAGGTTGTTCCGATGGAAGAGATGAACCTGCACTTCACCGGCGACTTCCACGCCATCACCAGCGCGCATTCGCTGCTGTCGGCGATGATCGACAACCACATCTACTGGGGCAATGAGTCCGACATCGACACCCGTCGTGTTGCCTGGCGTCGTGTGGTCGACATGAACGACCGCGCCCTGCGTCAGATCACAGCGTCCTTGGGTGGCGTGTCGAACGGTTTCCCGCGGGAGGCTGGTTTTGACATCACCGTGGCGTCCGAGGTCATGGCCATCCTGTGTCTGGCCAACAACCTGAAAGACCTGGAAAAACGTCTGGGCGACATCATCGTGGCCTATCGCCGCGACAAGACCCCGGTCTATTGCCGTGACATCAAGGCCGAAGGCGCGATGACCGTTCTGCTCAAGGACGCAATGCAGCCGAACCTGGTGCAGACGCTGGAAAACAACCCGGCCTTTGTCCATGGCGGTCCGTTCGCGAATATCGCGCATGGCTGTAACTCGGTCATCGCCACCAAGACCGCTCTGAAGGTGGCCGACTATGTCGTTACCGAAGCGGGCTTTGGCGCCGATCTGGGTGCCGAGAAGTTCATGAACATCAAGTGCCGCAAGGCAGGCATTGCACCGTCCGCTGTGGTGCTGGTTGCCACCGTGCGCGCGATGAAGATGAATGGCGGCGTTGCCAAGGCCGATCTGGGTGCGGAAAACGTCGATGCGGTTAAATCGGGCTGTGCCAACCTTGGTCGTCACATCGAGAATGTGAAATCCTTCGGCGTGCCGGTTGTTGTCGCGATCAACCACTTTGTCACTGACACCGATGCCGAAGTGCAGGCGGTCAGCGACTATTGCGGCGAGCATGGGGTTGAGGCGGTTCTGTCGCGTCACTGGGAGCTGGGCTCGGAAGGCTCTGCCCCGCTGGCCGAGAAGGTTGTCGAGATCGTCGAGGGTGGCAGCGCCAACTTCGCGCCGATCTATCCTGACGACATGCCACTGTTCGAGAAGATCGAAACCATCGCCAAGCGCATCTACCGCGCCGATGAGGTTCTGGCCGACAACAAGATCCGCAACCAGCTGCGCGAGTGGGAAGAGGCGGGATATGGCAACCTGCCGGTCTGCATGGCTAAGACGCAGTATTCCTTCTCGACCGACCCGACGCTGCGCGGTGCGCCCACCGGCCATTCGGTTCCGGTGCGTGAAGTTCGCCTGTCCGCAGGCGCCGGTTTCATCGTGGTTGTCTGCGGCGAGATCATGACCATGCCCGGTCTGCCTCGCAAACCGGCCGCTGAAACCATCTGCCTCAATGACGCAGGTGAGATCGAGGGCTTGTTCTAAGCTGCTGAATAAGACATCTCGTGGTCCGGGGATTCATTCCCGGGCCATGAGGAGATGACGATGCCCACTCTGACACCGCCCCAGAACTGTAACACGATGCAGGACCTGCGGGCCGAGATCGACAAGCTGGATCGCCAACTGATCGAAATGTTGGTGACTCGCGCGAGTTATATTGACCGCGCGTCGCAGCTGAAGCCGGGCGAGGGCCTTCCGGCCCGTATCCCGGAACGCGTCGAAGAGGTGGTGCAACGCGTGCGTGCAAACTCGGACGCGCTGGGGATGGACCCGGATCTGGCCGAGAAGCTATGGCGCATATTGATTGACTGGTCGATTGCACGCGAAGAGCGCGTGATTGGCACCGACTGACTGACCGGGCGCTTTGTGCGCCCGATCCGTTTTTTGAAAGAAGGGATCAAAACATGGTAGCTCAGGTTATCGACGGTAAGGCCTTTGCCGCAAAAGTGCGCGCACAAGTGGCCGATCAGGTCGCAAAGCTGAAAGAGGAAAACGGCATCACCCCCGGCCTGGCCGTGGTTCTTGTGGGCGAAGACCCTGCCAGCCAGGTCTATGTCCGCTCGAAGGGCAAAATGACTGTTGAAGTCGGTATGAATTCGTACGAGCACAAACTGGACGCAGCGACGTCGGAAGAAGATCTGCTGGCGCTGATCGACAAGCTGAACAACGACCCCGCCGTGCATGGCATTCTGGTCCAGTTGCCGTTGCCTAAGCACCTGAATGAAGATCTGGTGATCAATTCTATCGACCCGGTCAAAGACGTCGACGGGTTCCATATCTCGAACGTGGGCCTGCTGGGCACCGGTCAGAAGTCGATGGTGCCCTGCACCCCGCTGGGCTGCCTGATGATGCTGCGTGACCACCACGGCTCGCTTTCCGGCATGGACGCGGTTGTGATTGGCCGCTCGAACATTGTGGGCAAACCGATGGCGCAACTGCTGCTGGGCGATAGCTGCACCGTGACGATCGCGCATTCGCGCACCAAGGATCTGCCGGATGTCGTGCGCCGTGCCGATATCGTTGTGGCCGCCGTGGGCCGTCCGGAAATGGTGCCGGGTGACTGGATCAAGGAAGGCGCGACCGTGATCGACGTAGGCATCAACCGCATCGAGCGTGACGGAAAGAACAAGCTTGTCGGTGACGTGGACTATGCCAGCGCGTCCGAGCGTGCTGGCGCGATCACTCCGGTTCCGGGTGGCGTAGGCCCGATGACCATTGCCTGCCTGCTGGCCAACACGTTGACTGCGTGCTGCCGTGCCAATGCTCTGCCCGAACCAGAAGGTTTGACGGCATAAAGCAATCTGGTCGGGTCGATCCATTCGGCCCGACAAACCCCTTGGTTGCGCTGGACAAACACTGGACGCCACGGCCATTTTGTTCCAAATGGGTTTGACAGCTTTAAAATTCGTGATATCCCTGTATTCCCAGCCAGTTACAGGTAAGGTGCATCAGTGCTCGACGTGCTCAGGTTGATTTTTATTAAATCGTGCACAAAAGCGGTATGACGTCCAAGATTGACACTATTCGGAAAGCATTTACCCCACAGCGGGTGATGGCGGGTCTCGTCTTTCTTCCTTTGCTTGCCTATGCGTTTCCGCCGTTTCTGGTTGCTGATCTGACCTTTGGATTGCGACTTCTTTTCTGGACCGGGGTGATGGTCCTTGCCTTGACTGTCACCGGGGTGGCGCGAAAGCTGATGCAGAAAAACCCTGTATTTTTGAATGTTCCTGCCCGTGATGTGGCATTTGCCGCTTTAATTCTGGTCTTGTTCACACCGTCCCTTTGGATGTTGGCTTGGGTTCTTTTCACCTGCGGTGGTCACATGGCACCAGGTGCCCAGACAGTAGCAGTCTATGGGGTCCTGTTCGCGACTGGTTTGGTTCTTGTGCAGCGCGGTGACCTAAATACTTCGATGGACTCTGCGCCTGAGATCGAGAAGCCGCGCCTTGTCAGACGCTTGCCACCCGATTTCGACGGTCAAATCCATCGTCTGACGGTCAGGGATCACAATGTGGATGTTGTGACCTCGGAAGGCACGTTCACAGTCCGCTCGCGTTTTACGGATGCAATTGCCGAGATGGAGCCGGTTCCCGGACACTGTTCGCACCGTTCACATTGGGTGGTGGATGCGTCCATCGTTTGCGTTGAAAAATCAGGCGGTAAAACCTTTTTGCGCCTGATGAACGACGACCTGGTTCCGGTGAGCCGCAAGTACAAACCCATGTTGGAAGAAGACGGGTTGATCTGAGTTTACAGCGGCATTGGAATCATGCGCGGTTGCGGACCGGTCAGAATGGCCATTGCATCCGCGTCCATGAGATCTGCCAGTGCCTGATCCGAACTGCGCAACCCCCCGGTATAAGTACCGTAGGCAGGCAGGATCAGCCGATTGCTGTCCAGCAAGAAGGCGGGTCGTGAAATGTGCCTGCCTTTCGTCCGAATCCGAGCTTTTGGGTGAAAATGGCCTGAAACCTCGCCTTGTAGCCGACTTTGAGCGATATGACGAAAGATAAGCGGGCCACACTGCCATTCGACCAAATGAGAGCCGCCCATCTCGATCGGGCCTGGATCGTGATTTCCTTCGATCCAGATCCACTGACGCCCGGCCTGCAACGTTGCAATCCTCAACCCTTCGGCGCCGGGTAGAGCCCGGGCGGCTTCAAGATCGTCGAAACTGTCACCCAGGCAGATGACGGTTTCAGCGTTGGTGTGTTCCAGATCGCGCGCCAGCCGATCAAGCGTTTCGCGACTGTCATAAGGCGGAAGCGTCGCCCCGCCTCGACGGGCCATGCGTTCGGATTTCCCCAGATGCAAATCCGAGACACAGAGCAGTCGCCGCTCCGGCCACCATAATGCGCCGGATGGCAACGCATCGAGCCGCTGACCGGCAAAGGAGAACTTGCACACGTTCATGATACGTTCTTGAACTGTTTGCGGATGTAGCGCAAGGGGGATCAAAGCTGGTCCAACCCGGCGGTCTCAAGCAGGCGCGCGCTTTCTTCTGCAAGCAGCCTTTCCTCGGCTGCCCCTTTGACAGGCACCTTTCCAACTTCAAGAAACAGCGGCGCGGCAAGTGGGGAAACGTGGTCCAGACGCAGCAGGTCGATGCGGTCTCCGATGCGGGCCAGCATCGCCTCGATACGACCGAAGTCAACCAGCCCGCGCATGGCTTCTTCGCGGGTGATCTGCATCAACAGATGATCGGGATCATATTTCAGCAGTGTGTCATAGAGAATATCCGACGAAAATGTGGCTTGCCGTCCGCTTTTACGTTGCCCGCCCGTGTTGCGTTCGATCAGACCGGCAATTGTTGCCGACGCGCGAAAGGTACGCTTCATAACCGCGTTGCCTGCCAGCCAGGTGTCCAGCCCGTCACGCAGCGCTTCGGGTTGAAACAAAGGGCGAGGGTCGGTGACTGCGTCCAGCCCCCAAATCAGCGTGGCATAGTCTGTGGCTACAAACCCCAACGGGGCCAAACCGGTTTCCTCCATTCGCTTTGTCAGCAGCAGGCCCAGTGTCTGTTGCGCATTGCGCCCGGCGAAACCGTAAACGCACAGATGCTCCCGCCCGTCACTTGGAAAGCTTTCGATCAGCAAACGATCGCGCTGAGGCAGGCGAGACACTTGGCGCTGTAAGTCCAACCAATCAGCCGTGTGTGAAGGCAGGTGCGGCCAGTCAGTTTGGGCGAACATGCGCAGAATGCGGTCACTGAGTTGCGTGGAGGTTGCAAACTTCGTACCCGAGAAGGTCGCGATCTTTGGTTTGCGATCTGCGCGACGGCTGACTTCGACCACCATTTCGCGCAGGCCCTCATAGCGCACGATCTGCCCACCGATCAGGAAGGTATCGCCGGGGGTCAGCGAGGCAGCAAAGGCTTCTTCAACTTCTCCCAACGGTTTTCCACCACGGCTGCGCTTCAGGCGTACCTTCAGGGTGTCGGTATCCTGAATCGTGCCCAAGTTCATGCGAATGCGTGACGTTGCGCGAGGATCGCGCAATTGCCATTGCCCGTCGGCACGCTGCTGCAATCTTTGCCAGCGATCATAGGCGCGCAAGGCGTAACCCCCGGTGGCACAGAAATCCAGACAGGCGTCAAACTCGGGTCGCGTCAACTGCGCAAAAGGCCCGGCGGATGTCATCTCAGCATAAAGGTCATCGGCGTCAAAAGGCCCGGCGCAGGCCGCAATCAGAATGTGCTGGCACAACACATCGCGAGGGCCGGGGCCTCGGGGTTCCCCGTCCAGGTCATGAGCCTTGGCAGCCTCGAGCGCTGCAATGCATTCGACAACTTCAAACCGGTTAGCAGGCACCAGTAGTGCCTTGGAAGGCGCGTTATAGCGGTGGTTGGCTCGTCCAATCCTTTGCACCAGCCGTTTGACGTTCTTGGGCGCACCGATCTGAATCACCAGATCGACATCGCCCCAATCAATGCCCAGATCCAGCGAGCCGGTGCAGACTATAGCACGCAAGTCGCCACGCACCATCGCTGCCTCGACCCGCTCGCGTTGCTGTCGGTCAAGACTGCCATGATGGACGCCGATGGGCAGGCCGTCGTCATTTGCCAACCACAGATTGTGAAAGTAGATCTCGGCCTGCGCGCGGGTGTTGTGAAAGATCAGCGTGGTCTTGTGCCGCCGGATTTGTTCCAGTACTGCCGGAATCGAATAAGCCGCGCCGCCGCCGGACCAGGGCGGCATTTCGGTTGTTTCCAGCATCTGTATGTCCGGGTCCGGGCCGGGGTCGGCCTGCACGATCCGGCAGGGGTCCGGGTGGCGCGCCAGAAAGTGGGCAATCGCTGCGGGGTCTTCGACCGTGGCTGACAAACCAACACGGCGCAGATCCGGGTTGAGACGCTGAAGACGCGCCAGGGCCAGTATCAGTTGATCGCCGCGCTTGCTTTCCGCCAGCGCGTGGATTTCGTCGACGATGATCCGTTGCACGCCGTCGAACATGCGCGGCGAATCTTCATAAGAGGTCAGCAGCGCCAGACTTTCGGGTGTGGTCAGCAGGATATGGGGCGGGTCGGCCCTTTGGCGTTTCTTCTGTGTGGCTGAGGTGTCCCCGGTGCGATCCTCGATCCGAATAGGCAGGCCGATCTCGTCCACCGGGGTGCGCAGGTTACGTTTGATATCAGCTGCCAGGGCCTTCAGGGGAGAGACATAGATCGTGTGCAATCCGCCATGGCCACCGTCGGCCAGCTCGGACAGGGAAGGTAGAAAACCGGCCATGGTCTTGCCGCCACCGGTTGGGGCGATCAGCAAGGTTGACGGGTCCTTCGCCCGATCGAACATCTCTTGTTGATGTGGGTGGATGGACCAGCCTTTGGTGGAAAACCACGTATCAATCCGAGCGGGAATCTGCGTCATGGTCACAGATTACCCGCCCGGAGGAGGGATTGGCACGGCGTTATTTGACGATTTTCTCGTCTTTGACGAACATATTGGCCCAGGCACGGTCAATCAGGTCCGGGCTCATCTGATAAGGTATGCCCTCGAACTCGCAGATCGAGATCATCTGGTCGATCAGGAAGATCGGCTGATAGTTGGCATAGATATTGTCGATAGTCGGATACTTGACCTTCAGCAGGTGTACCAGTGCCGCCTCGTCTAGTGGTATTCCACGTTTGCGGGCCACCATGGCGAAAATTTTCAGGAAGTTTTCCTGGTTCGGGCCGTCAATCTTGATCTTGAAGAAGATTCGACGCAAGGCGGCTTGGTCGAAGATCTCGTTCGGGTGGAAGTTGGTCGAGAAGATGACCAGCGTGTCGAAGGGTACTTCGAATTTTTCACCCGATTGCAGGCCGAGGATATCCTTGTTTTCCTCCAGCGGGACGATCCAACGGTTGACCAGCGCCTGCGGGGGCTCGGCCTGACGGCCAAGGTCGTCCACGATGAAGATGCCACCGGTGGATTTCAGCTGCAACGGGGCCTGATAGGTTCGTGCGGTTGGGTTGTAGACCAGATCCAACATGCTGAGCGACAGTTCACCACCGGTTACAACGGTGGGGCGTTCACATTGCACATAGCGGGAATCGAACCGCTTGCGACGGCGCAGGCTGTTGGGATCATCCGGCTCCTGTTGGATCGCCGTGTGAACGATCGGGTCATAAACCGTGATCACCTGCCCCGAGTATTCGATGGCGTAGGGCACATAAACATTATCGCCCAGTGCGTCCCGTACACCGTTCGAGATTGAGGATTTACCGTTGCCCGGGGGACCATACATCAAAATCGACCGGCCCGCGCTGACCGCAGGGCCCAGATGATCCAGCAGGCTGTCGGGTAGGACCAGATGGCCCATTGCACCTACGAGTTGTTCTCGCGTGACCTGAATGTTGCGGATCGACTGGCGTTTAACCTGCTCGCGATAGACATCCAGCGGCACCGGCATCGCACCAAAATACTCGGATTGGCTCAGCGCATCCAGCGAACGGGCCTTGCCCGCATCGGTCAGCTGATACCCCATCTCATTGCCGCTATTGGCGTTCAGTGTCCCGGTCGCTTCAAGCAGTTTCTGATCGCGCGCGATGTCGATCAGTTCCTGAGTAACCGAAGTGGGAAGACAGATGGCTTCGGCCACTTCCGACACGGTGCTCGCGTTTTTGCGGAAAATCGTCTTCAGCAGAATATCCCGCATCATTACAAGCGGAAGCTTCATTTCGCCCAGACCCTTGGGGGCAGGGGGGGCCATAACAGAGGAAGTCTGCATATTCATGCGCGGTGCTCGTCCATCAAAATGTCACGCCAAGAACCCAAAAATGGGCGTCTTGAAAAAAAATGAACCAGCTTTGTGGCGGGACAAAGGCAGCGAAAAGGCGCGCTGATGATAGTTTACGATCCGAGAACAGTGCCCAAAATCAGGTACATGGCGAGCGATCCGCCCAAGGCGAACCCCATCGGAAACTGTTTGCCTCGATCCCAGCTTTCCCAATGCGGTGCAATGGTGCGCAGCTTTGTGATTTTGGCCAAACGATGAGTGACCACGGCAGCCAGAATGCAGGCGGTCACGATCACCAGCACAATTCTAAAGTCGCCGAGCCATACAAACGCCGACGCGGCAGCCAGAAACTTGGCGTCGCCAGCGCCCATGGTGCCTGCAGCATTCAGGAAGATACCAATTACCAGGACCACGACGATATGCAGAAGTTGCCAGAAATAGACCGGCATCGACACGGTGAACGGCCCCAGGTTGCCGCTGATGCCGCCTGTGGACCAGGGTGGGAGGACGATCAGACCTATCACAATGTAAACCAGTGCCAGCGCAAGGACTGCATGGTTCTTGATCCGCATCTCACGCATATCCGTGAATGCCACGTAAAAGCAGATCGGCAGCACAAACGGCAGGAACCAGGCCGCGGCCACTGCAGGTATATGCATGTGTCAGGCCCCTTCAAGCGCCCGAAGCGAGCGGACTGCCTCGTCGAAATGCTGCGGGTGGGTTGAAATGGCTTCACGGAACAGGTTCTTGGCAGTTGTTATATCGCCCTGTTTGACTGCTGAAATACCCATTGTGTTCAGCAAGCGCGCCCGTTCGACCTGAGTCATGGGGACGACTGGCAGGCTATAGTTGCCTTGCGCTGATCGGGCCAAAACAAGGTTGTTCTTTGCGGTAAACAATGAGTTGTCCTGGCGGACTGCATCCGAGAACAACCGCTCAGCTTCGGCATATTGGCCGCGGGTCAGTTTGGAATACCCCCAGTTGTTCATCACACTGCCTGGACGTGTCGTCAGTCCGACAGCGGTTTCATAGAAATGATCCGCGCGCTTCCACTCTTTCCGGGAATCCGCAACCACGGCCTCAAGGCGATACCGTTTGAAGGTTTCAAAGGTCGGGGGGACCGAATCCAGAACCGTTTTGGCCTGCGACCAGTCTCCGTTTCGGACTAGTGCGTCCGCGTATTCGACCTTGTCCGCGGCATTCGTGCCTTTCATCGTCGTAACGCGCTTCCACGCGGTTACGGCTTCGGTCGTGCGCTTGGCACGGCCCAAGGAAATCGCCAGTCCACGCTGAAGATCGATCCGGTCCGGGTTTTTGAGTGCTGCACCGTGGAAATAGGTCACTGCCTCATTTGGATCAGCGGCACTCAGAAGCACATCGTTCAGGTTGGTTTCGTCGATTACGTTCACTTCCTGGAATGTGCGTTCAACCTTTTCCTCTTCGGTTTCCTTTGCACAGGCCGAAAGGATCAGACCACTGATAACAACAGTCGGAATCAAGAATTGCTGGCGCATTTTTTGCGTCCTTTACTGCTCTCGCCTCAATTACTGGATCTTGCGTAGCGTGAATTGCCCGTCGCCAAGCTGCTCCAGTGTGTATTCTTGTTGTTCTTGTGGGGTATTATTAACAGGATTTTCCATTTTTGCGAGTGCTAAGCGCAGATTGTCCCGGATTGCGTCACTTTCGCCATTGTCCAACGCATAGGCCCGCTGAAACACTTGCGCGGCTTCAGGGTAATCCTGTTTCTCCATCAGCAGGACACCGAGATTGTTCCACGCTACGGGCCAGTCCGTGTCGTCTTCTACAGCACGGCGCAGCAGTTTTTCGGCCTGACCCAAGCGGCGGAGTCCGACATTCGCGGTGCCCAGAGACGTCAGGACCTGGGGCGTCATACCCTGCTCCAGCGCGGCCCGGGAAAAAGTTTCAAGCGCCAGTTCGTATTCTCCGGCGGCCATCAATCTGTTTCCGACTTTGATGCTGTCCTCGGCCTGACCTTTGGCGTCAATTCCCGGTGCATCCAATCCGTTAGGTGACAGGCCTTCTGTGCAAGAAGCCACCATGGCAAAAAACATGGTGGCCCGGAGCATTCGGCGAAACCCGGAAGGGAAGCACCTGATTTCAGCATTCATATGGTTCTATCCGACCTAGCGTCCAAAACTCGAAATAACGTTCGCCGACGGGCCGATCAGAATAATCAGCAGTGGCGGTACTGTCAGCATCATTGTGACAAGAGTCATCTTGGTCGGCAACTTGTTCGCGGCCTCTTCGGCGCGCATCACACGTTTGTCGCGCATCTCACCGGCGTAAACCCGCAACGCCTCGGCAATCGATGTGCCAAATGTCGCCGATTGGATCATAACGGTAACAAATGAGTTCACGTCCTGCACACCACATCGCACGCCGAAATCACGCAGGACGGTGTCCTTGTCCTTACCAGCCTTCATTTCATGCGCGACAGTTTCGAATTCCTGCGCGATATCTGGATACGACGCACTCATTTCACCGGCTACCCGAACAATGGCCTGATCCAGCGACTGACCGGCCTCAACGCAGACGAGCATCAGGTCGAGCGTATCGGGAAAGCCGGCGGTAATCGCTTCCTTCCGTTCTTCAACCCGGCGCGTAATCCAGTATTTTGGTGCGAAATAGCCAATCGCGCCGGGAACAAGCACCCGGATCATCATCTGTGTTCCGGTAAACTCCTGGCCGCCGGAAAAGACTGTGACCAACATAACACCAAGGAAAATGCCAAGGATACCCAAAGAAAACTGCGCAAAGTGAAAGAACCGAACTGAATCCTTCGACCTGTAGCCCGCCTGACGCAGTTTCAGCTCGACGGCCGAATATTCTTCTTCGTTCTTGGGCTCCAGAAAAGTCGCGAACTTCTCAAGCTGTTCGTTTCGGCTTGAGTTTCGAAGCTGCTCTTTTTTCCCCTTTTTCTGCTTTGGAGGGGCAGCATTAGATCTTTGCAGTTTCTTCAGGGGATCTTCCGGCTGCTTCATCATCAGTGTGACAGCGACCAGAACCAAAATCAGGCCAAGTACGCCGACAATGATCAGGGGGCCGAACTCACCCAAGTGCTGGGTCAACAGGTCATTGATGCTGGTCAGGAATTCCATGGTACTGCCCTCAGACCTTGATGTTGGTGATGATTTTCATGACGATCAGGTTCAATGTCAGCAGGATAGCGACAACAAAACACGCGGGAATAAACCAGGGGTGATCCAACACATCGTCGTAATAGCCCGGGTCCTTGACCAGAATGAATATCAGACAGGCGACGGGAAACCCGGACAGGAACTTACCAGACCATTGTGCCTCGGCTGTAATCGCCTTGACGCGACGGAACAAGCGAAAACGAGCACGGATCACCTTTGCCAATCCGGCCAAAATCTCAGCAAGGTTACCGCCAGATTGCTGCTGAATACCCACGGCTACGGCCAGAAAGCGCATATCCTGCATGTCCAGACGTTCAGCCATGTCCTTTAGCGCCTCGCCCACATCGCGACCATAGGCACATTCATCGGCGATAACGCCAAATTCGGTTCCCAGCGGATCCTGGACTTCGTTTGCAACCACTTGAATTGTCGATACAAATGGATTTCCGACACGCAGAGATCGCACCATCAGTTCAACCGCGTCCGGCAGTTGTTCTTCGATCATACCCATTCGTTTCTTGGCCTTGTGGTTGACCCAGGCGTAAACACCACCGATGCCGATTGCGATGGAAACAACGATGCGCAGTGCCGTGTCCGTAGCGGTGCCGATGCTCAATCCGACAAAGGCCATGGCGGATACCAGGCCCATGATCATGATCAATTGACGTGGAGAGAACGCGATTGCCGCCTTTTGCGCCTTGTCTGCCAGCAGTGAGTACAGAGGGATGCTCTGCGACTTCATATGCTGCTGCATCTCTTTGCGCAGCTGTTCCAGCACCTGTTCGCGCCCAGCACCCTTTTCCAGCATGTCCAGACGCCGGTTGACCCGGCTGTTCAGGCTGATGGACTTGCCGAAGGCGACAAGATAGATGCCCTCGACCAAGGCAAGAACCCCCACAAAGATGGCGACATAAATGATCGCCTCCATAGGCAATTGCATACCTGGTTCTCCTACATTGTGGTTGGGTCGTAGATGGACGCTGGCAAATCAAAGCCCCAAAGACGGAAGCGTTCCGAATAGTGGCTGCGCACGCCGGTCGCGGTAAAGTGTCCGATGATCTTGTTGTCGGGTGTCAGGCCAACGCGTTGAAAACGAAAGATTTCCTGCATGGAAATCACGTCACCTTCCATCCCGGTGATCTCGGTGATCGAGGTCATCCGGCGCGAACCGTCCTGCAGACGACTGGCCTGCACGATCAGGTTGACAGCCGAAGCGATCTGACTGCGGACGGCTTTGATCGGCATTTCGATCCCGGCCATGGCGATCATGTTTTCCAGACGTGAAATACCGTCCCGGGCCGAGTTGGCGTGGATCGTGGTCATCGATCCGTCGTGGCCTGTGTTCATGGCCTGCAACATATCGATCACCTCGGCACCACGCGTCTCACCCACGATGATACGGTCAGGACGCATACGCAGGGCGTTTTTCAGACAGTCACGCGGACTGACCTCACCTTTGCCTTCCACGTTGGGCGGGCGGCTTTCCATCCTGCCCACATGCGTCTGTTGCAGCTGAAGTTCCGCCGTATCCTCGATGGTCAGAATGCGCTCGGCGTCGTCGATGAAACTGGACAGGGCGTTGAGCGTGGTCGTTTTACCAGAACCCGTACCCCCGGAAACGATGATATTCAGCCGGGTGGACACGGCGGCCTGCAAATAGGCGGCCATTTCTTCGGTGAACGCCCCGAAATTGACCAGATCGTCAATGCCCAGCTTATCTTTCTTGAACTTACGAATGGAAACAAGCGATCCGTCCACCGCAATCGGTGGCACCATAGCGTTGAAACGCGAGCCATCGGCCAGACGGGCGTCAACATACGGGTTGGATTCGTCAACTCGACGGCCCACGGCGGACACGATCTTGTCGATGATCCGCATCAGGTGCTTTTCATCCTTGAAGGTAATATCGCTGATTTCCAGCTTACCGGAGCGTTCCACAAAGATCTGTTGTGGACCGTTCACCAGAATATCGTTGACCGTATCGTCCTGAAGCAATGCTTCAAGCGGTCCAAGCCCCGTTACCTCGTCATAAAGTTCCTTGTTCAGCTGGGACCGGTCTTCGCGGTTCAGAACAATGTTTCTTGTTTCCAGAACTTCACTGGCGATTGCACTGATTTCAGCACGCAACTCCGATTCGCCAGCGTTTTCCAGTGCTGCCAGGTTCAGGTTTTCGAGCAACTCGCGGTGTAGTTCGATCTTGATCTCGCCCAGCCGCTCTTTGCGTTTCCGATCCCGGTCCGAGCTTGCGACCTCACCTGCAATCTTTTTCACAGGCTTGCGGGCCACGGCAGTCGCAACAGGTGTCTCTTGCGCTGTGGACGCCTCAGTTTCGGGCGGTTGCGCCGGCGTTTTGACGGGCTGCGCTATGGGCTGCTTTTTGTATCTTGAAAACACGGCTTATCCCCCCTTGGGATGATGTTACGCAGCTTCTTCGGCACTGCTGCCATGGCTGTGAAGCGACTTTGCCAGCTTTGCGATTTCCCGGCGTAACGGATTCTTGGCGGCCGCATTTGCCAGAGGCAGGCCGTGATCCCCACTTTGCATGACCGGTTTGCCGCCATCAGGCAGTAGCAGGTCGATGGAGATACCAAGGCTTTCCCCCATGCGCTTCACACGGCTTTTTCCGTTCAGGTCGGTAAACTTCGGCGCCCGGTTCAATGCAAAGCGCAACTTGTTGAATGGCAGTTCCTCTGCCTGCAAAGCACGCTTCAGGCGCAGGGCATTCTGGGCGGACCGCATGTCCAGCTCAATCATGGCGAAATACACATGGGCAGCCTGCAAAACTGTTTCAGACCACAGGACAAGCGTCTTCGGCATATCAACAATGACGTAGTCGAAATGCGCGCGCGCCACGTCAATCACGCGTTGAATGTCTTCCGGAGTAATCAGGTCCAGCGGCACCATATCAGAGGGGGCCGTCAAAACCTGCAATTTTTCTTCATATGTTTGAAGAGCTTGCGAGAACACTTCGCTGTCCATCGCATCCGTGTCCGATAACATTTCAAACACTGTTTCCCGCCGCGGCAGGTCTAGGTAGGTGGAAACGGTACCGTATTGCAGGTCCAGATCGATCAGGCAGACAGTTGGCGCGTCCTTGTCAGAGGCACATGCCAGTTCCCAAGCTAGGTTAACGGCCAGCGTCGTCGCTCCGACACCACCTGCCAGGCCCTGAACGACAAACAAGGCGCCTTCCTTTGATTCGCCACCCGCCAGAGGAACGGCAGCCGCTTGCGCCACGGCAACCGGGTCTGGCTGCTTCATACGCTCAATGGCTTCCTGCAACTCACCTTCCGGAAGAGGGTAGGGCACAAACTCGTCCGCGCCCTTGCGCAGCAGTTGGTGCAATGAAGCCGGAGTAACGTCCTCGGCGATCAGAACAACTTTTACTTTCTTTTCATTCGCTTGGGTAATTATCTCACCCAGCAGGGAAAGGTTGTCTTCATCTTCTCCGTCGATAGCCAGAGCTACAAATTCCAGTGCTTCAGCTTCGGGTTGGCTGAAAAAGGCCAACGCTTCTGCAAATCCCAGATCCCCCCAGCGCTCGCCCAGGATGGTTTCCATGTCTTCGATCAAAAGGTCGAAATTCTGAACATCCCGACTGATCGTGCAGGCCAAGATTGCAGTATTGTCGTCTTGCGGCGTCGCGCTGGTCATTAACATTATCCTCGTCGTGAGGGCTCAGCATGTCATATGAACGAAATCCGCCAGATTGATGTGCTGTCGCCCCAATACGGTCAAATTTGGCCGCAGGTCACCCTATTGTTCACAATGTTGCTTTGAAGTTGGGCAAGAATTGGGCGCAAAAGAACCAATTGTAGGGAAATGGGCGACGATGCCGCCCATTTCAAACGTATTATCCACCGCTGCCAGCGTCCTGGGCGTCAACTTCCTGAATCTGGCTTACAGCGGTCGCACTTTCTACATATTCGCGATAGATGACTTCGGCATATTTGCCATCCAGAAGCTGCGGGTTACGGTCAACAAATCCTGAAACTTCGGTGACCGTTCTGCGGTTCCTGCGATCCCGGTTTTGCGTTGCGACCAGCGGTTGCGTCTTGCCAAAGGACACCACCGCCTCAAGCCGTGAGCGCGAGATACCCTGTTGTCCCAAAAACGCGACGACTGCCTGTGCACGGCGTAAGCCAAGGCTTTTGTTGTAGCTGGTTGATCCCACAGCGTCCGTATGTCCGTAAACGCGGAAACGGGCTTCGGGAAACTGTTTGATCCAGTCCGCCTGTTGCAACAGAATACGCTGAGCCGAAGCATCCAGTTGCGAGCTGTTGAACGCAAAGTTCACCTGGCTGGGCACGTCAGCGGCAAACCGGCGGCTGAGAATCTGCGCATAGGTCAATTCACCGCTTTGAACCTGGACATTGTTTAATGTCGCGTTTCCGAAAGTGCCTGCATCGATCTCGTACCCGGCCTCACGCGTACACGCGGCGACAGCGACCGAAAGACCCAGTGTGATAATCCACTTCTGCATTGGTCCTATCCTCCTGATCAATCTAGGACGTAGCCGTAGGAGCTGCCGAAGTCTTGCTTGGCAACCTCTGACGCTCCGCCGGCTCCAGTGCGTTGTGTGCGCGCGACCCTGCCATTCACGAACAGGTCAAATTCGCTGGGCGGTTTTACCCGATCGGTGGGAAGGGCAAGTGTCTCTCCACGAGTTGGCGAAACCAGATGCGCGGTGATGATGACCACGAGTTCGCTTTGCTCGCGCTGGTAGTCGGCGCTGCGGAACAACGCGCCAAGAACGGGCACATCACCCAGCCAGGGGACCTGATTGCTCAAATCGGCAAAGTTATCCTGGATCAAACCGGCAATGGCAAAGCTTTCACCATCCCGAAGTTCAATCGTCGTTTTTGCCCGGCGCGTGATGAAGCTGGGTACGGAGTCGCCGTTGATGGTGAAATCCGAGCTCTGATCGATACTTGAAACAGCGGTGCCCATTTCAAGATTGATCAGATCACCGTCAACAACGCGTGGGATGAAGTCCATCTCAACGCCGAATGCTTTGTATTCAATGGCAACAACGCCATCATCCTGTGGTACCGGGATCGGAACTTCACCGCCGGCCAGGAAAGAAGCTTCCTGACCTGACAAGGCGGACAGGTTCGGTTCAGCCAGACTGCGGGCCAACCCTTTGGTTTCAAGTGCTTCCAACAACAGGCGAACTTGCGTCGAGCCTGCGCCGAAACCAAACAGGATCGCGCCTGTATTGGCCTGAACGGCCGGAATGTTGTTCGACAAAGCGTTGTTCAGTGCGAACTGGTTATTGAGCGTGTTGAAGCCCCCGGTAACGTCACCTCCGCCGAAACCAAGCGACGCTGTCAGGCTTTTGGCGACCGAGCGGTTCATTTCCGCAAAGCGGACCTTCAGCATGACCTGCTGAACACCACCGACCGACATCAGGTTGGAAACACGCTCGGGAGCATATCTTTCAGCCAGTTCCAAAGCGCGCGCCAGTTTTGCCGAGCTGGAGATTGTGCCGGACAAAACAATGCCATCATTTGCCGTGCGAACCTCGATGGGTTCGTTGGGCAGGATCTGACGCAGACGTTCCTTGAACTCCGTGACATCTGGTGCGACGCGGACGCGAACGTTGGCCAACAAATTGCCAGCGCCATCAAACAGCGTCAGCGTGGTAAGTCCGGGGGCCTTACCCAGAACATAGATTGTGCGCTCCGACAATGAAGAGATATCTGCAATGCCGGCGTTGGCAATGCTGAGCTCTGCAAACGGTTGCTCGCTTTCTACGACAATTGCGCGGTTCATCGGGACGTCGAGTGTTTCCACAGTCCCTTTCTTCACCACGCGCAAAGTTTCGGCCCAGGCGGTGTCGCCAATGGGGGCCATAACAAGCGACAACCCCAGCAGGGTTGCGCTGATCCAGGAACGTATTGTCATGTGACCTGCCTCTCCGATCACGCCTCGTTTTTTGGGTCTTATGCCCTATAGGTGGAGAGACTGCGCGAAATCCGAATTTATTGCAATAATCAATGGTTTCCGTAAGTTTCCTTATGTGGGGAATTGGCAACAATCGCAAAAAAATAAGCCGCACCAAGGGTGCGGCTCTGAACCTGTAACGTTCTGAATTGGCGTCAATTTGTACAGGGGATCGGTACATTTACGATTTCGCCACCGCGGCGAATACGTGTTGTGCATACCTTCTCGGCTTTTGCCTCGGGTTCCGGAGCAGTTTTCTGAATTCCCAGCAGCTTGTTTTGGTCCACCTCAATCGTAGACGCAACGGATTCATCCTGTACCCCAACCAGAGCCAGGGAAAGACGCCCCGTGTTTTGGGCCTGTGCCAATGCGGCGACCTGTTCCGGTGTGGCCGCAACCGTAACTGTGCGCGCAATCGTTGTGTTGGTGACATCCGAACCGGCGGTCTGGTCGACGGCAATGAGCTGCACGTTGGTTTCGATCAGGCGGGTGATACCACCGCTGCTCCCCTCGATGGTTCCACTGGAACCCGTCCAATAGATGTCGACACTATCGCCGGGTCGCAAGAAACCCGAAACGCCAGAAGCAACGTCAACGCTGATCGCAAAGGCACGCATACCCTTTTCCAGACGTGACGTCAGGCCAGCTTTTTCGCCCGGACGAGTGATCTTGACCTCCATGATCGCTTCGTCCTTTTCCATTGCCCTCAAAACGAAACGTTCATTTGCGCCGCTTACGGGGAACAGGGCTGTAAGCTCCTTGAAAGTACCTTCCGGGATCGCGTTTTCCGGCCAGTCAACAGCGCGTATATCTTCCTCAGTCAACCGCTCGCCGTATTTCAAGGCGCGGTTCGACACAAACACAGTGACAGTCGGAACAACGTCGACTTTGGCGTTGGCCAGGGCTTCTTCTGCAGCAAGTCTTTGGCGTGCCAACTCGCTTTGGTATTCCGCAATATAGTTTCGCGCCATGTAAACGGCGCCCCCGGCCAGTGCAACGCCGACAATCAGGACAAGTCCGAAAACTGCTCGCATGCGTGTACCTCATTCTTTTGTTTGGTCGATTACTTAGCGGCCAAGGAACCACATTGAAACAGCCTATTTGCTAACTGCAAATTGTGTCGAAATGTGGGACAAATATGCCTGATTGTCAGATTCTACGCCATCTTCCGCACAATTCTTCATGGTGAGTGTTGCCTTTCCTCACGATTGCCAGCGGATCGGGCGCAACAAAAGAGCGCCGCACCCCATGGGCGCAGCGCTTTGCGTCGAAACGGTTAAGAGTAACGTCTTTGGAAAACAGCTGATGCGTACACCTGCTGTGGTTTAGTTTCCGCCGCCGGCGGTTCCTGCCGTGATAATGCCCGAGGGTGCAGTGTTCGACCCGGTGCTGACAACGGCACTGTTCATGGCCCCGTTTATGTTGCCGCCCATGCCATCGACGCTTGAGCTGATTACGAGGTAGGTCGCGCCCGACAATCCTATGACCACGGCGGTCAATACCACCCAGTCAACTGTCACCGCTCCTGCTTCGTCAGATTTAAACTGATTAAGGAACCTGAACATGTGCTTATCTCCAAATACGTCTCGTCAGTGCCACCGACAGGTTGGCCCATAACTGGTTCGCGCGGATGGCGAAATTTGGGCTAAATATTGATTTCGCAGAAAACTTCGGTCTCAGGCAGAGACCGCGCGTGTGTCGAATTGATTGGGACAGAAGAAACACAGGGGTTGCAACAAAACACCCCGAGCGTCGCGAAGGTTTGCATGACTTGCGCGCAGGCTGGAATCTGTGCGCCTGGGATGAAGCAGTTTCAGATCACAAAAAAAAAGGCCGCGCCCATTGAGCGCGGCCTTGAAAATTCTCTAGAGCAGCAACTTAGTTGCTTTTGCCTTCGCCGGTGATACCACCTGTCGCGGTGTTGCTGCCGGTGCTCAGCGATGCGGCGTTCAGCGCTTCGTTTACGCCGGTTGCCAGGCCAGTGGCGCCAGCCGAAATCTGCTGGTATGCAACTGCGGCCAGGCCGATGACTGCTGCGGTCAGAACAACCCAGTCAACTGTTACTGCGCCGTCTTCGTCTTTGCGGAAGTTCTTGATGAACTTGATCATGTTACGTCCCTCCTAAAGGATCAAAAAAAGTTTAACAAACCTCGGCGTCTTTCAGAGCTTTCTCTCTCAGTCCGCTCATGTCCGTCTCGGTATGGAACTATGTTTGACTGTTGGGCGTGGCAGGAATTGGGCCAAACACCGATTTTTTTTCGCGCAGCTTAACTTTTTGGTGATAATTTTAGTAACTTATTGAAAAAAAATGATAAAAAAATATCATCGATTGAAGTGAAGGCCCTATAGCGATGCAAAATTGCGCCAAATGAGGCGAAACTGCCCCAATTCGCTTTGTTTTTCTGGCCTTGCGAGAAGATTCAGGGTTCAAATCGCCTAAAAAGAAAACACGAGGCAGGCAAATGAATCTCCGGAACGCACTCCAATGCGCCGGTGTGCTGGCGTTTCTGATATCGGGTACCGCATCAGTGAATGCGACCGAGATAGAGCCGCGCGGCGTATACAAGCGAGTCAAAGCCCCCAAACCCGGCGAACGCCCGCGTGTATCCGTGCAAATCACACCGGAAGAACACGCAGCCAACCCTTCAGCGCCCAGTACGGGCACTGAACTGGTGGTCCCTGAAATCATCGCGCGCACTAAGGTCACTCCGGCAGCGGTGCCTGGTGTCGAAGCCAAACGAGATCCCAAGGGGTCGTACAAGGCATTCTGGAACCGGGTTTCACCACACATGGATGAAGCCGGGGCCTGGCGGCTGGATGCAGCTATCAACGCCCTAGCCGCGACGAACGTAAGATCACCGCGACTGCAATCGCTGCAAAACATCGCAAAGGAACGCGGGATCGAGATCCTTCGTTCCACAGTCGGAACCAATGTTTCACCTGCGCTGGTGTTAGCGGTGATTTCGGTGGAATCAGCCGGACGTGCAGATGCTGTCAGCTCTGCTGGCGCGCAAGGGCTCATGCAGTTGATGCCCGCCACGGCGGCCAGATTCGGGGTGAAAGACAGTCTTCAGCCCTCTGACAATATCGCAGGCGGTGTGAAATACCTCAACTGGCTGATGGAAGAGTTCGGGAATGATCCAATACTAGTATTGGCTGGATACAACGCGGGTGAGGGGGCCGTACGCAAACACAGCGGCGTGCCGCCCTATGCTGAAACCCGAGACTATGTGCCAAAGGTCCTTGCCGCGTTCCAGATCGCGCGGGCCTTGTGTACGACGCCGCCGGACCTGATTTCCGATGGCTGTGTTTTTCAGACGTCAAACTGAAAAAGGCCCGCCGTGATCTGGCGGGCTTTTCCAATTGATCAGGAAACGATTGTCGCTTCTGTTGCTGCGCGTAGCTCGTCTTCGCTGACACCTTCCGCCAGTTCCACGATTTTCAGACCGCCTTCGACCACATCCAGCACACCCAGATTGGTGATTATGCGATCTACGACGCCCTTTCCGGTCAATGGCAGGGTACATTCCTTCAGGACCTTACTGTCACCATGTTTGTTGGTGTGGTCCATCACGACAATCACACGGCCTACGCCTGCGACCAGATCCATTGCACCGCCCATGCCTTTCACCAGCTTTCCGGGAATCATCCAGTTGGCCAGATCACCTTTCTCATCTACTTCCATTGCACCCAGAATCGCCGCAGCGATCTTGCCGCCGCGGATCATGGCGAAGGATGTGGCACTGTCGAAATAGGCCGTGCGGGACAATTCAGTGATCGTCTGCTTGCCCGCATTGATCAGGTCTGGGTCTTCTTCGCCCTCAAAAGGGAAGGGGCCCATGCCCAGCATGCCGTTTTCCGATTGCAGAGTGATGTCCTTGTCACCCACATAGTTTGCCACCAGCGTCGGAATGCCGATGCCGAGGTTCACATACATGCCGTCTTCCAGTTCCTCTGCCGCGCGTGCGGCCATCTGATTGCGGTCCCAGGGCATTATGCTTCCTCCTTCTTCCGGGTGGTGCGCTGTTCAATGCGCTTTTCGTGTTTGCCCTGAACAATGCGATGCACATAGATACCGGGCAGGTGGATGCAGTCGGGGTCCAGCGCGCCACGCGGAACAATCTCTTCCACTTCAGCCACGCAGATCTTGCCGCATGTCGCTGCCGGCACATTGAAGTTGCGGGCGGTCTTGCGGAACACCAGATTGCCGGTGTCGTCGGCCTTCCACGCCTTGACGATGGCCAGGTCGGCGAAGATGCCCTCTTCAAGAATGAAAGTCTCGCCGTTGAAGTCCTTGTGCTCCTTACCGTCAGCAATCACGGTGCCAACGCCGGTTTTTGTGTAGAAGCCGGGGATACCCGCGCCACCTGCGCGCATCCGTTCCGCCAGAGTGCCCTGCGGGTTGAATTCCAGCTCCAACTCGCCGCTCAGATATTGACGCATGAACTCTGCGTTTTCACCGACATACGAACTGATCATTTTCTTGACCTGCTTGGTTTGCAGCAGGATGCCGATGCCGAAATCGTCCACGCCTGCGTTGTTTGACGCAAAGGTCAGGTCTTTGACGCCCGACTCCCTGATGGCCTCAAGCAACAATTCCGGAATGCCGCACAGGCCAAACCCGCCTGCGGCGATCAGCATACCATCCGACAGCACCCCATCGAGCGCCTCGGTGGCATTGGCATAGACTTTCTTCATGGAAAACTCCCCCAATGACATGGTGATGGGCAGGTTGTGCCGCCACGTCATTGGGAAGTCAATGAAACCCGGAGGAGGGAGGTATTTCTACCTATCCCGCCGCCTTCTTGGTTGTGGCCTTCTTCTTGGGGGCCGCCTTTTTCTTGGTGCCCTTCTTGGTCGCGCGTTCATTGACCAGTTCGATGGCCATTTCTTGCGTCACGTCCTCGGGTTTTATGTCCTTGGGGATGGTTGCGTTGACCTTCTCCCATTTCACATATGGCCCATAGCGCCCGTCGAGAACCTGCATTGCTCCGCCATCGGGATGCTCGCCCAGTTCCTTCAGGGGTTTCGCGGCGGCTCGTCGTCCACGTCCGGGATTGGCGCGTTTTTCGGCCAGCAATTCAACGGCACGGTTCATGCCGATCTCGAACACGTCATTGGGGTCTTTGAGGTTGGCGTAAACCGGTTTCGCCTCTTCCGGCAACTGATGCATCAAATACGGGCCGAACCGTCCGAAATTAGCGCTGATCATGCCACCCTCGGGGTGTTCGCCGATCTGACGGGGCAGGGACAGCAGCGTCAGCGCCTTTTCCAGATCCATGTCATCCTTGCTCCACCCTCGCGGCAACGACGCGCGGGGCGGCTTTTTGTTCTCGGGCGTGGGTTCGCCGCGCTGAACGTAAGGACCGAACCGGCCGGATTTCAACCAGATCTCATCGCCACCATCTTCGCCCAGCAGTTTTTCGTCGCCTTCCGCACCTTCACCTGCAATCGGACGCGTATAGGTACATTCCGGATAGTTTCCGCAGCCAACGAACCCGCCGGTCCGCGAGGTCTTCAGGTGCAACTGACCGGTACCGCATTTCGGGCAGATACGCGGATCGGACCCATCCTCGCGCGGCGGGTAGAGCTGCGGAGCCAGAGCTTCGTCGAGCCTGTCCAACACTTCAGAAATCCGCAGCTCGGACGTCTCGCCAATCGCGGCTGAAAAATCACGCCAGAACTTGCCCAACAGGTCCTTGTAGTCGCGTTCCCCGGCGCTTACATCATCCAGCTCTTCCTCCAGATTGGCGGTGAACTCATAGCCTACGTACTGCCGGAAGAAATTCAGCAAGAAGATCGTAACGATCCGCCCCTTTTCCTCGGGGATCAGCCGGTTCTTGTCCTTGCGTACATATTCCCGGTCCTGAATCGTCGTGACGATCGAGGCATAGGTTGATGGTCGCCCGATCCCCAACTCTTCCATCCGTTTGACCAGCGTCGCTTCGGTATAACGCGGGGGTGGTTGAGTGTGATGCTGCAGCGCCAGAACAGATTCGTTCTCGGACAGGATCGCCTCTTTCGCAACCTTGTCCCCGCTGTCGCTGGTCGCCTTGGCGAACTGATCCTTCAGAGAGGTTTTGGCAAAACGGGCTGGATCACCCTGCGTGATCTGTGGCAGACGCTTTTCGTCCTCGTCCGCAACGTCATCCCGGCCTTCTTCATACACCCGCATGAAACCATCGAACATCACGACCTGGCCAGTGGCGCGAAGGCCGACCTGACCGTCATCGCTGCCAATCTCGACGGTCGTGCGCTCCAGGCGGGCGGCTGCCATCTGACAGGCAATGGTACGTTTCCAGATCAGATCATAAAGCTTGCGCTGATCCTCGTCCGTGACTTTCAAGGCCTTGGCGTCGCGCGACATATCTGTCGGGCGGATACACTCGTGCGCTTCCTGAGCGTTCTTGGCCTTGTTCTTGTAGATGCGCGGGCTGTCCGGAACATATTCGGCGCCAAAGCGGTCGGCGATGGCATCCCGTGCTGCCGCAACGGCCTCGGGCGCCATGTCTATGCCGTCGGTCCGCATATAAGTTATGTATCCGGCCTCATAGAGCCGCTGCGCCACTTGCATCGCGTGGCGCGCGCCCATTCCGAACTTGCGGCTTGCTTCCTGCTGCAAGGTCGAGGTCATAAATGGTGCGCTGGGGTTGCGGGCGGCAGGCTTGGCCTCGACCGAGGTGACGGTCAGAGCCCGGCTGGTAACGGCCTGAACGGCCAGTTCCGCCTGCGTGGCGTTGGCCAGATCATGCTTGTCCAGCTTTTTGCCCGCCAGCGTGACCAGCCGCGCCTCATAGGTCTGACCACGAGGCGTCTCGAACATTGCTCTGACCGACCAGTATTCGACCGGCTTGAACGCTTCGATTTCCATCTCGCGTTCGACGATCAGGCGCAAACAGACGGACTGCACGCGCCCAGCGGACTTCGCGCCGGGCAATTTGCGCCACAAAACCGGAGACAGGTTGAAGCCCACAAGATAGTCCAGCGCACGGCGGGCCAGATAGGCCTCAACCAGCGGCATGTCGACCTGGCGCGGGTTTTGCATTGCCTGTGTGACAGCCTCTTTCGTGATGGCGTTGAAGGTCACGCGGCTGACAGGCGTGTCTTTCTTGATCGACCGGCGTTTGGTCAACGCTTCCTGCAGGTGCCAACTGATTGCTTCGCCCTCACGGTCAGGGTCAGTGGCGAGGATCAGCGCGTTGTCTTCTTTCAGCGCGTCAGCAATGGCTTTGACATGCTTGCGGCTGTCGTTCCCCACTTCCCATTTCATCGAGAAATCGTGTTCGGGATCGACAGATCCGTCCTTTGGCGGCAGGTCCCGCACATGGCCGTAAGAGGCCAGAACTGTGTAGTCGGGCCCCAGATATTTATTGATTGTTTTTGCTTTGGCCGGAGATTCTACAACAACTACGGGCATTTAAGGGGAAACCTCGCTCGACGAATTTGACGCCTTCTATGGTGGAGCAAAATGTGTGGGGCAAGCAGGAATTGTCAATGCGTTCCTTTTGCAGGTGGAAAAGCGCCGTGATTTCAGTGCGCTACCACAGATATTCAGGAACCGGACCAGCCAGATCAAGGGTTCGATCAACTTGCCAGCGACAGCAGACCCCCAGGCTGACGCTGGATTCGCCCATCAAGTTCAAGGTCGATCAGCGCCGGACCAAGCTCACCGGCTGAGACCGTGATATCCCGCAGCAATTGATCTTCAGCGATAGGTGAGGGACCGAGTCGCTCGAGGATCTTCACATGCAGGTCCCTTGCGGGGCGCGCGATCGGTGCAGAGGGAGGTTCGGGCGGTAGTGAAACCAAATCGTTTGTTCGGGGCAACGCTTCAATAACATCATCAGCGGATCGAACCAGCGTTGCGCCATCACGAATCAACAGATTGCAACCGGCGGCCCGCGCGTCGAACGGATGGCCGGGAACGGCCAGAACCTCGCGTCCCTGATCCAACGCGTCACGTGCTGTTATCAGACTCCCGGATTTGGCAGCGGCCTCGACGACGACAACGGCCTGTGCAAGCCCCGAAATGATCCGATTTCGGCGCGGAAAGTGACGGGCCTGGGGTGTTACACCCATCGGCTGCTCAGAAAGCCGCAAGCCTCTGGAGGCGATGTCGCGGGCCAGCTCCGTGTTTTCGGCGGGATAGATCACTTCGACACCGCCTGCCATGACTGCCACCGTACCTGTCTCCAGTGCGGCCATATGTGCGGCCGTGTCGATACCGCGCGCCAGACCAGACACAACCACGTACCCCTTGCTGCCCAACTCCGAGGCCAAGCCACGCGCCATCCGCGCGCCAAGCGAGGAACAGTTTCGCGCGCCGACCATCGCAATCGATGGTTTTTGCAGAAGCGAAACATCCCCGACTGCCCAAAGCAACGGGGGGGCATCGTTCAGATCATTCAGGGTCGTTGGAAAATCAGCGGACCCAAGGCACAAAAGCCGCGCTTTGGCGGCCCCTGCGGCCTTGAGTTCCGCCTCGATCACGCCGGGAGGGCAGGTTTCATACCCTGTTATACCGGCGGCGCGTGCCATTTCAGGCAGCGCGGCCAGCGCGTTCTGCGCTGAGCCATGTTCGCGCAGCAGCCGACGAAATGTCGCCGGACCGACCTTGCGAGAACGCAACAGGCGAAGCCACGAGAACCGGTCCTCTTCCGTGGTGGGTGGGAGTGGGGGGTGATTGGAAGAAAGCTGCTCTTCGGTCATCCGTTGCTCCGCCTTGTTACAGAACTGGTTTACGGGATAAGCGGTTAACAGCTTGTGAATCGTCGAAAATTAGACATATTTATTTTAATCTCGTCAGGCGATGCGACTATAAAATCTTGATATTAAACAATATAAAAGAAATACCACAGGAAGAGGTGCTTTTTGTAACCAAACGCAAGTTTAATGATGAAAGAGGCGCAAGGTTAACCCTGCGCCTCTTTCTGCATCTTGGGTTCGACTCAGGCTGCAGAGCCGCCGACGGTCAGCCCGTCCATCAGGACGGTTGGCTGGCCAACGCCTACCGGCACCCATTGCCCATCCTTGCCGCAGGTTCCCATGCCGGGGTCCAGCGCCATATCGTTGCCGAGGCCGCGGATCCGTTTCAAGGCCGAAGGGCCGTCACCAATCAGCGTGGCCCCTTTGACCGGTGCACCGATTTTGCCGTTTTCGACGCGGTACGCCTCGGTGCATGAGAAAACGAACTTGCCGTTGGTAATGTCCACCTGACCTCCGCCGAAACCAACCGCCCAGATACCGTCCTTGATGTCAGCTACCAGAGCCTGCGGGTCGGCCTCGCCCCCCAGCATGATCGTATTGGTCATGCGCGGCATGGGTTTGTGCGCATAGCTTTGTCGCCGCCCGTTGCCAGTGGGCGCAACACCCATCAAGCGAGCGTTCTGGCGGTCCTGCATGTAGCCGGTCAGGATGCCGTCTTCGATCAGCACCGTGCGTGCGCTGGGCGTGCCCTCATCATCCACGCTGATCGAGCCACGACGATCAGCAATCGTACCGTCATCCACCACGGTCACACCTTTCGAGGCAATCTGCTGCCCCATCAATCCGGCAAAGGCCGAGCTGCCCTTGCGGTTGAAATCACCTTCCAGACCATGGCCTATTGCCTCGTGCAACAGGATGCCAGGCCAGCCGGGGCCAAGCGCAACTTCCATGACGCCGGCTGGCGCGGGAACGGCGTCCAGGTTGACCAGCGCAATGCGCAGCGCTTCGCGTGCCTTGGCCTGCCAGTCGGTGGGATCAATCAACCCGCTCAGGCCAACCCGACCGCCGCCACCGGCGGATCCGTTTTCGCGGCGGCCGTTCTGCTCGACAATCACCGAGACATTCACACGGGTCATGGGGCGCACATCGCGGACCATCACACCATCCGGGCGCAGAATCTCGACCTCTTGCACAGCCGCCGCGATCGTGGCGCTGACCTGAACAACACGCGGGTCCAGATCGCGCGCGAAGGCGTCTATCTCACGCAGTGTCTCGATCTTGACCGGGAACGCGGCAGATTCAATTGGGTCTTCGTCCGTATAGAGACGCGTATTGGTGGAGCGCGGAGCATCCGCCAAGACCCCGCCGCCATCCCCTACAGCCAGTCTTGCGGTTTCCGCCGCCCGTTTCAGGGCAGGAATGGAAACGTCAGTTGAATGCGCATATCCAGCCACTTCACCTTGTACGGCGCGCAGTCCGAACCCTTCCGACGCATCGTAAGACGCGGTGCGCAGACGTCCGTCATCGAACACGAGGGACTCGGATTTTCGTCGCTCGACAAACAGCTCTCCATCCTCGGCGCCATCCGTTGCCGAGCGCAATATGGCAAGCGCTTCATCGTACGGAAGAGCGCTTTCAAAGGGGCGAAACTGGGCGTCGGACATGGGTTGGGACCTTTCGGGTTTGATCCAGATCAAAAATAGCGTCTGTTTGACGCAAGCATTTTGCTTTATCTACCCGACGGAATATGGTTTTTAACGCGGCCAAAGACAACGGGAGAGGTGCGACCGATTCACACCTTTTCGCCAGGGACGCAAAGATCAAACGATCAGGACAGAACATGAAGAATGCTTTGATGCTTTCAGGGTTTATGACAGCCCTCTCCAGCCTTCCAGCCATGGCTCAGGAGCTTGAGATTATTGGCAAGCCGGTTGACGGCGGTATGGGTTTTCAACCCGCGGCCACCAGCCTTGCCACAGGAATTCAGCGTCTGGACGGCATGATTCTGGTGATTATCACCGTAATCTGCCTGTTGGTAGCCGGTCTGCTGGTTTACTGCATCGTGCGCTACAACGAACGTGTTAACCCCAAGCCGGCACGGTTTTCGCACTACACCCCGGTTGAGATTGCGTGGACCCTTGGCCCCATCCTGATTCTGGTCTTCATCGGTGCGTTTTCGCTGCCGGTTCTGTTCAAACAGCAGGAAATACCTGAAGGCGATATCACCATCAAAGTCGTCGGCAACCAGTGGTACTGGACCTATGAATATGTCGATCACGATTTCGCGTTCGACAGCTACCTGCTGGGTCATCCCGCCACTCTGGATGAGGGCGCGCGCCCCGCTGACGCGGACGTGACCCCGTTTGTTCTGGATGATGCCATGCGCGCGAAGCTGGCAGATGCTGGTTACAGCGATGACGAATGGCTGTTGGCCACCGATACCGCCGTGGTCGTTCCGGTTGGCAAGGTTGTCGTGATGCAGGTTACCGCGTCTGACGTGATCCACTCCTGGACCATCCCGTCCTTCGGCGTGAAGCAGGATGGCGTGCCCGGACGTCTGGCAGAACTGTGGTTCGAAGCCGAGAAAGAAGGCATCTACTTTGGTCAGTGCTCGGAACTCTGCGGCAAAGACCACGCTTATATGCCGATCACCGTCAAAGTCGTCAGCCAGGAAGCTTATGACCAGTGGCTGCAAGGCGCGATCGAAGAATATGCAGGTCTGCCGCAAAACTATCAGGTTGCTTCGAACTGAGCACGCTGAGGGCGGGTTAAACCTGCCTGGCACAAAATGCAGGCTGTGCGGGCTGACCGCACAGCTTTCGCCCCAAAAGGACCCGAGATGACCGACGCAAGCATCAATGCCAGCACAGCGACCGCCCACGCGGACGAGGCCAGCTTTGGCGATTACTTCGCCCTGCTCAAACCGCGCGTGATGTCTCTGGTCGTGTTCACGGCGCTGGTCGGTCTGCTGGCGGCCCCGGTTCCGGTCCATCCCTTTGTCGGATTCTGCGCCATTCTGTTCATCGCCATAGGTGGCGGCGCATCCGGTGCGCTGAACATGTGGTGGGATGCGGATATCGACAAGGTCATGAAACGCACCAAAGGTCGCCCGATCCCCTCCGGCAAGGTGGAAGAGGGTGAGGCGATGGCCATCGGCCTGACCCTGTCGGGCCTGTCGGTGATCATGCTGGGCCTTGCGACCAACTGGTTCGCGGGAGCGTTCCTGGGCTTCACAATCTTATTCTATGTCGCTGTCTACACGATGTGGCTGAAGCGCTCGACGCCGCAGAACATCGTGATCGGTGGTGCGGCTGGCGCTTTCCCTCCGGTGATCGGCTGGGTGGCTGCGACCGGATCCATGGCGGTTGAGCCGTGGCTGATGTTTGCCCTGACCTTCATGTGGACGCCGCCGCATTTCTGGGCACTGGCCCTGTTCATGCGCTCGGACTATGACGATGCGGGCGTGCCCATGCTGACCGTGACACACGGCCGCCGTGCGACGCGTGTACATATTCTGGTCTATACGGGGTTGCTGGCGATTCTGGCGGTAGGAACGGCGTTTTCTGGCATCGGCGGTCCCATCTACCTGACCGTGGCTCTGGTGTTGAACGCGTTGTTCCTGCGCGGCGCCTGGCAAATTTCGCGTCGGACCGAGGATGACTCGGAGGCCGACAACTTCAAGGTCGAACGCAGCTTTTTCAAACTTTCGCTGCTCTACCTCTTCCTGCATTTCGGCGCTATTCTGGCCGAAGCCTTGCTGAAGCCCTATGGTTTGGGAGGATGGTCATGAGCCTGCGCAAAAGCCATGAACTGCATCAGCGACGGTTCAGCCGCAATTTGGGCGTTGGACTGACGCTGGCTGCCTTTATCGTGATCATCTTTGGCCTGACCATCGTGAAGGTGTCGGGTACTGATTTCAACATGGCCACGCAAGAGGTTCAGAACTGATGGCGCTGTCTGGTCCTCAGAAAACTGTTGCCCAAACCGTGGGTGTGGTTGTCCTGATGGGCAGTCTGGCCTGGGCATCGGTACCGTTCTACGACTGGTTCTGCCGCGTTACCGGATTTGGCGGCACCACGGGTGTTGCCGAAGCCGCCCCCGAAGAAATTCTGGACCGCACTGTCACCATACGGTTTGACGCATCCAAGGCCAAAGACATGGCTTGGGAATTCAAGCCCGTCGTCCGCGAGATGGAAGTGCGCATCGGCGAGACCGGGCTGGCCTTCTATGAGGCCTATAATCCAACGGATCGTCCGATTGCAGGGCAGGCCTCATACAATGTGGCGCCCTATTCGGCAGGCGGGTACTTTCAAAAGATTGCCTGCTTCTGCTTTGAAGAGCAGGTACTGCAACCCGGCGAACGTGTAGAGATGCCGGTAACCTTCTTCGTCGATCCTGAAATGGTCGAAGATCTTGAAGCAAAGTATATTCATACGATCACGCTGTCGTATACATTCTACGAAATTGACCTGCCAGAGGGCTATGCCGCCCTTGAAGCGCAGGCAGAAACAAACACGAACTAACGCCTGTAGGTGAGGGACGCTGATGGCACACGCTAAAAACCATGATTATCACATTCTGGCCCCGTCGATCTGGCCTCTGATCGGAGCTGTCGGCGGCTTTGTGATGTTGTTCGGAGCAGTCCTTTGGATGCACGGCGTGACGCCGTGGATGTTCTGGGCCGGTCTGGTCGCAGTTCTCTACACCATGTTCGCATGGTGGTCCGAAGTTGTTGTCGAGAGCCGCCAGGGGGATCACACTCCTGTCGTTCGCATCGGTCTGCGTTACGGTTTCATCCTGTTCGTCATGTCCGAGGTGATGTTCTTCTTCGCCTGGTTCTGGTCGTTCTTCAAACATCGCATGTACCCGATGTACGACTATGCCGGCACCGAATACATCCAGCCGGACATCCATGCGGTTGACCCGTTCCACCTGCCGCTGATCAACACTCTGGTCCTGTTGCTGTCAGGCTGTGCAATCACCTGGGCGCACCACGCGCTGGTGCATGACAATGACCGCAAGGCGCTGATCAACGGTCTGGCCATCGGTATCGTTCTGGGCATCGCCTTTACCGGGTTGCAGGCGTTCGAGTATTATGAACTGCTGGCCCATGAAGGCTGGAAGTTTGGCGATGATCAGTTCTATTCGAACTTCTTCATGGCGACCGGCTTCCATGGTTTCCACGTCGTTATCGGAACCATCTTCCTGTCGGTCTGCCTGATCCGGGCCCTCAAGGGTGACTTCACACCTGAAAAGCATGTCGGGTTCGAGGCGGCAGCCTGGTACTGGCACTTCGTTGACGTTGTCTGGCTGTTCCTGTTTTTCGCGGTCTACATCTGGGGACAGGCCCCGCTGATGTAAGCCGGTCAGCTGACTCAATTGCAAAAGCCGCCCCTTGGGGCGGCTTTTTCTCTATTCCGGGCGCAAGATTGCGCCCCATACAATTGCGTGGTTGCAATTTGGCCCACACGCCCCTTAACAAGACGCCGGTTCCTGAAACGAGGTTCGACCCTGACATGCGCCGCATTCTGTTCCTGCTGATCTTCGGCCTTGCCGGTTTGGGCGCGCTGCTGTCGCTGGGCATCTGGCAGCTTCAGCGTCTGGCCTGGAAGCAAGAGGTGCTGGCCGAGATCGAAAGCCGAATCTCAGCCGCACCCATCGCCTTGCCTCGACAGGTTTCAGAGGACACTGACAAATACCGTCCGGTAACGGTTGCGGGTGAGATGGAACCGGGCGAAATCCATGTTCTTGTTTCGGTCAAACAGGTCGGGGCAGGGTATCGGATCATCCAGTCGTTCAGCACCGAGGGCCGAACTATTCTGGTGGATCGGGGTTTTGTACCGACAACGGCCAAGCAGGCACCGCGTCTGACCGGCCCGATGGAGATCACCGGCAACCTGCACTGGCCGGATGAAGTCGACAGTTACACGCCTGAACCCGATATCGATGAAAATATCTGGTTTGCCCGCGACGTGCCAAATCTGGCCGCCGCTCTGGGGACCGAGCCGGTGCTGCTGATCGCGCGGTCTGAGACCGACCCGAACGTGACGCCTTTGCCGGTAGATACGGCGGGAATTCCAAACGATCACCTGCAATATGTAATCACCTGGTTTGGCTTGGCTCTGGTCTGGGCTGTGATGACCGGTTATTTCCTGTGGCGCAATCGCGCCCCTTCTGAGAGAGAAGAGCAATGAAATACATCTCGACCCGTGGCCAAGCGCCAGAACTGACCTTTGAAGAGGCGATGCTGACCGGATTGGCCCGTGATGGTGGTTTGTATCTGCCTGCCGAGATCCCCGGCATGAGCCATGACGAGATCGCGGCGCTTGCTGGTCTGCCCTATGAAGAAATCGCATTCCGCGTGATGTGGCCTTATGTCAGCGGGTCCTTTGCCGAGGATGAGTTCAAGCAGATCATCGCCCGCGCCTATGAAGGCTTCGGCCACGATGCCCGCGCGCCGTTGAAGCAATTGAACGAGAACCATTTTCTGCTGGAACTGTTCCACGGGCCCACACTGGCCTTCAAGGACTTTGCGATGCAGTTGATCGGCCAGCTGTTTCAGGTGGCACTGAAACGGCGCGCGGACCGCGTGACCATCGTCGGCGCGACCAGCGGTGACACCGGCTCGGCCGCGATCGAGGCATTCCGGGGGCTGGATTCTGTGGATGTGTTCATCCTGTTCCCGCATGGCCGCGTGTCCGAGGTGCAGCGTCGCCAGATGACGACGCCTGCGGACAGCAATGTTCATGCTCTTGCCGTGGACGGCGACTTCGACGATTGTCAGGCTGCGCTGAAGGACATGTTCAACGATTTCGACTTCCGCGACGGTGTCAAATTGGCCGGTGTGAACTCGATCAACTTCGCGCGGGTGCTGGCGCAGATCGTTTATTACTTCTCATCCGCCGTCAGCCTCGGTGCGCCGCACCGCAAGGTCAGCTTCACTGTGCCCACCGGAAATTTCGGCGACATCTTCGCGGGCTATCTGGCCAAGCGCATGGGGCTGCCCATCGACCGTCTGATCGTGGCGACCAACCAGAACGATATTCTGCATCGGTGTCTGTCGGGCGAGGGGTATTTCAAGGGCGACACCATCCCCTCGATCAGCCCGTCGATGGACATTCAGGTCAGCTCGAATTTCGAGCGCGCGTTGTATTACGCCTATGGCGAGGACGGTGGAGCCGTGGCGCAGCTGATGGATGAGCTCAAGTCCGGCGGCTTCAACGTCAGTCAGGGCGCGATGGAGGCGCTGCGCGAGAATTTCGACTCGGGCCGGGTGTCCGAGGACGAAACGCTGGCGACGATCAAGCATACGCTTGCCGACAGCGCGGAACTGGTCTGCCCGCATACTGCGGTCGGGATCAAGGTCGGTGAAGACCACCGTGCCACCGGCATCCCGATGATCACCTTGGCCACTGCGCACCCCGCCAAGTTCCCGGCCGCAGTCGAGAAGGCAAGCGACGTACATCCGCCTCTTCCATCCCGCATGTCTGATCTGTATGAACGTCCGGAACGGGTGACCCGCATCGCCAACGATCTGGGCGCCATCGAGGATCATATTAAAGGGCACATCGCCGAGTGACTGTCAGACAAGACCAACTGAAGAACGGCTTTCGTATCGTCAGTGAACACATGCCGGGGCTGCAATCTGCGGCCATCGGCATCTGGGTGACCGCCGGTGGGCGGCATGAGCGGATCGAACAGAACGGCATCGCGCATTTCCTTGAGCACATGGCGTTCAAGGGAACCGAGCGGCGATCGGCGCTGCAAATCGCCGAAGCGATCGAGGATGTGGGCGGTTACATCAACGCCTATACCTCGCGCGAGGTCACGGCCTATTACGCGCGTGTCCTGAAGGACGACGTGGCGCTGGCAATGGACGTGATCGGCGACATCGTTTTGAACCCGGTGTTTGACCCGCGGGAGATCGAGGTCGAGCGTGGTGTGATCCTGCAGGAAATCGGTCAGGCCTATGACACGCCCGACGATGTGATCTTTGACTGGTTGCAGGAGCAGAGCTATCACGACCAACCCTTGGGCCGCACCATTCTCGGCCCGACCGAGCGGGTCAGTGCGTTTTCACGAGAAGACCTCTCTGGCTTCGTAGCCGAGCATTATGGTCCCGATCAGATGATCCTGTCCGCGGCAGGCGCGGTGGATCACGATCAGCTTATGAAAATAGCCGAAGAGATGTTTGGTCATCTGCGACCACGAACTGGGCTTATCGCCGAGCTTGCGCGCTTTACCGGTGGTGAGGCACGGCAGGAGAAAGAGCTGGAGCAGGCCCATTTCGCACTTGCACTGGAAAGCCCGGGCTATCGTGACGATGCGATCTATACGGCACAGGTATACTCGACGGCTCTGGGTGGGGGCATGTCTTCGCGCTTGTTCCAGGAAGTGCGCGAGACCCGCGGGTTGTGCTATACGATATTTGCTCAAACCGGTGCTTATGCAGACACAGGGACGACCACGATCTATGCAGGTACTTCTGCCGATCAGGTTGCAGAACTGGCCACGATAACCATCGACGAGATGAAGCGCGCCGCCGACGATATGAGTGCCGAGGAAGTGGCACGTGCCCGGGCGCAGATGAAGGCCGGGATGCTGATGGGGCTTGAAAGCCCGTCGAACCGGGCCGAACGATTGGCGCGGCTTGTGCAGATCTGGGGGCGGGTGCCTCCATTGGAAGATACCGTTGGCAGGATCGACGCCGTAGGAATCGAGGATGTGCGCGCCTTCGCTGAGACAATGGCCCTGCAAGCACCGGCGGCGCTGGCGCTGTACGGTCCGGTGTCAGCCGCGCCGACACTGGCTGAACTGCAGGAGAGGCGGGCGGCGTGATGCTGTTGGGCAGACGCAAGCTGAAACTCGAGACCGCGCGGCTCAGCTTGCGCCCGCCTGTACATTCCGACTTCAACGATTGGGCCGCGTTGCGGCGGGCCTCGAAAGACTATCTGACACCATGGGAGCCGATCTGGGCCAAGGACCACCTGAGCCGCAAGTCCTTCACCAACCGTGTGTACTGGGCACAACGTTCGGTAGCGGCCGGGACGGCAATTCCGCTTTTTCTATTTCGCCGCGAGGATGACGTGTTGGTTGGGGCCATCACGCTGGACAACATTCGGCGCGGTCCCGCGCAGGCGGGCACATTGGGGTACTGGACCGGTCAGGCCTTTGCCCGACAGGGGTATATGCGTGAAGCAATTGGCGCGATGGTTCACCATGCCTTTACCCGATTGGACCTGAGCCGGATTGAAGCCGCCTGCCTGCCGGAAAACCGGGCGTCGCGCGGATTGCTGGAAAGCTCGGCCTTCAAGTACGAGGGCGTGGCGCAGTCGTATTTGCAAATCAACGGCCGTTGGCGGACGCATGTTCTGTATGCCAGCCTGCGGTCTGACCGGCGCGGAAAAACCGACGCGGGATAGGGTGGGGGCGCTGCCCCCTTCGCGGCAAGCCGCGCCTCCCCCGGGATATTTGGGGCCAGATGAACAAGGGGCATGACTTGTGGGCGTTCTGCGCTACACTTCGGAATATGCGCTGGTTGATTGCGGCATTTATGGTGTTTTCGGGCGGGGCCGTTGCGCAGGAGCGTCGGCCAAGCCACTGTATTGCCATTGCTGATGCGGCACCCGGACTTGAGTATCTGCACAAGGCAGCGTGGCAGGATCCTGTGCCAGTGTTCTCGGTGCGGATCAGCTATATCGCGCATGCCTCTTTCATGATCCAGACCCGCGGCGGGCTGAATGCGGTGACTGACTTTACCGGGTTTATCGGCAGCGCAGATTTGATCCCAGACGTAGTGACGATGAACCATGCCCACGGCACGCATTGGACGGCACATCCCGATCCGGCCATTCCGCATGTTCTTCCGGGGTGGGGAGAGTTCGGGAAAGGTATCGAGCATCATCTGGATCTGGACGAGATGCTGGTACGCAATGTCTCGACCGACATCCGGTCTGTTTATGGTGGAGTCGAAGAACGCGGCAATTCGATTTTTGTGTTCGAGGTTGAGGGGTTGTGCATAGGTCATCTGGGGCATTTGCATCACGTGCCGTCGGATGAACAGTTCGCTGCGCTGGGCCGGTTGGATGTGGTCATGGCTGCTGTTGATGGCGGGACCACCATGCCTCTGCCCGAGATGATTGCGGTTCTGAAACGGCTGAAAAGTTCAGTCATCATTCCGATGCACTGGTTCTCGCAGTTCTCGCTGGATCGCTTCCTGGTGGATATCAGGGATACATTTCCGGTTGAGCGCGACGGGGTGTCGGAAATTACCGTCTCGCTGCGGGACCTTCCGGACCGCCCCACGGTTGTGGTGCTTGAGCCGCGCTATCTGATTGATCTTGAATAAGGCTTGCGGCAACCGCATCGCTTGGGCATTGAAGGCGTATGAATTTGAACCCCGCTGATGACCGTTTTGCTGCATTGATCCGTTCGAAACTGGGCGATAGGGTGATGCGCCCCGTGGAAGAACGGTATCTGGAAGAACCGCGCGGGCGGTTTGCCGGACAGATCGGTCTGCTGGCCTTGCCCCGCAACACCGAAGAGGTGGCGGTGCTGGTGGAGTTGGCTGCGCAAGCGCGGGTCCCGATCGTTCCTTATGGCGGCGGCACCGGTCTGGTTGGCGGGCAAGTGATGTCAGAGGGTCCGGCGCCATTGCTGATCTCGTTGGAACGGATGACCGCCATCCGGTCTGTCTTCCCGACCGAGAACATTCTGGTCGCCGAAGCCGGAGCCATTCTTCAAGACGTTCAGGCCGCAGCCGAGGCGGTAAACCGATTGTTTCCTCTGTCGTTGGCGGCACAGGGATCCTGCCGGATCGGGGGCAACCTGTCGACTAATGCAGGGGGCGTCAACGTTTTGCGGTATGGCAACGCGCGCGACCTGTGCCTGGGGCTTGAGGCGGTGTTGCCCAGTGGCGAGATCTGGCACGGTCTCAGCCGGCTGCGAAAGGATAATACCGGCTATGACCTGCGCAATCTGCTGATCGGGGCCGAGGGGACGCTGGGGATCATCACTGCCGCATCGCTCAAGCTGTTCCCCCGCCCGGCCGCCGTTGGGACAGCGGTGTTTCAGGTGGCTTCTCCCGAAGCGGCGATCGACCTGCTGGCTTTGGCCCGGGACAAGGTGGGTGAGGCGGTCAGCACGTTTGAGTTGATCCACCGGCAAGGGCTTGATTTTCTGGCCGAGGTTCTGCCGGATGTCCGTCAACCGTTCCGCTCGCCGCCAGAGTGGAGCGTATTGATTGAGCTGGGTCTGGCTGACAGGCCGTCACCATTTGGCGCGCTGGAGGAACTCTTCGTTTGCGCTGAAGAACTCGGTCAGGCTCAGGACGGAGTAATCGCCCAAAGTGAAGCGCAGCGGGCCGATTTGTGGGCGGTGCGCGAACGCATCCCCGAAGCCAATCGTCTGATCGGGTCGGTGTCGAGCCATGATATTTCCATCCCGATTTCCAAAATTCCCGACTTCATTTGCGAAGGCAGAGAATTGATTGCGGGTCTAGGGCCTTTCCGGATCAATTGCTTTGGCCATCTTGGTGACGGCAATCTGCATTACAATGTGTTCCCGCCCAAAGGGCAGAGCCGATCGGATTTTGAGGGCCAAAGAGGCGCGATCAAGAGGGCCGTACATGATCTGGTTGACGCCTTCGACGGCTCGGTCAGTGCTGAACATGGGGTGGGGCGCCTCAAGACCGGCGATCTGGAGCGCTATGGCGATCCGGCCAAGCTGGGCGCGATGCGGGCCATCAAAACGGCATTGGATCCGCAGGGCATCATGAACCCTGGCGCGGTTCTGAAAGGGTGAACACGGCCCGAGCGTCGGACCGTGCCCGGTTGTTTCTTACGAGGCAGGCAGGATCACCTTGTCGATCACATGGATCACGCCGTTCTTGGTTTCGATGTCGGCCTGAACCACGTTGGCGTCATTCACCATCACACCCGAATCCAGATCGATTGTGATATCGCCGCCTTGTACGGTTGCAGCCGTCATGTCATCGCTCAGATCACCTGACATCACTTTGCCCGGCACGACATGGTAGGTCAGAATGGCTACCAGCTGATCCTTGTTTTCGGGCTTCAGCAAGTTTTCGACGGTGCCTTCGGGCAAAGCTGCGAATGCGTCATCGGTGGGGGCAAACACGGTGAACGGGCCTTCGCCTTTAAGTGTGTCCACCAGTTCGGCGGCCTGAACTGCCGCGACGAGTGTTTCAAAGCTGCCAGCGGCGACGGCTGTGTCAACAATGTCCTTGCCGTGACCATCGGCGAATGCAGCAGTGCTAAACAGGATCGAGGCGACACCGGCGGCGGCGAAATTGCGGAACATGAGCTAAACTCCCTAGGTTGAAATGCTTCAAGCAGCATCACCCAAGGTACGGGGCAACCTGACCACAAGATCACTTGTATTGATCCGTTTTGCGCCTTGATCGGCGCAAAAACCGCGCTAAGCCTGCCCGGTTTTCAGTTTCCAATCACGCTTTTGTGAAAAACTCTTGGTCAGAGACCTTGGAATTCGCACAGGACATGCACGTCCATGCCCATCTCCTCCAGCACTTTACAGCCGCCAAGCTCGGGCAGGTCTATGATGAAGGCGCATGATACGATTTCGCCCCCAAGCCGTTCGATCAGCTTGATACCTGCCGCTGCCGTTCCGCCCGTAGCCAGCAGATCGTCGACCACCAGAATTTTTTCACCGGGTTGGATGGCATCGTCATGGATCTCGACGATCGCCTCTCCGTATTCCAACTTGTAATCTTGGCTGATTGTTGTGCCGGGCAGTTTGCCCTTCTTGCGGATCGGGACAAAACCGACGCTCAACTGATGTGCGATCGCACCGCCCAGAATAAAGCCGCGTGCTTCAAGCCCGACCACTTTGTCGATCCGCTCACCTGCATAGGGGTGCAGCATCTGGTCAATCGCCATCCGAAACCCGCGGGGATCGGCAAACAGGGTTGTCACATCGCGAAACATGATCCCTTCGTGAGGAAAATCGACGATGGTTCGGATATAATCTTTGACAGATTTGTTTCTGGACATGGACCAACCTTTTAGCGTCAAACAGCAATATTGTGTTTGGCCCAAGAGGATTGACCATGCAAGGAACAATTCCTTGGCAGGATTGGCGTCAATGTGAGGTTGCAGCTTTGAGCAGGCCAAAAAATCGGCGTAACCTGGGCCGTCACCACGATAGGTGCCTGACCCATTTATATTGTTGCTGCCGGCTCGACCAAATATCCCCAGCGCCCGGATTGCCGGGGGGACAGTGAGCAATCTGTTTGGGTTGCAATCCGATGGGCCTTGGCTCCGGGTGCGGTTTGATTCAATTGCCTTGCTCCGGCGAAAAAACTGCCTGTACGGCATGAAGCTTCATTGCCAATTTCCAATCATTATTGTTATGTGCCTGATAACGACAACAACTATGCTATGTATACACAAAGTATCGCCTATAGCAGCAAAGCTTCGTTAGGAAAATGCGCGTGGCCGGGAAGGATGGCAAAGGATCGACCAAGAAAAACAGTCAGTTGGTCTTACGCCTCGACAGGGACGAACGTGACTCATTTGTCGAGCTTTGCAAAGAACTGGACACGTCGGCCGCGCGCGAAATCCGCAGATTTATTCGTGGATTCATGAAAGAACACGCCGAAGACTGATGCGGTGTCAGGCCGGCCGGCGCAGGACCGCCGTGGCCATACCCATCCCGATCAAGGTCAAACCGCCAAACCGTGTCATTGCCGTAATGACGCTGGCGCGCCCGATCAGCCGCCGCAACCTGTCTGCCAAAAGGGCGTAGGCCAACGCGTTCAACCAGGCCAGCCCGACGAATGTGGCAATCAGGATGACGAACTGAGGTCCAAGCGGTTCAGCAGGGCGTATGAACTGCGGCACAAAGGCAATGAAGAAGGCGATGGATTTCGGGTTCAGGGCAGTGACGGCCGCTGCGTGGCCGAACACGCTGCGTGCGGTGACATCCCGCCCGGTGTCGACCATGCTCAATCCACCGGCTGGTGCGCTGCGCAACAGTTTGACCCCAAGCCAGACCAGATAGGCCGCGCCCACCCATTTGAGAACAGAAAACAACGAGGCCGAAGCCAGAACAAGTGCGCCCAGTCCCAACAAGGATGCGGTCATGGCCACAAGATCGCCCACTGCAACCCCCGTGGCCGAGGCAACGGCGACACTGCGCCCTTTGGATAAGGCGTAACTCAGTACCAACAGCACGGTAGGCCCCGGAATAAGCAGCAGGGCGGTGGATGCGGCAACAAAGGCCAGCCAGAGATCGAGTTGCATCGTCAAATTCCTGATCAGATCGCCCGAGAACGAGAGAATCAGTCCCGGGGATCAAGCTGCTTGAGCCGGGAGATTGTTCTGTAAGCCAGCTCCCATTTTCCGTGAATCACAAATTTAGTCAATCGCTTATTCGTGTTATGGGGGTTTCGGGACAATATATTCAATTTGTGCTATAACTACGCCGTTTTTTTTATTGTCACTTAATAAGGAGGTTCGTCATGAAACTTGTCGTTTCAATTTTTTTGTTGAGCGTATTGCTGATGCCGACTGCCACCGCTGCCTGCCCGGACGGGTATTTCAACTGCGGCGGGTCGCTATGCTGCCCTAAACCTCAAAACTAGTTCGGAGAGCTTGGGATGTCTGTTATCAGTTTACGCAACGCTGTCATTGTTGCTGGCGCACTGGCAATCATGGGCGCTGGTAAAACGCTTGTTTTGAATGCGAATGAACTGGATTTACAATACCAGAAACTTGTTGTTCCGAAGGGTTCACTACATGCGCCTGTGCTTGGTGCGGCTTATGCCTTGGATCATTCGACCGGAAAATTTAGACCCACAAAGATCTGTAATTTGTTTGTTGGGGGGAACGAATCTGGCCCGGAAGATGTTTCCTTCACCAGCCTTAGCCTTGTGGCAATCGGCTGGAACGGTGCCATGGATGCCGTAACCGACTACGTCGGTGACAAAATCGTAAAATCCATGAAGTTCTCGGATGAGAGCGCCAAGTGGGAATTCCAAAAAAGGTTCTGGAGTGCCCACGAGGGTATGTCATTCAGAAGCACCTGCAGGTCTCTTGTTGAGGAAACCGCTGCGAACCCCAACTACTCTGTTTTTCTTGTAGAAACCATCTTCTTTGATCCGGTTTCCGACGAAAAACAGGTTATGGTTCAAATGTCTCAGACTTCGGTAGTATTTGATGGTTGCGAAGATGCATGTCCAAAACCTGTCTCGCTTCAATCCGTGCTGAAAGTCGGCTGGCTTGCTCGCTCAAAGGGCGACTGGGGCATCGTTCGCATCCATTGAGGTCATTGAGACCCTGGCCGATTATCTCAAGTCGGTCTTACAGAATTCGCCCGGCCACAGCGTCCAGCTTGGCCAGCAGCGCCGCATCGCGACTATCGGGGGCCGTAAGGATCGCATACTCCAGCGCCCGATCGCAGCCATGCGGGCAGGGTGCGCGCTCGGAACCCAGTAGGGCAGGCAATCCCTTGACCAGTGCGCGGCCTTTTTCGGCATTGCCGGTCAGGGTGGCGATGATCGTGGACACGTCCACCTCGCCATGGTCCGGGTGCCAGCTGTCATAGTCGGTGACCATCGCGATCGACGCATAACACAGCTCGGCCTCTCGGGCGAGTTTCGCCTCGGGCATGTTGGTCATTCCGATCACGTCACAGCCCCATTGCTCGCGATACATCCTGGATTCTGCAAGGCTGGAAAACTGAGGGCCCTCCATCGCCAGATAGGTGCCGCCCCGGTGGATTGTGATGCCGGCGGCCTTACCCGCTGTCTCGCATGCGTCCGACAGGCGTGGGCAGGTAGGATGGGCAACGCTGACATGGGCAACGCACCCAGTTCCGAAGAAGCTCTTTTCCCGCGCAAAAGTGCGATCGATGAACTGATCGACAATCACGAAGTCACCCGGTGCCATATGTTCGCGGAACGATCCGCAGGCCGAAACCGAGATCACATCCGTCACGCCCAATCGTTTCAGCGCGTCGATATTGGCGCGATAGGGTACATCTGTCGGCGAGTGCACATGGCCGCGCCCATGACGCGGCAGAAAGGCCATTTCGATACCGTCCAGCGATCCGGTCAGGATCTGGTCTGACGGCGTTCCCCATGGGGTCTCAACCTCTACCCACTCCGGGTTCTCCAGCCCATCGATGTCATAGATGCCTGATCCGCCGATGACGGCTATCCTGGTTTGGGTCACTGTCCTGCTCCGCCTGAATACCTGATGTTGAATTTGTGCGGGTTCAGCCCGAATTTGACAAGAGGCCTATTCCTGTATCGCCAACAGGTTGCGCTGTTGTGATTGCCCGGTGAAATCGGCCCAGGCTATGCCAAACGCGCCCAGAGACCAGGTCAGATCCTGTGATTGCCCGTGTCTGTCTCGGAACACGAAGCGGAACGCATCTCCGGTCAGCATGGCGTCCAGCACGTCCTTGGCGCGTTGTTCTTCGAAGGTACAGCCAAGCCCGGTCAAGCATCCGGGGCGCCGGGTGCGCCATATGGTTTCTTCGCCTTGGTCGATGCGAAATCCGGATGCGGTGAAGAAAGTACCCGGCTCTATCCCGAATTCAACTTTGAAACCTTCCGGTTCCGGCGTAACGAAAACGAACTGTGCCGCGAATTTTGGCCGAAGGGAAAACACTTCTGCCCGTCGGATGTAGCACCGCTGCCGCAACGCACCGTTTTCTTCGCGCTCGTCACAGATCGAATTCCAGATGCCGAAAATCTCGTGATGCGTCACCCGCCAGTTTCCTGCCGTGTCATTGCCATTCAAATCCTGCGCGAGGGCGGGAAGGGCTGAGAAGAGAAAGAGGATGATCCAACGCATGATCTGACATGTGGTGGCTTCTTCGTGGTCCCGCAAATCAACTTGCCGCGAGCCCGAGATATGCATTATTCGCATGGCTGCATCCCGCTTAGTGCGGTAGCTCAATGCCAGCGCGCCAGCTACAACAACGCCTTCGCGCGAACATATAACCCCATAGGACTGTCTGATGCCCCGAGCCTTGCTGGCAAGCTTTGCCAATCGCCTCGCTATTCCCGATCTGCGCTGGGTGCCAGATGAGGGACTGACCTTCTCACGCCTGCGGATTGAGCTGCTGTCCGGTCTGACGGTTGCCCTTGCACTGGTGCCCGAGGCGGTGGCCTTTGCCTTTGTGGCGGGCGTGCACCCGTTGGTCGGACTCTACGCCGCGTTTTTGGTGGGGCTGATTACGGCACTGATCGGTGGGCGACCGGGCATGATCTCGGGCGCGACCGGCGCGCTTGCGGTTGTCATGGTGGCACTGGTGGCCGAACATGGGGTCGAATACCTGTTCGCGACCGTTGTTCTTATGGGAATCCTTCAGGTCATTGCCGGGGCCATGCACTGGGGGCGTTTCATTCGATTGGTGCCGCATCCGGTCATGCTGGGCTTTGTGAACGGTCTGGCCATCGTGATCTTTCTGGCCCAGATGGGACAGTTCAAAGTGCCCGGAACCATGGAAAACACCGGTCATGGATTGAGCGGTGGCGAATGGTTGTCCGGGATACAGCTTTACACCATGCTGGGTCTTGTCGGGCTGACCATGGCAGTGATCTGGATCATGCCGCGTATCACGCGCATCATCCCAGCGCCTCTGGCCGGTATTCTGGTTGTCGCGGCAATCGTGATCGGGTTTGGCCTTGATGTGCCGCGCGTCGGCGATCTGGCATCGATCGAAGGCGGTCTGCCTGCGTTCCATGTTCCAATGGTTCCTTTGAACTGGGAAACTTTTGAGATCATTCTGCCTTATGCGGTCATTCTGGCCGCCATTGGCCTGATCGAATCCCTGCTGACTCTGAACCTTGTGGGTGAGATCACAGGCAAGCGCGGTGGGGCCTCTCAGGAATGTATCGCGCAGGGCGCGTCGAATATCGTGACCGGGTTTTTCGGCGGCATGGGCGGTTGCGCGATGATTGGCCAGTCGATGATCAACGTGAAATCCGGCGGGCGTACACGTATAGCCGGTATCGCGGCAGCGCTATTCCTGCTGACCTTCATCCTTTTCGCATCACCCCTGATCGAGCAAATTCCGCTGGCCGCGCTGGTCGGTGTGATGTTCATGGTGGTGATCGGCACCTTTGCGTGGAACTCATTCAAGATTCTGCGCAAAGTGCCAATGACCGATGCCTTCGTCATCGTTCTGGTCACCGTCGTAACGGTGATGGAGGACTTGGCCGTTGCCGTCGTGGTCGGCGTCATTGTCTCGGCTCTGGCCTATGCGTGGAACAATGCCAAGCGCATTCATGCGGTGACCCGTGAATCCGAGACCGAACAAGGCGCGAAAGTGTATGAAATTCAGGGACCACTGTTCTTTGGGTCCTCTGAGGGCTTTATCGAACTGTTCGACGTCCAGAACGATCCTGAAACCGTTATCATCGATTTTGCCGAAAGCCGCGTGGTGGATCAGTCCGCCCTGCAAGCCATCGAGAATATCGCAGGAAAATACGAGGCAGCAGGCAAACGAGTCATGCTTCGCCACCTGAGCCGCGATTGTCACAAACTGCTGAACAAAGCCGGACACCTCATGGTCGACAGTGATGATGACCCGGACTACGAGCTGGCGGTAGATTACTCTGTCCGCACCGGTATTCTGGGCGGGCACTGACTTCGAAGGGCGGCCAATCAGGCCGCCTTTTTCAAGGGTCCAAGCGCTCCAGCTTATCGATATCTCCCGTCAGCAGAGCGCTTTCGGCTTCGGCGATCAGTTCGGCTGGCCAGTCCCACCACTTCAAAGAAAGCAGCCGCTCGATTGTGTCGGCGTCAAACCGGTATCGCCGTACCTCGGCAGGATTGCCCGAGACTATCGCATAAGGCGGGATGGTTCCACGCACGACTGAACCCGCGCCGATTATCGCTCCGTCACCGATATTGGCTCCGGGCAGGATCAATGCGCCATAGCCGATCCAGACATCATTGCCTATCACGGTGTCCCGGACGTCCGGCTGGAATTCCAACATGTGTTCCGGATCGAAAACTGGAAAGGGAAAGCAGGTTATCCCATCCATCGCATGATTTGCCGAGGCTGTCACAAAGCGGACGCCGTGGGCAATTTGGCAAAACTTCCCCAAAATCAGCTTTTCGCGCGAAAACTCGAACAGATAAGGGGCCAGCCGATTGGCCCAATCCTCGGGTTCGTCAAAATCTGATGCGTAAGTGTAATCTCCCACCTGAATTCTGGGGTGGTCGATCACTCGTGACAGAAAAGCCGTTCCTTTGTGTTCCGTGCCGTCAGGCAGAGTGACAGGATATCGGCGCGAAGCGTCAGGCAGGGGCATCAGTCATCCGGTCTAGAAAGGCTGAACAACTCGGAAACGACAGAGTAATCGCGATACCCAAGCCGCGCCAAAGGTTGGAACGAGGTCACGTCGAACATGCCATCCCGAATATGATCGTCGTGCAGGTGTACACCTGTCACTTCGCCAAACACCACCCGGTTGGCTTCACCGGGTAGGGTGACGATTTGGGTCAGCTTGCATTCCAGGGCGGCTGGGACCCCTTCAATCCGTGCGCAGGTGATGGTTTCGCATTCGATGGGTGAAAGCCCAGCATGTAAAAACTCATCAACTTCTTTCGGCAATCCGGCGGAACTTGCATTCATCGCGTCCCGGTGCGCATAGGCCACGACATTCACGCAAAACACACCCGTAGCCTCGATATTGGCGATGCTGTCCTTGCCGAAGCTCTGATCCTGTTTGGTGCCGGTCGAGGCAAACATGACCTGCGGTGGCGTATAGGCAACGCCGTTGAAGAAGGAATAGGGTGCCAGATTGTTGATCCCATCCGCATCCCGGGTCGAGATCCAGCCAATCGGGCGCGGCGTGATAATGGCATTGAACGGGTTGTGCGGAAGGCCGTGGCCGTCTTCGGGGCGATAGAACATCTGAACTCCAAGCGTTTGCCCAAGGCGTAGCGAAGTGCTAGGGCGATTTCCAGCAAGTAAAAGAGGGCAGGGTGCAGCAATTCGGGATCAGGCCGGAAGAGCCGGACGACTGGTGGGAGGTCGAAGCCCTTTATGACCTGTGTTTTGCACCGGGTCGTGAGGCCTTGTCGTCGTACCGGTTGCGCGATGACGTGCCGCCGGTTGCGGACCTGTCTCTGGTCGCGCGTGACGGTCAGGGGATTCTGGCCGGTGCGATCCGGTTCTGGCCGGTTCATGTCGGCGATCACGACGCTCTGCTGTTGGGGCCGGTTGCCGTGCATCCCACCCACCAAGGTGAGGGTCTGGGCGGATTCCTGATACATGAAGGGGTCGAAGCGGGGCGAACCCGCGGGTGGCAACGGGTCATGCTGGTAGGGGATGAGCCCTATTACATTCGGTTCGGGTTCACCCTATTACAAGGGGTCGAGATGCCTCCGCCCACAAATCCTGACCGGGTTTTGGGGCTGGAATTGTTGCCCGGTGCCTGGTCCGGCATTGAGGGGGCAGTGACACGTTGGAGCCTGTGACCTATTGAAACCATGCTGCGTAACGCCGATGTTTATAGACAGGAGGGCGTGAATGCAGAACGTAGTTCTAGTCGAAAACGTGGATACCGAGGCCGAACTGGATCGTTTGGCGGATCACTACCGATCTGCCGGAGGCGTTGGTGTCAAGTTGTTGAACAAACTGGGCGGCTCGGCCGAGTCATTGCTGGAACAGTTGCCGGAACCTGTGCGAAATGGCCTGACCGGCGCAACCGAGCAGGCGTTATGGCTGGCGATGCATGCGGCTCAGGGGTCACGGCGCGCTGTTCCCGATCAGCAGCCTTGGGTGAATACTGCCGTCACCACGGCCATGGGTGCGGCCGGGGGGCTGGGCGGTGTTTCCACAGCCCTGATGGAACTGCCTGCAACAACCGCGATGCTTCTGCGCGCCATTCAGGGGGCTGCGGCACGCGAGGGGTTCGATCCTTCTGCTGAAAACGTAAAGTTCGATTGTGTTCGCGTATTGTCGGCGGCAGGACCATTGTCGCATGATGATGGGGCAGATCTGGGTTTTTTCTCGGTTCGACTGACCCTGACCGGGCCGGCCATGCAACGTCTTATTGCCGCCGTTGCGCCGCGCTTTTCGATTGTGCTGGGGCAAAAACTGGCAGCCCAGTCCGTTCCTGTGCTGGGCGCATTGGCCGGTGGTGGTACGAACTACGTCTACACGCGCTATTACCAACAGATCGCGCGCGTGCATTTCGGTTTGCGCCGGCTGGCAATTGACGCTGATATTCCCCATGACGCTCTGGCGCGGCGGCTCTCTGCCAGAATGTAGGCGATCCCTTGCTCGACCTGACTGCCTTGGCGAACGACACATCATGTGGTATGTTTGCAGATGTCAGCCGCTAGATAGGTAAGCGTAAGATTTTTCGGTTGGCTGACGTTTGACCAAAAGGGTGCGTCGCTCAATGAAAGCACGATTGCTGCTTCATGACTTTCCCAAAGCTGCAAAGCAGCCTGTTTTGCGGCAATCTTCGGCTTTGTGTTTCCGGATCAAGCGCGGTCGTCCCAAGGTCCTGTTGGTCACGACACGCAAGTCACGGCGATGGATCGTTCCCAAAGGGTGGCTTATATCCGGCCTGAGCCCACAGGAAACCGCCTTGCAAGAGGCGTGGGAAGAGGCGGGCGTATGTGGCCGGTGCAACGGGACGCGATTGGGGCAGTTCCTGTATCTCAAGCACCATTTGAACCGGTCTCCAACCTTGTGTCTTGTGGATGTTTTTTCAGTGCATGTGCGGGTTTTGTCGCCAGACTACCCGGAAAAGAGCGAGCGCAAGCGCAAATGGTTTTCGCCGAAAAAAGCGGCGCAAAAGGTTGATTCCCGTGAACTTGCTGAATTGTTGCGCGACTTTAAGCCGTACACACATTAAAGTAGCATCTGGTAGGCTTGATATTGTCACCTTGATCGGTATCTATTCGCCAATCGATTTTTTGGACTGAACATGATTCAATACGCGTTGAAATGCAGCGAAGGCCACACTTTCGACAGTTGGTTCCAATCCGCCGAAGCCTATGACAAGTTGGCCTCTGTGGATATGGTCACCTGCGCGGTTTGCGGGTGCACGCAGGTCGAGAAGGCGATCATGACACCTCGCGTCCGCCCAGCGCGGAAAGCTCTGAAAAAAAACGAAATCCGGCCTGCCACAGAAGAAAAGATCGACGTGGCCAACCCATCGCCTGAGATCGAGAAGGTTTTGGCCGAGATGCGCCGCCATGTCGAAGAGAACTCGGATTATGTGGGGAAAGACTTCGCCAGAGAGGCGCGCAAGATCCACCTTGGCGAAGCTCCGGACCGCGCCATTTACGGAGAAGCCAAGCTGGATGAGGCGAAATCGCTGATCGAAGATGGCGTGCCGGTGGCCCCGCTGCCATTTGTCCCCAGCAGAAAGACTAATTGATCATGCACATCGTGATTACCGGCGCCAATCGCGGCATCGGGCAAGCGCTGGCACAGCGTTACGTCAGTCGGGGGGAGAAAGTCACCGGAACGGCGCGCGACGGCGGCATGCAGGTTCGTCTTGATGTGTCCGATCCCGCGCAACAATCGGCCATGGCGGAACAGTTGAAAGGTCAGCCTATCGACCTGCTGATCTGCAACGCCGGAGTGTATTTGGACAAAGGGCACTCGATCAATGATTATCCGGCTGACATGTGGGCGCATAGCTTTGCGGTAAATGTCACGGGTGTCTTTCTGACGATACAGGCCCTGTTGCCCAACCTGCGCGCGGCGGGGGGCAAGGTCGCGATCCTTTCGTCGAAAATGGCGTCGCACATCCTCGCGCCGGGTGGCAGTTATATATACCGCGCGTCCAAAGCGGCGGTTTTGAACCTTGGGCGGAATCTGGCAATGGATCTCAAAGATGACGGGGTTGCCGTTGGTATCTATCACCCGGGCTGGGTTCAGACAGATATGGGCGGTGCTGCGGCTGATATCGATGTGGATCAGGCCGTATCCGGCCTGATTGAACGATTTGATGTCTTGTCGCTAGGCACCACGGGGTGTTTTGAAACCTATGACGGTCAACCGCACGCTTATTGAGAGGTCAAAGCGGCTTTGGGGATTTCAAAGACCTCACCGGGTTCAATGTAGACCACCATCAAATCGCCGCGCGTTTCATGTGAGATTTTCGAGGTCGAGTTGCTGGAGTCCGGCACACCATCCTTGAAGTAGATATTACGCACATGTCCGCCACCCAGGGCCACCGCAACGGTTATACTGCCGTCGTCATGGCGGCGCAGCTCGGCGTTGCAGCTTTGCATGGGATCACCGGCATTTGCGGCGCAGGGAATTTTACCCAGCGCGTTCTTGCCGTCCGTCCCGGCGACACTCGCGACCTGGGCCAGTGCAGGCGATGAAAGTAAGGCAAAGGCAAGGGCTAGGCGAAACATGAAGAACCTCTTGAATTGGTTGTTCTTCATAGGCTGACACCGTGCCGGTGCAATGTAAAGCGGCCCTGCGCCGCAGGGGTGACCCCTTTGCGCCCTTGCCCTTGCGGTGCCCCTCGCTTATGAGGCACGGAACTTATCATCCAAGGCGCGGAGACTTTTGCCCCCATGCCCGTACTCGTTATGAAATTCGGCGGCACATCAGTCGCCCATCTGGACCGTATCCGCCGCGCTGCCAAGCGTATCGGCGTTGAAGTTGCCAAGGGCTATGACGTGATCGTCATCGTCTCGGCCATGTCGGGCAAAACCAACGAGCTTGTGGGCTGGGTGAACGAGACATCACCTCTGTTCGATGCGCGCGAATACGATGCCGTCGTGTCCTCGGGTGAGAACGTGACCGCCGGCCTGATGGCCCTGACCTTGCAGGAAATGGACATCCCTGCGCGCAGCTGGCAGGGCTGGCAGGTGCCGCTGATGACCACCAGTGCGCACAGTCAGGCGCGGATCGAGGAAATCCCGACCGAGAACCTGAACCAGAAATTCGGCGAAGGTATGCGCGTGGCCGTGGTTGCCGGGTTCCAGGGCATCAGCCCGGAAGGCCGGATTACCACGCTGGGCAGGGGTGGGTCGGACACCACAGCTGTTGCCTTTGCGGCAGCCTTCGGTGCTGAGCGCTGTGACATCTACACAGACGTTGATGGCGTCTATACCACCGACCCGCGCATCTGTGAAAAAGCACGCAAGCTGGACCGCATCTCATTTGAGGAAATGCTTGAACTGGCGTCGCTTGGTGCCAAGGTGCTGCAGACCCGCTCGGTTGAACTGGCGATGCGGTACAAGGTGAAACTGCGCGTTCTGTCAAGCTTTGAAGAACAATCCGATGAGGCCGGCACGCTGGTCTGCGACGAGGAGGATATCATGGAATCCAATGTTGTGGCCGGTGTGGCCTATTCCCGCGACGAAGCCAAGATGACCGTTGTTTCCGTGGCCGACCGGCCGGGCATCGCCACGACCATCTTCTCGGCCCTCAGCGAAGAGGGCGTGAATGTCGATATGATCGTCCAGAACATTTCGGACGAGGGCCGCACGGACATGACGTTCTCGTGCCCCACCGATCAGGTGGCCCGTGCCGAAAAAGCGCTGCTGGCGATCAAGGAAAAGGGCGAGTTGAACTATGCAGAGCTGGTGGCAGACACCGATGTCTGCAAAGTCTCGGTTGTGGGAATCGGGATGCGCTCGCAATCGGGTGTTGCGGCCAAGATGTTCAAGGTGCTCTCGGATGAGGGGATCAACATCAAGGTCATTACAACCTCCGAGATCAAAATTTCCGTACTTGTGGATCGGAAATACATGGAACTTGCCGTTCAGGCGCTGCATGATGCCTTTGAACTGGACAAGGCGGCCTGAGCTGATCGGCCAAAGGTTTCGCCTGACACATTAAATCGGTTGGGCCATGTCAGACGGCACGGAAACAGAATCCCGCAAGCTGCTGCGTCGGCTACGCGAAGAAATGGCAAGCGAAGCCGCCGGTCAGGAACGTCTTGACCGGATCACGCACCTGATTGCTGATAGTATCAGGGCCGAGGTGTGCTCGATCTACCTGTTCCGCGATGAAGACACGCTCGAGCTTTGCGCGACCGAAGGCCTGTCGCCCGAAGCGGTCCACAAAACCCGGATGCGCATGGGCGAAGGTCTTGTCGGGCGGGTTGCCAAGTTCGGCAAGGTTGTCAACACCGCCAACGCGCCGTCGGCCAAGGGCTTCCGCTATATGCCGGAAACCGGCGAGGAACGATATTCCTCCTTCCTGGGCGTGCCGGTTCAGCGCCTTGGGGAAAAGCTGGGTGTTCTGGTTGTCCAGTCCCGCGAGGCGCGCGAGTTTACCGCTGACGAGATTTATGCGCTTGAAGTGGTGGCCATGGTGTTGGCCGAAATGGCCGAATTGGGTGCCTTTGTCGGCGAGGGCGCGGCCTTGTCGCCACTGCACCAGCAATCCGTTCTGTTGCGCGGTGGCCCGGCGCAGGAAGGTTCCGCCGAAGGGCATGTCTGGCTGCACGAACCGCGCGTGGTTGTCACCAATCCAATTGCCGAAGACCCGCACCGGGAAAGCGAACGTCTGGTCGGCGCAGTAGAAGAACTGCGCGTCGGTGTCGACAAGATGCTCGAGATTTCTCAGGGCGGCGATAAGGAACAGCTGAAGGTGCTGGAAGCTTATCGTATGTTCGCCAATTCCAAAGGCTGGATGCGGCGGATGGAGGAAGACATTGCCCTGGGTCTCAGCGCCGAGGCCGCGGTGGAGAAAGAACAATCCCAGGCCCGTGCGCGCATGGGGCAGGTCACCGATCCCTATCTGCGTGAACGGCTGGCGGATCTGGACGATCTCAGCAACCGGCTGCTGCGCATTCTGACAGGGCAGGGCAAGACAGACAGTGCCGATCTGCCCACTGACCCGATCCTGATCGCGCGCAATATCGGCCCCGGCGATCTGCTGGAATACGGGCGGGCGCTGAAGGGGATTATCCTCGAAGAAGGCTCGGTTGGCAGCCACGCCACGATCGTGGCACGGGCGCTGGCGATTCCTTTGGTCGTTCACGTGGGCCGGATCACCACCGAGGCGCTGAATGGTGACCACGTTTTGGTCGATGGCGATCAGGGTGTTGTGCATCTGCGCCCCGAAGACAGCGTGGTCAGTGCCTTCCGTGACAAGATCGCGATGCAGGCCAAGGCGCAGGAACGCTATGCCTCGATCCGTGAAACCCCATGCGTCACGCGCGATGGATCGCGTATCAATCTGGTGATGAACGCAGGTCTGATGGCCGACCTGCCATCGCTTGGCACTTCAGGGGCCGAAGGCGTAGGTCTGTTCCGAACCGAGCTGCAATTCCTGATCCGCAACCAGATGCCGAAACGGTCCGAACTGGTGGGCCAGTATCAGCGCGTTCTGGACGCGGCGGGGGACAAAAGGGTGGTGTTCCGCACACTCGATATCGGGTCGGACAAGGTTCTGCCCTATATGAAACACGTGGCCGAACCAAACCCGGCGCTGGGCTGGCGCGCCATTCGCGTTGGTCTGGACAAGCGTGGTGTCATGCGGATGCAGTTGCAGGCCTTGTTGCGGGCTGCGAATGGTCGGCCTTTGACCATCATGTTCCCCTTTGTCGCCCAGGCCGAGGAATACCGCGAAGCCCGCTGGGAGGTGAACAAAACCATCGAGCGGGAAAAACGACTTGGCCATGTCCTGCCCGAAACGCTTGAGGTTGGCGCGATGCTGGAAACCCCGTCGCTGGCCTTTGCACCGCAGAAGTTCTTTGATGAGGTGGACTTCATTTCAATCGGCGGCAACGATCTCAAGCAGTTCTTCTTTGCCGCTGACCGTGAAAACGAACTGGTCCGCCGTCGCTATGACACACTGAATGTCAGCTTCCTGAGCCTGATGGAACGTATCGTAGAACGCTGCGATATCTCGGATACCCCGCTCAGCTTCTGTGGCGAAGATGCGGGTCGCCCGGTTGAGGCGTTGTGCCTTGCGGCAATGGGGATACGGACGCTGTCGATGCGCCCTGCCTCAATCGGTCCGGTCAAAAGCCTTCTTTTGCGGTGTAACCTGACGGAGGTTCGCAAAATCATCGCTGATGCACGCCATCGCGGCGACCAATCCGTGCGTCCTGCGGTGATGGATTGGCTGCGCAATCAGACTTAATGCGCAAAACGAGCCGGTTTTGTCAAACTATGCTTGATTTTTTATGGGCGACTTTCTAATAGACAAGCAATGTTAGCGATAACATATCAGGTTTTGCGGGTTTTCACGCCGTGCTAAGCTGATATCGGCAAACTCAAAAGGAGCCCGTGATGGTTTCACGCGTAATTCCGGTAGAGCCATTCGATCTGGTGCTTTTCGGCGCGACCGGCGATCTGGCGCAGCGTAAGATCCTGCCGGGCCTGTACCATCGCTTCGAGGTCGGGCAAATGCCCGACGGCGCGCGGATCATCGGTACCGCACGCTCTGATATCGACAGCGACGGGTTTCGCGATCAGGTCCGCAAATCGATGCAACAGTTCGCGCCGGGTTTTTCCCAACAGACATTGGATCGGTTCCTTGCCCATGTCGAATACGTGCCCGTGGACGCTCTGGGTGAGGCCGGGTGGTCTGATCTGAAAGAGCTGATGCGCGATGACGTCGTGCGGGCCTTTTATTTGTCCGTTGGTCCAAGCCTTTTTTCGGGTATCGCGCAGCGGCTGCATGACGCTGGCCTTGCGACACCGGACAGCCGCATTGTCGTCGAAAAACCATTTGGGCACGACCTGGCCTCAGCGAAGGCGCTGAACGAAGGCTTGCGTGCCTGTTTCGAAGAACATCAGGTTTACCGAATCGACCATTATCTAGGCAAAGAGACCGTGCAGAACCTGATGGCGCTGCGCTTTGCGAACTCGCTGTTCGAACCACTCTGGAATTCGACCCATGTTGATCACGTGCAGATCACAGTAGCCGAGACCGTAAGCGTCGAAGGGCGCGGGGCCTATTACGATCAGTCCGGCGCGATGCGGGACATGATCCAGAACCATCTTGTGCAGTTGTTGTGCCTGACCGCGATGGAACCGCCGTCGAAATTCTCGCCCAATGCGGTGCGAGACGAGAAGGTCAAGGTTATCGAAGCGCTGGAACCCGTTGCCCAGTCCGACATCGCGCGCGGCCAGTACCGGGCCGAAAAAGGCGAGGGCGGCTATGTCGATCATGTCGGCAACCCCGCCAGCCGCACCGAAAGCTTCATTGCCCTCAAGGTTCATATCGGTAACTGGCGCTGGGCAGGTGTGCCGTTCTATCTGCGCACCGGTAAACGCCTGCGGGCACGCGAATCCGAAATTGCGGTGTTCTTTCGTGACCCTCCGCATACGATTTTCCCCAATGTCGGTCCACTGCATGGCAACGTATTGGTGATCCGGTTGCAACCTGATGAAGGCATCACCTTGCGCACCACGATAAAGGATCCGGGGCCGGGGGGCTTCCGCCTGTCGGACGTTGCGCTTGACATGAGCTTTGCCGATGCACTGGGGGCCGAAGCGCAAGCGCCGGACGCTTATGAACGTCTGGTGATGGATGTTATCCGTGGCGATCAAACCCTGTTCATGCGCGGGGATGAGGCCGAGGCCGCCTGGGCCTGGGTCGATCCCATCGTTCAGGGGTGGGAACAACGGGGTGATCGACCCGCACGATACGATCAGGGCGGTTCAGGCCCCGAAGAAGCATTGATGCTGATGCATCGCGATGGGCGTCGCTGGCGTCAGATCGGAGGGTAATCATGGTTCACTCAGTCATTTCCGATGTCACCGGACGGATCATCGACCGCAGCGCCGATCTGCGCGGCCCCCATCTTGAACGGATGGAGCAGGCCAGATCCAAAGGTCCTGCCCGTGCGCATCTGTCCTGTAGCGGTCAGGCCCATGCCTATGCGGGCGCAGGCGCAGATCAGCAATCGATGGCCACCGGCACCGCCGGCAATCTGGGCATCGTCACGGCCTATAACGACATGCTTTCGGCCCATCAGCCGTTCGAACGGTATCCCGCCCTGATCCGCGACGCGATCCGCGCCGCCGGTGGAACGGCACAGGTGGCAGGCGGTGTGCCCGCCATGTGTGACGGTGTCACCCAGGGCGAAGCGGGAATGGAACTGTCTTTGTTCTCGCGCGATGTGATTGCGCTGGCGACCGGTGTGGCGCTCAGCCATAACACGTACGACGCGGCCGTGTTCCTCGGGGTTTGTGACAAGATTGTCCCTGGTCTGATCATCGGCGCGCAGGTCTTTGGCCATCTGCCAGCCGTGTTCCTGCCCGCAGGACCAATGACCAGCGGCTTGCCGAACGACGAAAAAGCCAAGGTCCGACAGAAATTCGCCTCCGGAGAGGTGGGCCGCGAAGAGCTGATGGCGGCTGAAATGGCGGCTTATCACGGCCCCGGCACCTGTACCTTCTACGGCACCGCCAATACCAACCAGATGCTGATGGAGTTCATGGGCCTGCACCTGCCGGGCTCCAGCTTCGTCAATCCGAATACCCCGCTGCGTGACGCCCTGACCGAGGAAGGCGCGCGGCGAGCCCTGTCACTCAGCGCGTTGGGCAACAGCTATACACCGGTCTGTCAGATTCTGGATGAACGCGCCTTCGTCAACGGTATCGTGGGCCTGATGGCGACTGGTGGTTCAACCAATCTTCTGATCCACCTGATCGCCATGGCGCGCGCCGGTGGTATCGTGTTGGACTGGCAGGATTTTTCCGACATTTCCGCAGTCGTGCCGCTGGTCGCAAGGGTTTATCCCAACGGTCTGGCAGATGTGAACCACTACCATGCGGCCGGCGGCCTAGGGTACACGATCGGAACGCTGCTTGAAGATGGCTTGCTGCATCCGGACACGCTGACCGTCGCGGGGCAGGGGCTACACAACTATACCAAGGAACCCAAGCTGATTGATGCCGAGTTGATCTGGCAGGACGGCGCGGGTCACAGCCTGAACGAAAAGATCCTGCGCCCGGCCAAAGACCCTTTCCAACCCACCGGTGGCCTCTCGCGCCTGACTGGAAATCTGGGCACTGCTGTCATGAAAGTCTCGGCGGTTGCGCCAGAACATCAGGTCGTCGAAGCCCCCGTGCGCGTGTTTCACGGTCAGGACGAGGTCAAAACCGCATTCAAGGCCGGAGAGTTCACCGATGACGTCATCGTGGTTGTTCGCTTCCAAGGTCCCAAGGCCAATGGAATGCCTGAGCTGCACTCGCTGACACCTATCCTGTCGATTTTGCAGGGCCGCGGGCAGAAAGTGGCACTGGTCACCGATGGCCGCATGTCGGGTGCTTCCGGCAAAGTACCCGCTGCCATTCATGTCTGCCCCGAAGCGCTGGATGGCGGGCCCATCGCCTACCTGCAAGACGGTGATCTTCTGCGCGTTGATGCGGTCAAGGGTGAGTTGGAAATCCTGACCGAAGGCGTTCTGGATCGTGCGCCCACAACCGCCGACCTTTCAGCCAACCAACACGGTTTCGGGCGCGACCTTTTCGATGCGTTCCGGCAGAATGTCGGGTCTGCCGACGCAGGCGCCAGCATATTCGGAGCATAAGAGATGTCCAAAACCCAACGCACCCGTGAAATCTGCGCACTTGCGCCCATTGTTCCGGTTCTGGTCGTCGATGACGCCGCTCTGGCTCGCCCTCTGGCCGAGGCGCTGGTCGCAGGTGGTTTGCCGGCGCTTGAAGTGACCTTGCGCACCCCGGCGGCGCTGGATGCGATCAAGGCCATGTCCGAAGTGCCCGGCGGCGTGGTCGGTGCAGGTACACTGGTCACGCCCGATGATGTCCGTGCTGCCAAACAAGCCGGCGCGCTGTTTGGCGTTTCCCCCGGCGCCACAGATGTCCTGATCGCAGCGTGCGAGGCCGAAGGTCTGCCGCTGCTGCCCGGCGCCGCCACAGCAAGCGAAGCGATGGCGTTGCTGGAAAAGGGCTATGACATGCTGAAGTTCTTCCCGGCCGAGGCTTCAGGTGGTGCGCCTGCACTGAAGGCGATCGGCGCGCCGCTGCCACAGATCAGCTTCTGCCCTACGGGTGGTGTGTCCCCAACCAACGCCCGCGATTACCTGTCTTTGTCCAACGTGGTCTGCGCTGGCGGTAGCTGGGTCGCGCCGAAGAAAATGGTCGAAAACGGCGACTGGGCCGGGATCGAAACACTTGCGCGCGAGGCATCGAAGCTGGCGGATTGACGCTGCGCGGCCTCTCGGTAATGTGGGCGTCAATTCATACAGGTTGACTCCATGACACAGACAGTTTCCCTTTCCCAGGGGCGGGCATATTTGGCCATTCCAGGCCCTTCGGTCATGCCGGACGCGGTTTTGCAAGCCATGCACCGTCCGTCGCCCAACATCTATGATGGCGAACTAATTGATATGATGCCCGGCCTGACGCGCGATCTGTGCCGGGTTGCTGGCACAAAACACAACGTCGCCATTTATATCGCCAATGGCCACGGCACATGGGAGGCGGCGCTGTCCAACGTGATCGCCCCCGGCGAAACCGTTCTGGCCCCCGCCTCGGGCCGGTTTACCCACGGCTGGGCCGAAATGGCCGAGGGGGTTGGAGCCAAAGTGCAGCTGATCGATTTCGGCAGCTCGTCCGCCTGGGATTTCGACCGGATCGCAGATGCGTTGCGTGCGGATCAAAACCACCAGATCAAGGCCGTTCTGGCGGTGCACGTGGATACATCCAGTTCGATCCGCAACGACATCCCGGCATTGCGTCAGCTTTTGGACGATCTGAACCACCCGGCGCTGTTGATGGCAGACTGTATCGCCTCGCTGGGCTGTGACCGGTTCGAGATGGATGAATGGGGCGTCGATGTCACTGTCACCGCCTGTCAGAAGGGGCTGATGACCCCGGCAGGCGTCGGCTTTGTCTTCTTCAACGAAAAGGCGCAAGCCAAGCGGGCCACCATGCCGCGTGTTTCGCAATACTGGGACTGGCAACCGCGTGCCCATCCAGACCTGTTTTACCAGTATTTCAACGGCACAGCGCCCACGCACCATCTCTACGGTTTGCGCGCCGCGTTGGACCTGATCCATGCAGAGGGGATCGAACAGGTCTGGGCCCGTCACGAACGACTGGCCAAGGCCATATGGGCAGCCTGCGAAACCTGGGCACAAGGCGGCGCACTGCATCTGAACGTCGCTGACCGCGTCCACCGCAGCCACGCCGTCACCGCATTGCGCCTGACGGACAGCCGCGGCACAGCCCTGCGCGCATTCACCGAAAACCAGTTGGGCCTGACACTGGGCATCGGATTGGGAATGGAGGACTATGACGGCTGTTTCCGCCTGGGCCATATGGGTCATGTCAACGGGCAGATGGTGATGGCCATTCTGGGTGGAATGGAAACAGCCATGGCCGCACTTGATATACCGCGTGGCACGGGTGCCCTCGAAGCCGCCGCCGCCGTACTGGCCGCCTGACACCCTATTGGGGTCCCTGCGCGATCCGCCTCTTCATCTGGTTAAAAATATCCTCGGGGGGATCGCGCAGTGGCGCGATGGGGGGCAGACAGCCCCCCTTTGCTGTCTGACCGTATGGAAAAGGATCAGTCAGCCCGTCCGCGCGCGACCACAAGCGCCTTGGGCAAAGCAGCGGCAAACGCGTCCAGATCAGACGCCGCTCCACAGCTGATCCGAATGCACCTGTTCTGAGGTGCAGCAAACGGCATTCGGACAAATATCCCTTGCGCGACCAATGCATCCAGAACGGCCTTGGCAAAACCCCCGTCCTGCCCACAGTCAATCGCCACGAAATTGGTGGCCGAAGGCAGGGCCGCCAATCCATTTTCCCGGGCAATCGCGCCGATCCGCTCACGTGCCTCTGCGATCTTCGCTTGGATATGCTCCAGCCACGCGCCATCCTGTAAAGCCGCCAAAGCCCCGGTCTGCGCGGCGCGGTTCATGCCGAAATGGTTGCGCACTTTGTTGAAGGACGCGATCAGATCCCGCGTGCCCATGGCATACCCAACCCGTGCACCCGCCATGCCATAGACCTTCGAGAAGGTTCGCATCCGGATAACGCGGGGGTCGTCGATACCTACAGGCGCAGCCGTCCCCTCTGGCGCGCATTCCACATAGGCCTCATCCAGAACCAGCAGGCTCCCATCGGGCAAAGCGTCCATGGCGGCCACAATATCCGCGCCAGAATGCCAGCTTCCCATCGGGTTGTCCGGATTGGCCAGATAGACCAGCTTGGCGTCGACCTCAGCAGCCTTGGCAAACAGGGCTGAGGGGTCTTCGTGATCACCTGAATACGGTACCTTGTGAAGAATGCCGCCGAACCCGGCCACATGATAGTTGAAGGTCGGATAGGCCCCGTCCGAGGTGACAACGGCATCCCCGGGGCCGACAATCAGCCGCACCAGATAGCCCAAAAGCCCATCAATCCCTTCGCCCACAACAATATTTTCCGACGATATGCCGTGATGGTCTGCCAAAGCATGGCGCAGGTCATTGTTTTCGGGGTCGCCATACATCCAGATCTCTGACGCCGCTTGTGCCATGGCCTCGATCGCGCGGGGGGACGGTCCGAAAATGCTCTCGTTGGCTCCCAATCGCGCAACAAATGACGCGCCACGTTGACGCTCTTGCGTTTCGGGGCCCACAAAGGGCACGGTGGCGGGCAGGGTTTGGGCTAGCGGGGTGTATCGAGGTTCGGTCATGTCCGCAGATAACCCCAAGCCCGATCAATGAGCAAGCATGCACCATGTTTTGGCGCGCAGGAAAAGATATTTGAAAAAGGAGCGCAAATGCGCATTTTCGTTGCTGTTATTCTCCTGGGCCTCGCCTATCTACTATTCTGGCCTGTCCCGGTTGAACCTGTTGCCGTCGAGATGCCGGAAGATGCCGGATTCACTGGGGATTTCGTCGAAAATACAGCACTGGACGCAGCGCAACTGATCCACCTGCCGGGGGAAGAGATCGGCCCTGAAGACATCGCCGTCATGCCCGATGGATCAGTCTACACGACCAGTCTGGCAGGCACCCTCTATCGCATCGACGCGGCGGAACCGGTTGCAGTTGACCAACTTGGCGGGCGTCCCCTGGGCCTCAAGGCCGGACCGGATGGCGCGCTTTACATCGCCGACAGCTTTCGCGGCGTAATGCGTTGGACTGGCCCGGGCACGTTGGACAGGGTGGTGAGTGACATCAACGGCGCGCCAGTGATCTACGCGAACCAGTTGGATGTGGCGCAGGATGGCACGATTTACTTCTCGAATTCATCTGACCGCTTCGACCCGGAAACCATGGGCGGGACCAAACCGACCTCTGTCCTCACCATCTGGGAACAGTCCGAAACAGGTTACGTCGCGCGTCGCACAGCCGATGGCCGCACCCAGAAGATCGCCGAGGGTTTCGTCTATACCAACGGTGTCGCGCTTTCACCTGATGAGGATTTTCTGCTGATCGCGGAAACAGGTCGCGCGCGCGTGCACAAACTGTGGCTGACCGGACAAAAAGCAGGGCAACAAGAGATCCTGTTGGAAAATCTGCCCGGCTATCCTGACAACCTCGAGGCTCAGGGTGACGGCACCTATTGGATGGCCTTCGCCAGCCCGCGGGTCCCGTCCGAGGCATTGATGGCGTACCCGTTCCTGCGCAAGGTGATCTGGCGGTTGGGTCCGGCAGTACGCCCCGCGCCAATCCATCGCGGCATGATGGTGCAGTTTGATGGCGACGGTACGATCCTGCGCACGCTACAGGACCCGCAAGGCCGCTTGGGCATCACGACCGGAGGCAAGATCGTAGGCGATCAGTTCTATGTCATGACCCTCGATTCCCCGTGGTTCGGACGAATGCCTGTCAGCGAAATGCCCTGACGTCGCAATGGTATTCCGCACTCTGTCCGGGCATGTTTGCAGCAATTGAATTTCGGGAGGTCCCCATGTCACGCGTATCCGTTGCCTATCAAGACCACGTTGCCCATGTCACTCTGACCCGAGGCGACAAGATGAATGCGCTGGATGATGCGATGATCAAGGCGCTTCTGTCCGCCGGGCAAGAGGTCGCCGCATCGGATGCCCGTGCCGTGGTCCTGTCCGGCGAAGGCAAAAGCTTTTGCGCCGGGCTCGACATGGCAAGCTTTGCCAAGATGGCCCATATGGACCCAACGGAATGGCTGATGACCCGCAGTTATGAAGACGCCAACGAAATGCAGGAACTTGCCCTGATCTGGCGTCGCGTTCCGGTTCCGGTGATCTGCGCAATTCAGGGTGTAGCGTATGGCGGTGGCCTGCAAATCGCGTTGGGCGCGGATATCCGTATCGCGCATCCCGAGGCGAAACTGGCCGTGATGGAGATGAAATGGGGCATCATCCCCGACATGGGTGGCATGGTTCTGCTGCCTCGGCTGGTCCGCTCGGACGTGCTGCGCCTGCTGACTTACGCAGCCCGCCCAATCGGCGCGCCGCAGGCGGCCGATTGGGGCCTTGTCACGCAGCTGTCCGATGACCCGTTGACCGAGGCGCTTGCCATCGCCGAGAACATCGCCGGCCAAAGCCCTTCGGCCATCCGTGCCGCCAAGCGATTGATCGAAGTCGCCGAAACTCAGGCACGCGCAGACGTTCTGATGGCGGAATCCGCTGAACAGGTGGAATTGATCGGCAAGCCTGATCAAATGGAAGTGGTGATGGCGCAGATGCAGGGCCGCAAGCCTGAATTCAAATGATCACCGCATAAAAGACCGCCGTGCGTCACGGGCCATGTTGTAGCGCATCTCCAGATCGGCGATGCGAGCGATGGCTGCCTTACGCTCGGCGGGGTCCGTCAGGGTCGCGTAGTCCTGTCTCGCGATATCGAGCTGCTTTTTGATGTCGAATTCTTCTGGCAAAACACCTGCCTGGGCCATGATCCGATGGCCGACGGCGGTGGCCGGATCGCTCAATGCCTCGGATGACCGGTCAGGCAGCGGTTGGCCTACGCCCTCGAGGCCCTGCAACTGACCTTCGGCCTGGGCTTTCTTGATCTGGCGCTCGACCAGTTTTCCCAACGCTCCAAACATAGCCTCTTCATACGTGATCCGCAGGGAGGTTGAAACCGGCTATCTGACGCGTTGCGTAACCAGATAGGCAATGCCACCCGCCAACAGACCCCAGACAGCCGCGCCGAGTCCAAACGCGGTAATGCCGGATGCAGTGATGGCAAAGGTCAGGATGGCCGCTTCGCGCTCGGCTGGAACTTCTAGCGCCGCTGAAGTGGCATTGGCCATCACTCCGATCAGCGCAACACCGGTCAGCGTGCCCATCAACAGTGGATCAGCATGAATTGCGAACCCGGTGATTGCCACGGCGAACACTCCGAACAGGCAATAGAATACCCCACCCATTATCGCGGACCAGTAGCGTTGTTCGGGGTCTGGATGGCTGTCTTTGTTGGAACACATCGCCGCAGTGATAGCGGCAAGACAGGTTGCGGGCGCACCGAACGGAGAGGACAAGATGCTGGAAATGCCTACGGCCGAGAACAGGTTGCCTGTCTGCGGCGCATAACCAAAGCTGCGGATCACCGCGATTCCGGGGATGTTCTGAGTTGCCATCGTGACAATGAAAAGCGGCACGGCAATTCCGATGACCGAAGCCACAGAGAAGCTGGGCGTGGTCCAGACCGGAGCCGCGATCCATTGCGTCGGTGTCAGCGACGCGTCCCCGGCGTTCAAAACCACGACGGCTGCCGCTGCTACAACCGCAGCCGGAACGGCAAACAGGCGGTTGATCCGGCCGGCGATGAACCAAGTCAGGATCACCGGCAAGGCTTGCCATGGCAGCTCGACCGCCGCCTGAAAGGGTAGTATGCAAAGCGGCAGCAACACGCCCCCCAACATGGCCTGCGCCAGAGTCGTAGGTATCGCCGCGGCCAACCGCCCCAAAGGTCGCCACAACCCGGCCAACACAGTCAATGCCCCTGCACATAGGAACGCGCCCGTCGCCTCAGCGAATCCGAGAGCCGGTGTGGCAGACACCGCCAACAAGGCAGCACCCGGTGTGGACCAGGCCACGCTGATCGGCTGCCTATACCACAGGCTTAGCACAATGGCGGTCAGGCCCATGGCGATCGCCGCCATCATCAATCCGGACGCTGCCTGCGCCGGGGATGCGCCCATCGCCGCCAACCCTTGCAATACAATCGGGAAAGAGCTGAAGAAGCCGACGATTGCCACAACCAGCCCGGTCGAGACTGTCTGGAGCGGTGGGGCTGTGTGCGTCATGACGGCCTCGGAATATTGTGGTCGCAGATTGCTAACAAGCGGGGGCAGGGTCGGGCAAGGTCCCATCGTGCAAAAGAAAACCCCGCCGGATCAGCGACGGGGTCAGGGGTTTGAACATTAAGGACAAGATGAAGATCAGGCGATTTCAGCCAGCCGGGCGAGGGCTTCGTTCAGCTTGGCCTCTTCTTCCTCGCGGGCGGCGAGGTTGGCTTTGGCTTCCGCAACCACCTCTTCCGGGGCCGAGGCCACGAATTTGGGGTTGTTCAGACGGCCTCGCAGGCCACCAAGTTCCTTGGCCAGTTTGCCCTTGGCTTTCTCCAACCGTTCCTTTTCCGCGCCGATGTCGATGATATCCGCCAGCGGCAGGCCAAAGGAGGCTCCGGGGGCGGCAATCGAGATGGTGCCCTTGGGCAATTCATCCGCTTTGGTCAGGCTGTCGATCCGCGCCAGACGTTTGATCAGCGCCTCGTTCCGGTCCCAGGCGGCCTGGCCGTGCGCGTCGATCTCGGTCACCAGCATCGGCACGTACAGGCCCGCCGGAACCCGCATCTGGGCGCGGGCCGAACGGGTGTTCTCGATCACCGAGATCACCCAGTTCATCTCGCGATCCGCGTCGGCATCGACCAGATCCGCGGCGGCATAGGTTGGCCAGTCGGCATGCACCAGCATCTTGGCGCGGTTGCCGGTCAGGCTCCACAGCTCTTCGGTGATGAAGGGCATGATCGGGTGCAGCAGAACCATGCACTGGTCCAGAACCCAGCGCATTGTGGCGCGGGTTTCAGCCTGTGCTTCGGCATCGTCGCCTTGCAGCAGCGGTTTGGACAGTTCCACGTACCAATCACAGACCTTGCCCCAGACAAAGGCATAAAGCCCGTTCGCCGCATCGTTGAAGCGATAGCTTTCCAACGCCGCGTCGACCTCTTCGCGCACGCGTGCGGTTTCGCCGATGATCCAGCGGTTCACGGCGGCCTTGGGCTCCAGGTCGGCCACATCCAACTGCGGCACTGCGTCGGTAAAGACTTCGTTCATTTCGGCGAAGCGGACGGCGTTCCACAGCTTGGTGCCGAAGTTGCGATAACCGGTGATGCGTTCGCGCGACAGTTTCAGCACGCCGCCAATCGCCGCCATCGACGTGTTGGTAAAGCGCAGCGCGTCGGCGCCGAATTCGTCCACGATTTCCAGCGGGTCGATGACGTTGCCGGTGGTCTTGGACATCTTCTTGCCCTTCTCGTCGCGGACGAGCTGGTGCAGGTAGACGGTGTGGAACGGGACCTGATCGACCACGGCCAATTGCATCATCATCATCCGGGCGACCCAAAAGAACAGGATGTCGAAGCCAGTGATCAGAACGTCCGTAGGGAAGTAGCGTTCCAGCTCCTCGGTCTGCTCGGGCCAGCCCAGCGTGCCGATGGGCCAGAGGCCGGAGGAGAACCATGTGTCGAGGACGTCAGGGTCACGCCAGACCGGGTAAACCAGCTTGGTCGGATCCTGTTCGATTGCATACTGCGCAAGGCTTTCGGCGAATTGATGGATCGCTTCCTGCTTGTCGGCGACCTCGATGACAGTCGCGTGGCTCAGTGGGCTGGGGATGTTTGCGTTGTCGTCGAGGAATTTCTCGGTCACCGCCGCAAGGCTCGCTGCGCATTCCATGACATTGCCACGGTGCAGCATGCCACCTTCATTCAGCAAGCGACCCATCTCGACCAAATCAAGATTGCCATCATTCTCGTCGTCGATGAACTCTTCTGCTGATAGGTCGAGACCGTACCAAACCGGTATCTGGTGTCCCCACCACAGCTGGCGACTGATGCACCAGGGCTCGATATTTTCCAGCCAGTGGTAATAGGTCTTCTCGCCCGACTCGGGGATGATCTTGACCGTGCCGTCCTTGACTGCGTCCAGCGCGGGGCCGACGACCTTTTCGGCGTCGACGAACCACTGGTCAGTGAACATCGGTTCGATCACGACCTTTGAACGGTCGCCGAAGGGCTGCATGATCGGCTTGCTCTCGACAAGCGGCACCTGCGCTGCGGGATCATCATCTTCGCCCAGCTTGGTGCCCAGAACTGGATCGTCAGCGCGCGTCATGACGGCCAGACCGTCAGCGGTGATTTCTTCCACCACCTTCGCCCGGGCCTCGAAGCGGTCGAGCCCGCGCAGGTGATCAGGCACGAGGTTGATCGCGTCGATTTCGTTCTCGGTGAATTCGCGCCCGCGCGCGTATTCCTGAGCCTTGCCTGCCGCTTCGGCGTATGGCGCACCATCTGCCCGCATTGCACCTTTGGTGTCCATCAGACGGTACATCGGAATGCCGCCGCGCTTGGCCACCATGTTATCGTTGAAGTCATGCGCGCCGGTGATCTTCACCGCGCCCGAGCCGAAATCGGGATCGGGGTAGTCATCGGTGATGATCGGAATCTGGCGGCGATGCTCTTTCGGGCCAACCGGGATTTCGCACAGTTTGCCGACGATGGGCGCATAGCGTTCATCCGACGGATGAACCGCAACCGCGCCATCACCCAGCATTGTCTCGGGGCGGGTCGTGGCGATCGAGATGTAATCGCGCTCTTCTTCCAGCACGATATTCCCGTCCTCGTCTTTTTCGACGTAAGTATAGGTCTCACCCCCGGCCAGCGGATATTTGAAGTGCCACATATGGCCGGCGACCTCGATATTCTCGACCTCGAGGTCAGAGATAGCGGTCTCGAAATGTGGATCCCAGTTGACCAGCCGCTTGCCGCGATAGATCAGGCCCTTCTCGTACATGTCGACGAAGACCTTGATCACCGCATCATGGAAGTTGGCCGAGTTCTCATGCCCCGTGCGCGGATCGCCCGCCGCACCGGCCATAGTAAATGCGTTGCGCGACCAGTCACAGGAAGACCCCAGACGCTTAAGCTGCTCGATGATCGTGCCGCCATATTCGCCTTTCCACTCCCAGACTTTCTCAAGGAATTTTTCACGGCCCAGTTCATTGCGGCTGGGCTGTTGGGTGGCGGCCAGCATCTTTTCGACCTGCATCTGCGTGGCGATGCCGGCGTGGTCCTGACCCGGTTGCCACAGCGTGTCAAAGCCACGCATGCGGTGCCAGCGGATCAGGATGTCCTGCAGCGTGTTGTTGAAGGCGTGTCCAACGTGAAGCGCACCCGTCACGTTGGGCGGCGGGATCATGATGGTAAAGCTTTCATCGCGCGAACGGTTCGCGCCAGCCTTGAAGGCTCCGGCCTGTTCCCAGGCCTCATAAATGCGGGCCTCGGCCTCGGCCGCGTTGAATGTCTTTTCCATCGCCATGGGATGCGTCCTGCGTCAACAAATTCGGGTCAGCGACTGCAATAGCGAATGCGCGCGGTAAGGGGAAGGCCTAGTGCGCCTAAGCCATGCCAAAGCGCGCTTTGAAATAGGCGTCAACGCGTTGATAGGCGGGATCATGGAAATCCAGCGTCAGCAGCGAATGATCCTTGCCGGGATATTCGACCGTTTCCAGCAGATCGCCGAATGCCTGTTTGAGCGCCTGCATCAGTTTCTTGGGTGCAAGCTTGTCTTCTGAATACCGCATCGCCAGACCGGGGCCCTTCGCGGCCATGCCCGCAGAGGCCGCGCCGACGTCGTCAGCGCTCATGTGCAGATGACGGCCCCCGAGGATTGGCAGTGCAGGTTGGCTGGCTACCCCACCCAGTACTGCGTCTTCGGCCATCAGAGTAAGGGCAAAACTGCCTGTCAGGCACATGCCGATGACGCCCACACCGGCGCTGTTTTCGCGCTGCTTGATCTCACGGATCAGGGCGCGCATCCATCCTGCAATTGGGCTCTGTCTGCCACGGGCGAAAATGTTGAACTCGCGCCGCACGCAGAACAACCGGGCCATGTTCTTGGCCATTTCAACCTTGCCATAGGTTCCAAACAAATGAGGCAGGTAGACGCGAAAGCCGGATGCATTGAGCTTTGCGGACAACGCCAGCGTTTCGGGCCCGATCCCTGGCAACTCCTGAAGGATCAGGATCGGTGGGCCTTCACCGCCGACATAAACGTCATGTGTGGTCGTCTGCCCGCTGGTCATCGGGGCAGAGAAGGGAAAAACGGTATCATGCTTCCAGCTCATGGCCCAAGGCTAGCTGAACATCCTTTGCGCGCAAACGAATTTCGGTGAACCCCGCTGGACATTGCCGAGTCGCGGGCTAGGCTCGCCCCTGAGATCGCGCAGGAGGGCCACCCCATGGAAAAGTTCGGCAGAAGCCAGCCGGTGAAACGGACCGAGGATCAACGATTCCTGACCGGGCAGGGGCGTTACATGGATGATGCGGTGCCCGGGAACGCTTTGTTTGCCGCTTTCTACCGCAGTCCGGTGGCGCATGGTGACATCACGTCTCTGGATATTGAGGCCGCACGGGGTGCCGACGGCGTTCGGCTGGTCATGACGCTGGACGATCTGGCCGCAACAGGCACCGACACGGTGCTAAATGCGGCCGTCCTGCAGAACCGCGATGGGTCCAAGGCGGCTGCGCCGGACCGGCACATGCTGGCCAAGGACCGTGTGCGCTTTGTGGGCGAGCCGGTGGCGGTTGTCGTTGCGGATACACTGATCCAGGCGCAGGACGCGGTCGAGTTGATCTGGATGGACACAGAAGAACGCCCGGCCAAACTGGACGTTGACGCAGGTGGTGAGACTTTACACACGCAAGCACCTGATAACCGCGCTTTTGATTGGGGATTGGGCGACGAAACCGCGACCCAGACTGCCTTTCAGTCCGCCGCACATACCGTGTCGCTGAACGTCGCCGACAACAGGGTCATCATCAGTTCGCTGGAACCGCGTGGCTGCCAGGCCGATTGGTCTGACGGGCGTCTGCATTTCTCTTACGGAGGTCAGGGCGTCTGGGCGATGAAGGCCCAACTGGCACAAAAGCTGAAACTGGATGCGGACGACATACGCGTCACGACCCCGGATGTCGGTGGTGGTTTCGGTATGAAAGTGATGCCATACCCTGAATATTTTTGCGTTTCAGTGGCGGCGGTGAAGTTGGGTCAGCCGGTGCACTGGATGTCCGACCGGTCCGAGGCGATGCTGTCCGACCATCATGGCCGCGATCTGACCTCGCTGGCCGAGCTGGCCTTCGACGCCGATTGCAAGATCATTGCCTACCGCGTCCACAGCAAGGTGAATCTCGGCGCCTATAACAGCCACTTCGGTCAGGCGATCCAGACCAGCCTGTTCAGCAAGGTGTTGATGGGTGTCTACGACGTCCAGACCACTTATTTGCGGGTCGAAGGGTTCTATACGAACACGACGCAGGTCGACGCATATCGCGGTGCAGGTCGGCCCGAGGCGATTTACGTGCTTGAACGCGTGATGGATCGCGCCGCGCGCGAACTGGGCGTTGACCCGTGGGAGCTGCGGCGCAGAAATTTCATCCGCCCCGGTGATTTCCCTTACACCTCCTCCACCGGCGAAACTTATGATGTCGGTGATTTCGACATGGTCCTCACCCGCGCGGCTGACCAGACCACCGGGTTCGAGGGCCGCAAGGTTGCGGATGCGGAACGCGGGCTGATCCGGGGGCAGGGTCTCTGTTACTATATCGAAAGCATTTTGGGAGACCCTTCCGAAAACGCGAAGGTCGCGTTTTGCGAGGATGGCACGGTGAACCTTTACGTCGGCACACAATCGAACGGGCAGGGGCATGAGACTGTTTACGCCCAGTTCCTGTCGGATCAGACGGGTATCCCCATGAACATGATCACCGTCATACAGGGCGATACCGACCGGCTTGCCCATGGCGGCGGCACTGGTGGTTCTCGCTCGGTCACGGTGCAAAGCACCGCCACTCTGGTCACGATTGACAAGATGATCGCCGCATTCACGCCTTATCTTGCCGATAAGATGGGGGTCGAGGAAAGTGATGTGAGTTTTGACCACGAGACATTCCGAGCGCCGGGCTCCAACCTGACGCCGACGCTGACCGAAGCCGCCGAGATGGCGCGTGCCGATGGTCGAATGGATCTGCTGCAACATGAGGCCCGCGCCAACCTGGATGCGCGCAGCTACCCGAATGGCGCGCATGTTGCCGAAGTCGTGATCGATTCTTACACCGGCCAAACGTGGGTGGACCGCTACACCGTGGTTGACGATTTTGGAAATCTTATCAATCCGATGCTGGCCGAAGGGCAGGTGCATGGCGGAGTGGTACAGGGCATCGGGCAGGCCCTGACGGAACATGTCGTGCACGATGCACATGGGCAACTGCTCACGGCTTCGTTTATGGACTACGCCTTGCTCCGTGCAACCGACATACCCATGATTAAGTTTACCTCGGCGCCGGTTCCATCAACCTCAAACCCGATGGGAATGAAAGGGTGTGGCGAGGCTGGCACCGTGGGCGCGCTGGCCGCTGTGGCAAATGCGGTTCAGGATGCGCTTTGGGATCACGGGGTGCGGCAGGCGGACATGCCTTTCACACCTCAAAGAGTATGGGAATTGCTGACGCATGAATCTGTCGCGGCTGAGTAGAAAGGTTCTGGGATGGCTTGGACGGCCTTTGCGGTCCGAGCATTCCGCTGAGTCGCGGCACCGTGAACCGATCAGTCATGTCATCATCCTTGATGGCACCATGTCCACCCTCGAGCCCGGATTTGAAACCCATGCCGGTCAGACATTTCGCCTGTGCCGTGAGATGGGCAGCAAGGTCTCGGTGTTCTATGAGGCAGGGGTGCAGTGGGAAAGTTGGAAATCCTCGCTGGATGTGATGATGGGCAAGGGTATCAATCGCCAAATCCGTCGCGCTTACGGTTATTTGGCGTCCCGTTACAAGCCGGGCGACAGGATCTTTTTCATTGGGTATTCGCGCGGTGCCTACGGCGTACGCAGTCTTGCCGGTGTAATCGACATGGTCGGGTTGCTGAAGGCGGAACACGCCACCGAACGAAACATACTGCAAGCGTACCGGCACTATGAGTGCAATGCCAGCGGGTCGGCTGCGGCCGAGTTCCGGAAGCAATTTTGTCACGAAGATGTGGCGATTGAGATGGTTGGCGTCTGGGATACGGTCAAAGCGCTGGGCATGCGTCTGCCGCTGCTGTGGCGCTGGGCCGAAGAGCGTCACGCCTTTCACTCCCACCAGCTTGGACCGGCGACGCGCCACGGGTACCACGCAATGGCACTGGACGAGACTCGCGAAGTGTTTGAGCCGGTCTTGTGGAAATGTACGCCCGAATTCAAAGGTCATGTCGAGCAGGTCTGGTTCCGCGGCACACATGGCGATGTCGGTGGCCAATTGAACGGGTTCGAAGAGGCGCGTCCGCTTAGTAACATCTCTCTGGTTTGGATGCTGGACAAGGCCGAGTTGCACGGCTTGCCGTTGCCCGAAGGGTGGCGCGACCGTTACCCAACAGACACGTCGGCTCGTTCAGTCGGCACGTGGCGTGGCTGGGGAAAGATTTTCCTGCTGCGCAAGCACCGCAAAGTGGGGCGGGATCGGTCAGAGAAACTGCATGTCTCGGTGTCGCCAGATGAACTGCCGGGCTGGGTGCCTATGCCGGACTTGCCGTCCCACCCGGCGCAATAACGGGTCAGGCTGGCGTGCAAACGTTTCTAACGGGTTTGATAAATCCATCCGGACGTTCAACCTGATCGAAACGCCATCTTCGTGGTGACCAGTTGTAGACACGTTGCTCTTCAGGGTAATCGACGATCATCAGGCCGTGGAAGTACCACGCGGATGTAGATTTGTATCCGGTCTTGGTGGTGTAGAAAGAAAATCCGCGCAATTCGTACAGGGCTTTGACTGGAGAATTCTCTGCATGTTCGGCGATGCAATAGGGTGCGCCGTCTGAGATTGTGCGCGCCTGAACAAGAACCACCGGAACTGTTAACAGAGACCAAAGCGCAGTCACGGTCGCAACCGATATCCCAATCTTTGCCGCCCATGAAGGTTGTGGTTTCCCATTGAGACCAGACCAGATGAGGAAGCTGGATGCGAGGGCAATGGTCAAGCTCACACCATGCAGGGCCTGAGTGTCAGTAAAGGGCCCAAAAGCGCCAGATGCCAGTGTCAGAAAAAGTCCCAGAACGACTGAGAAACCCGCAAGAATTCTGGCAAGAAGTCGCGGGATCGGAAACATTCCCAGCAAGGCAAGGCCTCCAACGATTGCGGGTATAGCGGGAATGAGCCACAAAGAAAAAAACAAACTTTGAAAGAGCAATAGCCGAGCTTTCTTGTCCGTGTCAGCTTCGAACAGGTACGGGTCTAAGGGCTGTATGTAGGCAGCAAAGATCAACGCAGCATACGCACAGTACAGTGCTTTGTATTTTAGGTCTGGCTGAATAGCGAAATCTCTCTAGTCAAAAAATTACCACCCACCTGTCTTGCGACGGGTGGGTAGTCAGAAAAAACTGTAACTTTCACACCGAAATTACCGGCGTGCATAACTAAACTTCTACCGCCGACGATCCCGGCGCGAGCTCATCGGCTGGAACGCCACGCCCACATGTGCCTCGCAATAGGGTTTGCCTGCCTCAACCGGAAGGCCGCAGAACCAGAAATCCTCGGTCGCGGGGTCGCCCACGGGCCACTTGCAGGTTTTCTCGGTTAATTCCATCAGAGTCAGCTTCTTGGCCTTTTTCTCTATCTCGTTGACCTTGGCCAGCGCTTCGGGGCTGATCTCATTGGCCGACGGTTGCGGTGGCAGCGGCTGACCGGCGGGGATGATCTGACGGCGGGCCGGAACGACCGGTTTTGACTCGGAGGTCGGGGCAGGGGCCGGGCGCGCCGGTTCGGTCTTGGGCGCAGGTCTGGGTTTGGCCTCGGCCTTGGGGGCAGGCGCCGGTTTTTCTTTCGGTTCCGCCTTGGCCGGGGATGCGCCTGCCGTCCGGTTGGACAGGCCCAGGCGGTGCACCTTGCCGATCACCGCATTGCGGGTCACGCCACCCAGTTCCTTGGCAATCTGGCTGGCCGACTGGCCTTCGCCCCACATCTTCTTCAGCAGTTCTACGCGCTCGTCTGTCCAGGACATCGTTAGCCTTTCAAAAGCGGAAAGCGGCCCCGGATTCGGGCCGCCTTGGGAATTCGTCTCAGCCCCCTATTCTAAACACTGCAGCCCGAGTTACAAGCTGTCTTCGAATCAGTTTGAGGGCAAAACATGCAGAATCCCGCAGATCAGACCGCGCGTCGCTTCGGAGCAGTCAACTGGATGGGCCTTTACACGCTGGCGCAGCGCGAAACCCTGCGCTTTCTGGCCGTCTGGACCCAGACGGTTCTGGCACCACTGGTTACGGCGGGGTTGTTCCTGTTGATCTTCACCATCGCCATCGGACCCAGCCGGCCTGATGTCATGGGCGTGCCGTTTGTGATGTTTCTGGCGCCGGGGATCATGATGATGACGGTGATCCAGAACGCCTTTGCCAATACCTCGTCCTCGATGGTGATCGCCAAGGTGCAAGGCAACATCGTTGATACCTTGATGCCACCGCTGTCACCGCTTGAGATTCTGCTGGGCTACCTCGCGGGTGGCATCGCCCGCGGCGTGATGATTGCAGTGGTGATCTCGATTGCGCTTTTGGTCTTGCTCTCCATCGCGCCTCAGCACCCGTTGATCGCGTTGACCTTTGTCGTTCTGGGCGGAGCGTTCATGGGCGCGTTGGGACTGTTTGCAGGTATCTTTGCCAACAAGTTCGACCAGATGGCTGCGATCACCAACTTTATCGTCACGCCGCTGGCCTTCCTGTCGGGTACGTTCTATTCGGTCGAGGCACTGCCGCCTGTCCTGAATCGCCTGACACACCTGAACCCGGTGTTCTATCTGATTGATGGCTTGCGGTATGGGATGATCGGGGTGTCGGACAGCTCTCCGTGGCTGGGAATAGCGGTCTGTACGTTTGCAACACTCGTGATCGGAGTCATCACCTGGCTGATGCTGCGCACCGGTTACCGTCTCAAGGCTTAGCGCCGCTCTGCCAGCGCGTCGGGTTTCAAGGGCAGGTTCGGCCTTCCCAGCAAGGGGTGCGGGCGCCTCCGTTCCGGAATACGGGGCCTGTGCAAGGCAGGCTCTCAGGCACGGCGCTGCACCGCTTCTCGCCAGACCAGGATCAGCCCGCCGGCCAGGATAGTCGCAGACCCGACCAGACTGATCCAGTCAGGGATCACATCAAAGACCGCAAAGTCGTAAAGGGCGGCAAAGATCAGCGTGGCATAGCTGATCGGGGCCACAAAGGATGCGTCCGCCCGCGCCATGCCGTTGACGAAACAAGCCTGAGCGCAGGCCATCAGAACGCCGATCCCCACCAATGCTGCCCATTGCTGCGAGGTCGGCATCTGAAAGACGAAGCTGACGGCTGTCGTGGCGATCACCAGCCCCATCGAGTTATTGATCAGCAGGATCTGCATCGGTGGCTCGCGCCCGGAAAGTTTCTTGATGAAAATCAACTCCATCCCGATCAGCGCGGCCGCTGCCAGCGCCAGAAGGGCAGCGGGCTGAAAACTGGCTGGGGTCGGGCGAAGCAGGATCAGTGCACCCGTCAAGGCAACAGCCGCAGCCAGCCAGCGCCACAGTCCCACGCGTTCTTGTAGCAGAGGAATGGCCAGCACCATACCAAAGACAGGGTTCAGAAAGGATATAGCCGTCGCATCCGCCATCGGAATGAAGGCAACCGACGCGAACATCAATGTCACCCCCGCCCAGCCAAAACTGGTCCGCCCGATGTGAAGACCCCAGTGGGGCCGCACCAATCGGGGCCGCAGAATTGCAACCGCCAACAGGATCGCCAGCAGGGCAAACAGAAACCGCCCGTGACTGATCTGCATCGCATGCAAGGGCGGGCCCAACGCATCCGTCCCCAGCGCCTTGGCCAGCAGCGTCGTCGCCGCGATAAAGGCGGTGGCGACAAAGATAAGCGCGGCGGCAAGCGGTGGATTATGGTGTTTGGGTTCGAACATGGCCAAGCGGTGCGCGGTTGCGCAGGCGTTGGCAAGCGCAAAATGGGATCGTTTCAAAATACCGGCTTCCCAACCTGCGCAAGCATCGCTATACGGACGGCCATGATCAAACATGTGCATATCCAACTGCTCCGACGCCGACGCATCTTTGCGTAACCGGCCTGTTTGATCCCGTGTGCCCAGCTATTCGGCACAAACCTCACCAAATCTGTTGACGAACCGGGCCTTCGTGCCTCACTCACGAGGCTCATACTACCTGAAAAGGATGATCCCATGATCCCGTCCGTTCTGCCGACCTATAACCGTGCGCCCCTGACATTCGTGAAGGGCGAAGGCGCCTGGCTGACCGAGGCGGATGGCCGACGTTTTCTGGACCTCGGCGCAGGGATCGCGGTGAACGCGCTGGGTCACGCCCATCCGGCATTGGTGGCCGCGCTGACTGACCAGGCCCATGCGCTGTGGCATGTCTCGAACCTGTACAACATTCCTCAGCAACAGGCGTTGGCTGACAAGCTGGTGGAACACACTTTTGCCGATACGGTTTTCTTCACGAACTCTGGCACGGAATCCTGCGAACTGGCCGTGAAAATGGCCCGCAAGTATTTCTATGACAAAGGTCAGCCCGAGCGGGTTGAAATCATCACATTCGACGGTTCCTTCCACGGCCGGTCGTCAGCCGGTATCGCTGCTGCCGGGTCCGAGAAAATGACCAAGGGCTTCGGCCCGCTGCTGCCCGGCTTTGTCCACCTGGCATTCGGAGACCTCGATGGCGTCACCAACGCCATAACCGATGAGACGGCCGCGATCCTGATCGAACCGGTGCAGGGCGAAGGTGGTATTCGCCCCGTACCTGATGCCGAACTCAAAGCGCTGCGCCAGATCTGCGACGAAAATGGCCTTCTGCTGATCCTTGATGAAGTCCAATGCGGCGTTGGCCGGACAGGCAAGCTCTTTGCCCATGAATGGGCGGGGATCACCCCTGATATCATGATGGTCGCCAAGGGCATCGGCGGGGGCTTCCCGCTGGGGGCTGTACTGGCGACCGAAGACGCGGCGTCCGGTATGACCGCGGGCACCCACGGTTCGACATATGGCGGCAACCCGCTGGGCTGCGCCGTGGGCTGCGCGGTGATTGATCACGTGGCAACACCCGCCTTCCTTGAAGGCGTCAACCGCAAATCCGGGCTTCTGCGCCAGAAGCTCGAAGGCCTGATCGCCGACCACCCTGAAGTGTTCGAAGAAGTGCGCGGATCGGGCCTGATGCTCGGCCTGAAGTGCAAGCCGACCAATATCGACGTGGTCAATGCAGGGTATGACAACGAGGTTATCACCGTTCCCGCCGCCGACAACGTGATCCGTCTGCTGCCACCGCTGACCCTGACCGAGGACGATATCGCTCAGGCCGTGATCCGCCTCGACAAAACAGCCAAACAGATCGAAACCCAGCTTGCGACTGCCTGAGTTTCACCTTTCTTCAAATACTTTGGGGGTGTTGGGGTCTGACCCCACCCGCCGTCAGCCAAAAGCGAAGCAAAATGAACCATTTTCTTGATATCCACAAAACCGATTCTACCGATCTGCGGGCCATGATCGATCAGGCGGGCGTGATGAAACAGGCGCGTTTGGGTCGCCCCAAGGCCGCCCCTGACGACGAACAACCGCTGAAAGATCGCATGGTGGCACTGATCTTCGAAAAGCCGTCGACGCGGACGCGCGTGTCTTTCGATGTGGGCGTGCGCCAGATGGGCGGGCAGACCATGGTGCTGTCCGGCAAGGACATGCAGCTGGGTCATGGCGAGACCATTGCCGACACCGCCCGTGTGCTGTCGCGCTATGTTGACATGATCATGATCCGCACCTTTGATGAAACCATCCTGACCGAAATGGCCGAATACTCGGACGTGCCGGTGATCAACGGCCTGACCGACCGCACCCATCCCTGCCAGATCATGGCTGATGTTCTGACATTCGAGGAACACCGCGGCCCCATCGCCGGCAAAAAAGTGGTCTGGACCGGCGACGGCAACAATGTCTGCGCCTCCTTCCTGCACGCCGCTGGTCAGTTCGGGTTCGATCTGACCTTCACCGGGCCCGCTCAGCTTGACCCGGAAGAAGGGTTCATAGGGTTTGCCCGCCAGAAAGGGTCGAAAATCGTGATCGAAAGGGATCCGCACAAAGCGGTGGAAGGCGCTGACCTCGTCGTCGCAGACACCTGGGTCTCGATGCATGATTCCCAGTCGGCCAAGGAACGCCGCCACAACATGCTGCGACCATATCAGGTCAACGCTGAACTCATGTCGCATGCCAAACCGGATGCGCTTTTCATGCATTGCCTGCCGGCCCACCGCGAGGAAGAAGCGACCTCCGAGGTTATGGACGGACCGAACTCGGTCATTTTTGATGAGGCCGAAAACCGCCTGCACGCGCAGAAGGCGGTCATGCGCTGGTGTCTGGGCGTCTAAGGGCGCCGACGGACATCCCACACTTTCAGCTTGGCGAGTGCGCTTGCGCTCGCCAGCAGGACCAGTGTGCAAAGCGCTGTTTTGGTCATGATCTCCATCGTGCCTTCGATCAGCATGGCGTGAACAACGCTGCCGACAATCGTCACCGCGGCCAGCACGGTGTGGCTCAGCCGCCAAAGTCGAAAGCGCAGACGCAGGTGCTGGCGGAAGACACCCAGCAGGGCCGCCCCGAAAGCTGTCCACATGGCAATGACGCCCCAGGCCGAGAACGGTGTCGGAGAGACGAACAACAACGCATCCACCACATCCGGCGGGCTGGTAAGCCACAAACCCGCGACATGGACCACAATCACCAGCACCAGGGTCAGGCCGACCCAACGGTGAATGTGGCGGCTCTTCACTGCGGACAAGCCCGGAAGGTTTTTTCCGGCTAGAAGCGGTTGCAGCAACAGCAGATCCAAGCTCAGAATTCCGGCAAACCCGGCGAGGATGTAGACAGGGTCGCGCCATGCAAGGTAAGGGCTGCCTGCCGCAGCGATCAGAGGAACGGCAAGGGCGGCGATCAGGGTCGCCCAAATGACACCGGTTCGGATCACCGGGATCAGAGCGGTTGCAACACGAAATGCGCAGCCAGTGTCTTGTCCTTGGAACTGGACATCACAGGCCGCAGGAACACCGTCTCGAACGCGCCGCTGTCATAGGCCAGATGCCCGTGCGGTTGGCCGAAAGCGGGCACGATCTGCGGCATTTCCAGGCGGAATTCACCCTTTTCATTCGTCAAAGTCGCCCCATGGCTTTGCGGGTCACGCTCGTGCCCCTCGGTGGTATGGGCCCAGATTTGAATGCGTTGGCCGGGCAGGGGTGCGCCGTCGCCCGCCCGTCGTACGGTGCCGGTCATCCAGAACCCCCCTCTGCCGATCCGGTCCACGACCGGTGCGCCAGGGCGATAGTTGTTTGATCCGCCCCGCATCGAAGGCGTCGGCGCAAGCCCGGCTGCGCGGGCAGGAACCAAAAGCCCCGCAGCCCCGGTTGCCAAAACGGCAGCACCTTGGGTGATCAGGGAACGACGGGACAGCAACGCATCTGTCATCGAGAAACCTCCAATACGCGATCCAATCTTGTCAGTCTGCGGCTTCCATCTGAAACATAGCATGTTTCTTTAAAAATCCGAGGCTGTGCTCGGTTCAACCCATGCACGCTCACTGTACTGTGAGCGATTCTGGGTCGTCGAAACGAATCTCTTTGACGTCTCGTGCTGTGCGGTGCGATGCTCAGGGTCACCGAACCACTTCGGGATGATCATTCCATGACGACAGCAGACCTGGTCACAAAGGAAGACATCGGCGCCTTCCAACGCGATGGGGCTGTTGTTCTCCGGTCGAAATTCTCATCTGACTGGTTGTCACTGTTGCGCGCCGGTATCGATGCCGACCTTGACACTCCAACCGACAATTTCACTCGCCACACCAAGGATCCGGACGCCCCGGGTTATTTCGAAGACTACTGGGCCTGGAATAAAATTCCGCAATTCAACGAATTCGTTCACAATTCACCCTGCGCACCGCTTGCTGCCGGGTTGCTGGGCGCGCCATCCGTAAACCTTGTCATGGACAACTGGTTTCTCCGCGAGGCCGGCTCGACATCGCGCCCGCCCTTCCATCAGGATCTGTCTTACTTCGATTTCGAAGGTACGATGTGCGTCCTTTGGCTGCCGCTGGAACCAGTGACCAAGGAAAACGGCATCGCTTTCGTCAAAGGCTCACACCTATGGGACAAGCTGTTCATGCGGGTGCGGTTCGCCGATGGTCATCCCAGTTATCAGCCCACCGAAGTTGCCGGGCAGACCTATCACCCACCACCTGATGTCAATGCAGACCCCGGCGCGTTTGATTTGCTGCAATGGGATCTTGAGCTTGGGGATTGCATTTTCTTCGACATGCGAACGCTGCATGGCGGGCTGTCTTCAACCACCCCGTCGGAAACGGTGCGTCGCTTCACCCTTCGCATGACCGCACCAGACGGTGTCATCCGATACCGTGGCGACTGGGCCAAGGACGAGCGCGCGCAGTTCGAGGCAGCAGGTTATGGCGAGGGGGATCGGATTGACGGACCCTTTTTTCCCAAGCTCTGGCCGCGTTAGTCGGAACGGCGCCGCACTCCACCTGTGCAATCGTGCACTTTATAGGCTGCTTTGCGCGGCTATTTCTTACCTGAGAGAGCGCAGACGGCCTGACCATCTGCAACGAGGGGAGTGCTGAAATGAGTTGGAACCCGACACACAATCCGGACTGCATCTCGGAAAATCCGGCGCTGGACACGTTGATCATCCCGCGTGCCCGTGACCTGGGAGGGTTCGAGGTGCGCCGTGCGCTGCCTTCGGTAAAACGACAGTTGGTGGGCCCGTTCATCTTTTTCGATCAAATGGGGCCTGCTGAATTCATCACCGAAGGCGGCATCGATGTTCGCCCCCACCCGCATATCGGATTGGGCACGGTCACTTATCTGTACCAGGGCGAGTTCGAGCACCGCGACAGCCTTGGCACACATCAGATGATCTATCCCGGCGAGGTCAACTGGATGGTCGCAGGCCGCGGTGTGACCCATTCAGAACGCACCAGTGATGAGACCCGAGGCAAGAAACACAGCCTGTTCGGCATTCAGACCTGGATTGCCTTGCCCGAAGCGCATGAGGATATGGCCCCGGATTTCGAACACCACAAACAGGCCGCACTGCCGCATCTTCAGGATGCGGGTGTCAGCGCCCAGTTGATCCTGGGTTCGGCCTATGGTGAGACCAGCCCGGTCACGATGTTGTCCGAAACCTTCTATCTCGATGTGCAATTGGAACCCGGCGCGTCCTTCCCTCTGCCTGACGACCACGAAGATCGCGGTGTCTATGTCACGCAAGGTTCGGTCGAAATCGCAGGTGACACGTTTGACGAGGGCCGCATGATGGTGTTCCGTCCCGGGGACAGGCTGTCTGTCACAGCGGGCGCACTGGGCGCGCGGCTGATGCTGCTGGGCGGAGCGACCCTGAATGAAGACCGCTACATCTGGTGGAATTTCGTTTCGTCTTCGAAGGAAAAGATCGAAACGGCAACCCGTGAGTGGAAAAGCGCCGATTGGGCCAACGGTGCGTTTCACCTGCCTCCGGGTGACGATCAGGAATTTATCCCTATTTCCAAAGAGCTTGAGCACACAAAACCCCGGCTGGCCCGCTAGCGCGCGACGTCAGGGGCAAGTGGGCTTGTGTCACGGGCCGTTTGCGGTGATCCTTTTCGGGAATACCGGAGGGGGTATCATGAAAATTGTCCTCGCAGGCGCGGGCAGCATTGGCTGCTACTGCGGTGCCTTGCTTGCCCGTTCGGGGCACTCCGTGACCCTTCTGGGACGGGCACGTGTGCTGGACCCGATCCGTGAGCACGGGCTGACGGTCACGGATTTTGACGGCCTTGATTACACGGTTCCGCCCGAATCTTTGTCTCTCAGTGAAGATCCGGCCTGCTTGGGTCAGGCCGAACTCGTCATCGTATCCGTCAAATCGGGCGCTACATCAGACATGGCCGAGCTGATTGGCACTATTGCACCGCGAGATGTGCCTGTCCTGTCCTGGCAAAACGGGATCGAGGCCGCCACAACACTGCGCAATGCCCTTCCCGGGCGCGACGTTCGCGCCGGAATGGTTCCGTTCAATGTGGTGCCGACTGCCCCCGCCACCTATCACCGGGCCACGTCCGGAGAGATTGTCATCCAGAGCGGCACCGGAGATCTGGCGACGCAGCTGAGCAGTGCGGACCTTCCCGTTATGTCCAGCGACCGGATCGAGGCCGTGCAATGGGGCAAGCTTGTGATCAACCTGAACAATGCGCTCAATGCCTTGTCGGGCCTCACGCTGGTGGATCAGCTGATGAACCGCGACTGGCGCAATCTCATGGCGGATCAGATGTCCGAGGCGCTGACTGTTCTCAAGGCGGCGGGGCATCCCGTGGCTTCGACCACACCACTTCCGGCATGGATGACGCCGCATATTCTGCGACTTCCGACGCCGCTGTTCACCCGGATCGCGGCCCGGATGCTGACAATCGATCCGAGTGCGCGAACGTCCATGGCCTATGACCTGATGGCCGAGCGCCAAACGGAAATTGACAGTCTGCAAGGGCATATCATCCGGATGGGTCACGAAACCGGAGTTCCAACACCCATCTGCACGCAAGTGTCCGACCTAATCAAACACGCACCCGATCACCCGTTGTCACCTGAGCAGATCAGGCTCTGACGGTATTCGTCAGACGAATGCAGTCAGTACCCAGTATATTACGGCCGACATGGTTGCAGCGGCTGGCACGGTCACAACCCATGCCGCCACGATGGTCATGAAATGCGACCGGCGCACCAGCTTGCGACGGCGGTATTCTTCCGGGGCAAGGTGTTGCGCCGTGCGCTGTAGGTTTCCCTGCTTGCGCCGATGCTCGGAATGCCACTCGCGATAGAAGCCGACGCCAAAGACTGCTCCAACGGCAATATGGGTCGAACTGACCGGCAGACCCAGCGAGCTGGCCAGAATTACGGTGATCGCCGCCGACAGGGCGACGCAAAAGGCGCGTATCGGGTTCAGCTTGGTGATCTGACTGCCCACCATGCGGATCAGCCTGGGGCCGAACAGGAACAGACCGAACGAAATCCCGAACGCGCCAATGATCATCACCCACAGAGGGATTGAAACCTTGGCTGCGAACTCTCCGAATTCAGCCGCGTGAACAATCGCGGCCAGCGGGCCGACCGCATTGGCCACGTCATTTGCGCCGTGGGCGAAACTCAGGAACGTGGCCGAGATCACAAGGGGAAGCCCAAACAACGTTTTCAGAGACCGGGTCCGGTTTTCCATTCCTTCGGATTTCCGTTTGACCCACGGGACGGTCACGGACCAGGCCAGAAGCCCCACAGACAACCCGATCAGCAAAGCCATCTCCAGATCGATTGTGACGATCCGCTTCAGCCCTTTGACGGACATATATGTGGAAAAGGCCCCAGCCATCACCGCCAAAAGGATTGGCACCCATTTGCGCGCGGCTGCAATCTTGTCGTCCTGATGCTGGATCTTTGACCTGATCAGCGCCAGAAAACCCGCTGCAATCACACCCCCAAGCACCGGCGAGATCACCCAGCTGGCCGCAATTGCGCTCATTGTGCCCCAGCTCACCGCGCTCAGGCCCGCTGCGGCAATACCTGCACCCATGACCCCGCCCACGACAGAATGCGTGGTGGAAACAGGAGCGCCGATCCAGGTTGCCAGGTTGACCCACATGGCTGACGATATCAGCGCCGCCATCATGGCCCAGATGAACACCTCGCTGTTTTGCACCGAGGCCGGATCGATGATCCCCTTGGAGATGGTCGAAACCACATCACCCCCCGCAAGCAAAGCGCCTGTGCTTTCGGCAATGGCGGCAATCACGATGGCGCCGCCCATGGTGAGCACATTCGCACCAACCGCAGGGCCCATATTGTTGGCCACGTCATTGGCGCCAATATTGATTGCCATATAGGCCCCGAACGCAGCCGCTGCGACGACGATATAGCTACCATCCGCCTGACCAAACAGAACTGCCGCCGTCAGCCCGGCCAATGCCATGAAGGCAAGCGCGACTCCCGGTGCCAGCAAATGGCGTGCGACATGGATATTGGCGGCTTCGACACGCGAAATTCGGTGCAGGTCGCTGTCTAGCTTTTGCCAGCGTGGTTTTGGATTCGTGTCAGACATGAACTTGGTCAAATATTGAACGAGCGCGCAGCTAGCGGTTTCCTGCTGCGCAGGCAAGCTGGGTGCCACAGAATCGTTGCGAATTCCTTAGAGATTACGCAACAAGGCCTGTAACTCGGGCTCCTGTACCTGTGTGGCCGCATCAGCCGGCGAAAACCAGCGGCGTTCGCGCTGATCGGCCTCGGGAAACTCTTCAGCCAGTGCGTGCGCCGAAATCCGGTAGACACTGGTCAAAACCGGCTGCGCTGATCCGTCTTTGAGGATCTTGTCGTAAGTGTAACGACCGATTGGATCATTGTGTACTGTATCCCCGCGTACTCCGGCCTCTTCCCAGGCCTCCTGCAGGGCCGTTTCCGCTCCACTCAAACCATCAATTGGCCAACCTTTCGGGATGATCCAGCGTCTGGTGTCGCGGCTGGTGATCAACAGCACTTCGTCCTTCCCGTCATGAATGCGGGTGCACAACGCTGCAAACTGCACCCGCCGGGGGCGCAGAAAAAGAGGTCGTCCAACCTCTTCCCAGATGTTTTGCAGCCATGCACTCATCGGTTTCTTGTTGTCTACTCTATGCCTTCAAAGTTGATAAGACATAACAACAGAAATGGTGAGTTTCAATTGTATCTTCCGATTTTGGCCGATATTTGAGGGTTTTTAGCCTGAAATTGTGGGTTTTTGGCCAAACAGCAGAATTTTCTGACTGCTCTATTCCCGTCTGCGCTTCGCTCTCAGCGTGGGATCAGCCCGGGTCGGATCTTCGGGCCAGGGGTGTTTGGGGTATTGCGCCCTCATGTCCTTGCGTACATCCGCGTAAGAGCCCGCCCAGAAACCGGGCAGGTCGCGCGTTATCTGGATCGGGCGCTGTGCTGGTGACAGCAGGGTGATCTTCAAAGGCTGGCCGCCGATTGCCGGATGTCGGGTCACGCCAAACACTTCCTGCAAGCGGACCGAGATTTCAGGCACGGCAGCGCTGTAATCAATTGGCACCTTGCGCCCCAGCGGCGTTTCAAATGACCCCGGAGCGCGCCGGTCCAGTTCCTGCGTCTGTGCCCAGTCCAGCCGCGCGCGCAGGGCGGGCATAAGGTCGAACTTCTTCCAGTCTTCGGCGCTTTTGACACCTGACAGCATGGGCAGCAACCAGTCGTCCATCTCGGCCATCAGGCCTGCGACCGAAAAATCGGGCAGATCGACGCCATCGGCACGCACCAGCTCGACACGGGCAGCCAAACGCGCGGCGGCACCCTCCAGCCGCAAGCCCAGATCGCGGACCCCGTCCAGCATCGCGCGCGCCACGGCGTCGTCTGGAACGTCCTTCCAGATGCGGTCATCCAGCGTGATCGCGCCGAACCGCTCTTGCCACCGCGACACGACCCGCCGCTCGCGTTTCGACCAGGCGCAAGTCTCAACCCAATCGATCTGATCCGCGAACAGATCGCGAGTCTCGCGTTCCGAAATCTGGGTGGCCATCCGGACCTTAGCCTCGCGCGGGTTGCCATCAGTGTCGATCACGACCAGAAACGGAGCGTTGGCCAGTGGATCCGCACTGTCCAGAACAACACCTTTTCCCCCTGACAGTACATAGCGCGGCGCGTCACCTTTGCGCCGCTGCCCGATGCGGTCAGGATACGCCAGCGCAGCCATGGCGGCAGGGCTCAGATCAGCAGAGTCGCCCTTGGCCTGTTTCCGCAACCGTTTGGTCTCGGCATTGATCCGATCCACGGCGCCCATGTTGACCTGCCAGACCCTGTTGCGCTGAAAAGTCCGTGGATCACGCAGCGCCTCTTGCCGCAGGGTGATATCCACCGGCGCACCGCGAAGGGGGTCACGCTCTGCCATCAACGCCGCCAAAGGTGCGGCGTTCGGACCGGCCCGCACAAGCATATGCCCCAACCGTGGATGCAAGGGCAGTGCTGCCAGGGCGCGCCCATGATCAGTGATCCGCCCATTGGCGTCGAGTGCGCCCAGCATTGTCAGCAAAGCCCGCGCCTCGGCCATCGTCCCTTCGGGAGGTGGAGTCAGAAAGGCAAGATCGGCCGCGCCAGCGCCCCACAGGGACAGCTCCAGCGCCAGCCCGGTCAGGTCAGCCGCTTCGATCTCGGCAGGCGGGTAGGCGGCCAGCGCACCGTCTTCCCCCTTCGACCAGAGCCGGTAACACACCCCTTCGGCGACACGTCCGGCCCGGCCCGCGCGCTGTGTGGCCTCGGCCCGTGTCACCCGTTCGGTCACCAGCCGTGACATTCCCGATCCCGGATCGAACCGAGCCCGTCGGGCCTGCCCCATGTCCACGACAACCTTGATATCGGGGATCGTCAGCGACGTTTCGGCAATCGACGTCGCCAGCACAACTTTGCGCCCATGTTCCACCGGGGCGATCGCCGCACGCTGGGACGCAAAGGGCATGGCCCCGAATAACGGGCGCACCACGCAACTATTGGGTAATCGACTGTTCAAAGCGCCCTCAGCGCGCCGAATTTCGCCCTCTCCCGGCAGGAAAACCAGAATTCCGCCGCCGGACTTGCGCGTCTCACGCTCGGCCTGAGTCACCAGATCGATCAACGCATCCAACCGTCGCGCTTGCGGTCCCAATGGCCGATCAAGCCAGCGCGTCTTAACCGGAAAGCTGCGCCCGTCTGATGTGACCAGCGGGGCCGCCATCAACGCGCCGACGGGATCTGCATCCAGCGTGGCTGACATGGCCAGCAGGATCAGATCGTCTCGCAGTGCGCCCGTTACCTCAAGGCACAAGGCTAGCCCCAGATCGGCGTTCAGAGACCGTTCATGGAATTCGTCGAAAATCACCGCGCTGATGCCGGACAGGTCGGGTTCGGATTGCAGCATCCGCGTCAGGATGCCTTCGGTTACCACTTCGATCCGGGTGTCTTTTGACACTTTCGCATCGCCGCGCACACGGTAACCCACGGTCTGCCCTGCGCGCTCTCCCAGGGTCTCGGCCATCCGCTCGGCAGCGGCCCGGGCCGCCAGCCGCCGGGGCTCCAGCATCACGATCCTGCCGTCACACAGACTTGCCTCGAGCATTAGCAGAGGAACCCGCGTGGTCTTGCCCGCCCCGGGTGGCGCCTGAAGCACCGCGCGACCATGCGCACGTAAAGTGTCTAGCAGTTCGGGAATGGCGTCGTCGATGGGCAGGCGTATCGTCATCCGGCTCTTATCCGCCATCATGCAGGTGACGTCCAGTTCTCGCACAGTGCGAGCACTTTGGTGTAACCCATGGTGCCAAGACCATATCCGGAAGTGCCACGCGGCGCACGAATTGACGCAGCTATTGCCTTGATCGCATTTCCAGAGACCTCCGGTCTGGACAAACGCCCCCGGAGCGCGGCAACTATTCTTGCCTCTAGGATCGGGACAAGAATGCAGACAGACAGCCTCAGCGACAGGATTTTGAAGGGCGAGCGCCGGGCGCTGGCACGTGCAATCACTCTGGTGGAAAGCAACCGCGCCGATCATCGCGCACAGGCGAGCGAGCTGTTGGCACAGCTCGCCGGATCGGGGCGCCAGGCGCTGCGGATCGGTTTGTCGGGCACGCCAGGAGTGGGCAAGTCCACATTCATCGAAAGCTTTGGAATGATGTTGACGGGGCAGGGACTGAGCGTCGCGGTTCTGGCAGTCGATCCCAGCTCTGCCCGTTCGGGGGGCTCGATTCTGGGGGACAAAACCCGGATGGAACGCCTGAGCCGTGAGAAGAACGCTTTCATCCGCCCGTCCCCCAGCCAGAGCCATCTCGGCGGCGTTGCCCGACGGACCCGTGAGGCCATCGCCCTGTGCGAGGCCGCGGGCTATGATGTGGTGCTGATCGAAACCGTGGGCGTAGGGCAGTCCGAAACGGTGGTGTCTGAATTGTCGGACCTGTTCCTGTTGTTGTTGGCCCCGGCGGGTGGGGACGAATTGCAGGGTGTCAAACGTGGCATCATGGAGATGGCCGACATCATCCTGATCAACAAGGCGGATGGCGACCTGAAGGCCACGGCGACACGGACATGCGCAGACTATGCCGGCGCGCTGCGATTGCTGCGCAAGCGCCCCCAGGATCCCGAAGGTTTCCCCACGGCAATGACCGTTTCAGCGGTCGAAGAACAGGGGCTGGAGCAAGCCTGGGACGAGATGCAATCCCTGATCCAATGGCGCAGCGACAACGGTATCTGGGAGGCCAACCGCGCCGCGCAGGCACGTTACTGGTTCAATCAGGAGGTCCGTCACGCCCTTCTGGCCCGCCTCGACACGCCGCAAGCCAAGGCTGAGATGGAGCGTCTGAATGCCGAAGTCTCGGCCGGGCATCTGAACCCGGTCCTGGCTGCCCAGGAACTGCTCAATACGCTGACCTGACGGGTTGAAAAAGGGCGGGGTTTCAAAGGTTGGCGCAAAATGAAAGAATTCGCGCAGCCCGTCTTGACCCTCCCTGCGATTCCCACTACACGCATCCAACCAGTTTTCGGGCGCGACTTCGGGTTGTGCCCCTTGTGATTTGGCCGAGGGCTTTGTGCCCGGCCTCCAGAAACAAAGGAAGAAACCATGTCGCGCCGTTGCGAACTGACCGGAAAAGGCCCGATGACTGGCAACAATGTCAGCCACGCCAAAAACAGAACTCGTCGTCGTTTCCTGCCGAACCTGAATGACGTCACCCTGCAGTCCGAGACCCTGGGCCGCGGCGTGAAGCTGCGCATCTCGGCCGCTGCCCTGCGTTCGGTTGACCACCGCGGTGGTCTGGACGCATTCCTGGCCAAAGCCAAGGATGACGAGTTGTCGTCGAACGCTCTGAAAGTGAAGAAGGAAATCGCCAAGGCACAAGCCACGGCCTAAGCTTTTTCGCTAACGGTATTTCAAGCCCTGTACCTCTTTGGTGCGGGGCTTTTTCTTTTTTGAAACGCCCACACTGCCTCATATTGTTTTCAATTTCGAAATTATTTTTCGCTATTGGTGAATTGCTTCACATACGGACTCTCGAATCTGACCTAACGTAGCTGTCATTCATCAGGCGGGGGCCACACTATGACGTTAAAAAGTTTCTACCTTTTCCTGTTCCTGGCCGCGGTCTTTCGCAAAGCAATTTCGGCTTGCACGCGGATGCAGCGCAGGGTGAACCGTTCCCACACCAGCTTCAATACAAGCAAGGTGAAACGACCGGGAATTGACTACTGAAGCCAGCTTCAAGCGCGACCCTTTGGCGCTTGAAGCTACTCTGCTGACTGACCTATACCCGGGTCAGGATGAGACCAGTTTTAATCAGAATACTACCTTATGTTCTGTCCCTGCTTTTGGTTCTGACCGGGCAGGGCCTTGCTGTTTCGCGCGGCATGGACAGGGCCGTGGGTCAGATGGTGCTGTGCACAGGCACCGGTCCGGTCGTTGTCTATATGGACGAAGACGGGCAACCGACCGCACCACCGCATTACTGTCCGGACTATGCGCTGTCCCTGATGGGCGCGATTGCCGTCGCCCACCCATCGATGCCTGTGGCGCCGAAACAGGCGCAGCCTTCGCCGTTGCGGCATCTGGTCAATCAGATCGCTTTGCCAGTCCCCGGCTCCCCGGCGCGCGCGCCGCCTGTAAGTATTTGAAAACCAACCTTTTTCAAACTCAAAACACAGGAGAGGCACGATGTCCCTCAAGACTACTCTGTTTACAACTCTGGCCGTTGTGACACTGGCTTTGCCGGCTTTTGCCGAAGGTACAATCAAAGTTGATGACGCCTATGCCCGGTCATCGGGAAAGACCGCCAAGGCGGGTGCTGCGTTCATGATGATCCGGAATCAGGGTGATACAGATGACCGGCTGGTCGGCGCGTCTTCGGATGCCGCGGCCCGGGTCGAACTGCATACGCACAAAGTCGACGAAAATGGCGTGGCCAAGATGATGCATGTCGAGGAAGGCTTTGCCATTCCGGCCGGCGAGACCCATATGCTGAAACGCGGCGGGGACCACGTGATGTTCATGGGGCTGACGGCACCGTTCGAGCAGGGTGCCACGGTTCCGGTGACGCTGATCTTCGAAAAAGCTGGCGAGGTTGAAGTCGAAATCCCGGTCGATCTGGAGCGCCAGGACATGGGCGGGGGATCACATTCGAACTAGGGCAACGCCTGTCTTCAGGCCGCGCTGCGGCCGTCATTCATGCGTCAGGCCGGGCATTGCCCGGCCTGTTGTCCTTGTGGCTGTCGCTGGTGCTACTTATTGACGGTCTTCAGGCCAACACGGTCGCCGGCCTGACGGAATCGGGATGCCAGCCAGAACATGACGGCAGCAATGGCCAGTGCCGAAAAGGCGATGCCCCATCCCAGCGCAACAAGCGCGACCGCGGGCCAGATCATCAAAACGAGCCCGACGACAAGCGCGACGAATCCCGATACGCGCATCGAGCCGCGTTGCGGATCTCTCTCATGCATTTGCCCGGAGGCCGCCAGCGAGCCGATCCCGATGATCAGCGCCCATGCGCCCATCAGGAAAAAGGCCAGTTTGACCGTCCCTTCTGGCCAGAACAGCAGGACAAGCCCGATCAGAAGCGCACCAATCGCAGCGCCGCCCATCACACCACGTCGCCCAACGCCCAAGAGCGTCAGGCCGCCATCGAGGATCAGCAGCACGCCAACCAGTCGCAGCAGCAACGCGATGCTGCCCGACGGCCAGAAAAGTGCGGCAATGCCGACAAGCCCGGCCAATACTCCGCGCAGCAGAAAGGTCCACCACAGGCTGGAAAGCTGCTCGCCCAGCATGTCGCGCCCGGCCATGCTGTCGTCATCAAGGATCTCACCGGTCCGGGGGTCTTGATCAGCCATTTCTCGTCCTCCAGTCGTTTCGAAGATAGTCTATACAAATTAAGCGCGTGCTGTCTGTACCTTAAGTGTGTGGCGCAAGCAGATGCTCAACCCATCGCGGAACTGTTTGAGTCGCTTTGCCGACAATACGTTCGTCAAACCCGGATGCGCCCAGCGACGGTTCCAGATTGATTTCGATCGTCCGTGCGCCCGCCGCTTGTGCCTCGTGCACAAAGGCCGCTGCCGGATAAACCTGACCCGAGGTGCCAATGGCAGCAAAAAGCGACGCGCTAGCCAGGTGGTCATAAATCTCGTCCATGAAATAGGGCATTTCACCAAACCAAACCACATCGGGCCGGGCAGAGGGGTGCGCACAGGCGGGGCAGGGTTCTCCTACAGCCATCTCGATCGGGGCGGTCCATTGATGGCCGCAGGCAGAACACAAAGCGCCGGCCAATGTTCCGTGCATGTGAATGACATCCTTGGCGCCGCCCGCCTCATGCAGGCTGTCCACGTTCTGAGTGACAATCACGACGTCTCCGGGCCAGTCCCGTTGCAATCGGGCCAGCGCTTCATGCGCGGCATTGGGTTGCACCTCAGAGGCCTGAACGCGCCGCGCATTGTAAAACCCCTGAACCAGTGCGGGGTCGCGGGCGAATCCTTCCGGCATGGCGACATCTTCGATCCGGTGCTGTGCCCATAATCCACCCTCATCGCGAAAGGTGCTCAACCCGCTTTCGGCGGATATTCCGGCCCCGGTCAGGATCACGATCTTTTCCATTTCTCCTCCGCGCGGTACAGCTTGGTGCATGTCACACCGTATCCTCTTTGTCTGCCTGGGCAATATCTGCCGTTCGCCCGCTACCGAAGGCGTTTTCCGCGCCCGCGCGCCGCACCATGTAACCGATAGTGCCGGAACCATGGGCTGGCACGCGGGGAACCCGCCCTATGGCCCGATGCAGGCAGCTGCGAAGGTCAGGGGAATCGACCTGGGTGACCTGCGCGCCCGTCAGTTCACCGCCGCCGATTTCGCCCGCTTCGACCTGATCCTCGGCATGGACGCCAACAACATCGCGGATATCGAGGATCTGCGCCCCGCCGGCAGTGACACCCCGGTGCGCCTGCTGACCGATTTCGCCCCTGAAACCGGCGCGGATCATGTGCCTGACCCATATTATACACGGGATTTCGATGGCGCTCTGGACCTGATCGAAGCGGCGGTCGAGGGCCTTGCCGCTCATCTGGACAGTTAACCGCCGATCACCCGCAGCGATCCGTTCAGCCAGGGCAGTTTGGCCAAAGCCGGGTCCACGATCTGGTTCTGCATCAGGCGCCGTGTCATGCCCGCGACCTCCTGCGGTACCTGATCGGACCAGTCCGTACGCGCCAGCAAGGATATGCTGCGCGAGAAATCCCCGAACGGGGCAGGGTGGGCCTCCAGCCCTTCATGGAACCGCGCTGCGCGCATGAAGCCCAGCGGCGTCGTGATCGCCCAACCCAGGCCCCGTGCAACCATGGCCATCAGCGCCATGTGCGAGCCGATCTCGAACCGTTCCTCAAACTCCTGCGGGCCGCGCGCCATATGCGCCTCGATCTGCCGGCTGATCAGTTGCTCGCGGGCATAGCGCAGATATGGCAGCCTGTCCTGTACCGCCTCCACTCCGCCCGACCCCTGTGGTGCAACCAGAATGAACGGATCCCGGACCAGAGGGTACTCGACCACCCCCTCCAGCACTTCTCCGCTATGGGCGGTTACGGCCATATGCAGGCGTTGTTCGGCCAGGGCCTCGAACAGATCGAGGCTCGACAAGGTGATCAGTTTGAAATTCGATCGGGTCAGACTGTCTGCCAGCAACGTTGCCAGCCGCGGGGTCAGATCATTGTCGAAGTCGTCGATCAGCCCGATTGACAGCGTGGTCAGATGCCCCAGATCCATGACCGACAACTCGCTTTGTGCCATTTGCAGCTCGGCCAGAACCGTCTCGGCCCGCGCCAGAAAGCTGCGCCCGGCCTGTGTCAGGCGCATCGGTCGCCGCCCGTGATCGACCAGTTCGGTGCCCAACGCCTTTTCCAGATTGCGTAATTGCTGGGAAACGGATGGCTGGCTGAGCCCCGTGATCTCGGCGGCTTGCGCCACAGATCCCGTCCGTGCCAAGGCCTCGAATACTTCAAGGCCCCGCAGGGTCAGCCCTTTCATCACCATAAGATACACCTTTCGTTGCGCCTTTTCTGGGGCGCAGCGTGCATCAGGTCAAGCGTTCCGAAGGGCTTAGCTGCAGATCGCCTGCGCCATCTGGCCAAAGTTCTGATACCGATCCCACAGCGCATCATCGCGCGCGGTCTGCGACATCTTCAACTCTTGCGCCTGATGCGGGTCAGAGAACCACTTGGCCACGGTCTTCTGATCGCTTCGGGTCAGCGCCTGATCCGCCACGCGCTGGATGCAAGTACACCGATCCCGCGTCGCCGCCGACCGGTCCGACGCCAGACACGCCCGCTTGATCTGCGCCGCGTCTGCAACAGGCGCCACCGCCGTGAGAGACGTGGCGCAAAACGCGATAAGGAGAAACTGTTTCATACTCGAGCCTCGTTTTTGCCTGCCCGGACGGGTCTGATGCCCCTCTCGGTCTGCGGCGGAGTATGAATCAAACGGGAATTCGGATCAACGGTCAAGATACTGTTGATCAAGAATGTTGCCTCTTTTCTCTTCAGTGTCAGCCTCGCGGTTTCAACGGCAGATGAAACCTGATCGACCAGGCCGTGAAAGAACAGATCATCCGGGTTCTGGCGGCTGGCGGATGGTGCCAGCAGCAGGCTCTCGGAACTTGCTCCGTTGGCGTTAATGGCGTTATGTGTCTCAAGCAGCAGATGATGGTAAGTTGCACTGTTCTCCTTGCACATTGTTGCAATGCCCGCATCAACAAGGCTGATAGCTGGAACAAACACTTCGTTCTCTGCGCAAAGGATTTCAGCCAAAGGGTGCGTGACCAGCATTCTGTGTTGCTGGGACACTTTCAAAGGTGCGAAATTCGATAGCGTTCCCTCGGGAATTTCGACCATTCTGAAACGACCGGCTGTGATGACAGCCTGTTCACCTGTCCAGATGACGGGTAGATAGCCATTGTCACGGGTCCAGATTTCATCACCCGGCTTCAACAATTCGATGGGCCGGTATCCGGACTTGGTTTCGATCAGTGTTCCGCGACAGTAACAAATGGGGCTGACATATGCGTTTGATGCGAAGCTGGGACCTTCCTGTGTGCTGACGACCGTCAAAGGTACTCCGGCCGGCGGAAACTGTCCGGGTCCCCCAATGAATGCGATGCCCTCAACGGTTCCATATGCCGGTGATGAGTTGTTCACGTTGAACGCAACCGCCTGCCATGTGGTTGTTCCATCAGTCAGCGTAATACCATATTCGGCTTCAACACGCGTGCCGCTGGAGAAAAGCGTGCCATCGATTGTCTGATCGCCGTTTAACCGCTGATTACCATCATTGTCGGAAAAGTCGGTGTCCGATCCAGCATCCGTGATGAAAACTTCAGTCGCGGCGCGCGAATTAATGGTAATCGTCTCACCTATAAGATGTATCCCCGTGCCCTGATTGATCCCGTCCAGACCCTGCGCCACAGAGACGGACAATTGACCTTCACCCAACACAAAGATCGAATAATCGGCCAAGTCTTCCCTGCTTTCTGTTTTTGAAACGGCCAGATGATGCGATCATCTTAACTATTCACTGAATTCGGGTAAATGCCACTGAACAGAAAGGCGCGGGTGGGACCTTTTTTGCAACGCTTCAACGCTTGACGAGGGACAAAACTCCCGACATATCCCACTCCATGACAGACCTCGCTCATATCCGCAATTTCTCCATCGTCGCGCATATCGACCATGGCAAATCCACCCTTGCTGACCGGCTCATCCAAGAGACCGGAACGGTCAAGGATCGCGACATGAAGGAACAGCTGCTCGACAGCATGGATATCGAGCGGGAACGCGGTATCACCATCAAGGCCAACACGGTCCGCATCGACTATACCGCCGACAATGGCGAGCAGTACGTGCTGAATCTGATTGACACCCCCGGCCACGTGGACTTTGCCTATGAGGTCTCACGGTCGATGCGCGCGGTCGAAGGCTCGCTGCTGGTCGTGGACTCGACCCAAGGGGTCGAGGCGCAGACGCTGGCCAATGTCTATCAGGCCATCGATGCCGATCACGAGATCGTGCCGGTGCTCAACAAGATCGACCTGCCCGCGTCCGACTGTGACCGCGTGGCCGAACAGATCGAGGACGTGATCGGCATCGACGCAACCGACGCCATTCAGGTCAGCGCCAAGACGGGGCAGGGCATCCACGAAACGCTTGAAGCCATCGTGAAACATCTGCCTGCCCCGCAGGGCAAACTGGATGCGCCTCTCAAGGCGATGCTGGTGGATTCGTGGTACGATGCCTATCTGGGCGTCATCGTTCTGGTCCGCATCATGGACGGCACGCTGAAAAAGGGCATGCGGGTCAAGTTCATGTCGAACAACACCCTGCACCATGTCGACCGCGTCGGCGTCTTCCGGCCCGAGATGGAGATGGTCGACTCGCTTGGCCCCGGTGAGATCGGATTCCTGACGGCATCGATCAAACAGGTCCGCGACACCCGCGTCGGCGACACCATCACCAATGACCGCAACGGCACCGAAATCGCACTGGACGGTTTCAAACCCGCGCAGCCGGTGGTGTTCTGCGGCCTCTTCCCCGTGGACTCAGCGGAATTCGAAGACCTGCGCGATGCGATCGACAAACTGGCGCTCAACGACGCCAGCTTCAGCTTTGAAATGGAAACCTCGGCCGCACTGGGCTTTGGCTTCCGCTGCGGCTTCCTTGGCCTGCTGCACCTTGAGGTCATCCGTGACCGGATTGAGCGCGAATATGATATCGAGCTCATCACCACCGCGCCGTCGGTGATCTATCACGTCTACATGAAAGACGGCGAGATGATCGAGCTGCACAACCCCGCCGACATGCCCGACCCGTCGAAGGTCGACCATATCGAGGAGCCGCGCATCAAGGCGACCATTCTGGTGCCCGACGAATTCCTGGGCGACGTGCTCAAACTGTGTCAGGACCGCCGCGGTATCCAGCTGGACCTGACCTATGCGGGTTCGCGCGCCATGGTCGTCTATGACCTGCCGCTGAACGAGGTTGTTTTTGATTTCTACGACCGCCTGAAATCGGTGACCAAGGGCTATGCGTCGTTTGATTATCAAATGACAGGCTATACCGAAGACAACCTGGTCAAGATGTCGGTACTGGTGAATGATGAACCCGTTGACGCGCTGTCAACCATGGTTCACCGCGACCGGGCCGAGATGCGGGGCCGGGCGATGTGCGAAAAGCTGAAAGACCTGATCCCGCGCCACATGTTCAAAATCCCGATCCAGGCCGCCATCGGAGGCAAGGTCATCGCGCGCGAGACCCTGTCCGCCTTACGCAAGGACGTGACCGCCAAATGCTACGGCGGCGACGCCACGCGGAAACGCAAGCTGCTGGACAAGCAGAAGGCGGGTAAGAAGAAAATGCGCCAGTTCGGGAAGGTCGATATCCCGCAGGAGGCGTTTATTTCAGCGCTGAAGATGGACAGCTAAAGCTGTCCGTTTTGAACAGTCACTGACAGGCTTTCTTTTTGGGTTCGAGCTTGATGCCACCTGATCAGGTGGAGGCTCGAACCAAATGGAATTCGCACTCTTCCAGGCCGAATTCGCTGTAGTCAATCGGCTTGGAAAAGTTCAGACGCCTCAACCGTCTGTCTGCAATTCGAACCGGTCTGAGGTTGGAATCGTCATGCACGATGAATGCACCGGACGGCATGAGAGCGTGTAGCGCCAGAACCTCTCTGAGGTGCGTGTCCTTGGCCCCGTCCAGGTGCAGGAAATCGATTTTCGCATCAGGGTGCCTCAGGGCGTATGCCGGAGCTTCGATCAGAGAGTTTCCTTTTATCAGCTCAACCCGGTCAGGAAACTTGTACCTTAGCCAGTTGAATGCTGCCGGCACGTAAATGTCCACGCGGGCCCACCGGCGGTTCAATCTCTGGCAAACATCCACGCCGACGCACTTGATTTCAGGGTTGGCCATAAGCGCCAACAACATGCTGTGGCCCGCATTCACGCCTATTTCGAACAGACGTGTCGAGCGTCGGGCCAACTCAAAGAAATTTCTTCGTTTGGGTTCGAATCTTTCAATAAATGGCTGTGTTTGAAAACCCGTCGCGCGGTGTTCGTAGAACAGATTGCCATTTAGCGCAGGTGGTTCACCCACTTGTTCAAGCGAATGTGCGACATACTGATTGAGGTCGCGCAAGTTTTCGTTCCACTGTGCTGAGGACAAGAGATCGTCATAATCTGAAGGATGGAAGTTGGAAGACACAGTACTTTTCCTCGAAACCCTTTAGCTCCATTACACGCGAGGTTTTCGTTAAACTGTTGAAGCGATGGAAAGTAAACCTTTGAAGCGAAGAACAAGTGTTCTCGTTTTGTGGGCCTAAAGTGAGTTCCGTCAGTGACGTAAAAACACGAGTGCCTGCCTTTGGGATGACCTTCCTGCGTCAACCTCAGGGTTTACCTTCGAAAAAAACGGGTGGTGCGTTTGCGCCCTTGGGCTCTGCCCGTTCGCGGCTGAATTCGTCCACTGGACGAATTCCGAGACGCCGCTCACCCCCTCGGGTTGGCGCTGCCCTCATCACTTGGATTTCTGTGACTAGCCGCTGACAGATCACCTCGTTAGGTTGTTGCAATGGCAATGAACTATAGAACTATCTTGGAGCGCTGGCCCGTCGCGACGATTGGCCTGACTTATTTTTCATACTTTGTTTTGCAAAGCACTATGGACCACACTTTCCGCGCCTTTGATCAGCAGGAGTTTAACCCTGGTTGGGTGCTGTTTCTTATTTTTGGTGGTTGGGGATTCTACAGCATGTTTCACATAGTCTTTTATCTAATTCGAACGTTTAAATAGCATCGTATCAGTTGTCCATCTAACACCTGTGACCAACCTCACAGCCCCAACCGCACCCTCCTGCTACACTTGACCCAACGGCAACCTCGGCAGGAGGCGCAGATGTCTACATCCATGATCCCCCTTATCGCCCTCGGGTCGGCGGGTCTATATTCCGTTGCCATGATCTCGATGAAGTTCTGGTGGAAGCTCCCCGGTGTTGGTCTGACCCTTCTGATCGTCGCCACGTTGCTGGCCGCCGCAACGCTGGAACTTGCCGCGTTGCGCAACGAACGGTTGGGCATCATCTATACCGGCATTCTGGGGGCCGAGGTCGTGCTGATCGCCATCGCCTCGTATTTCCTGTTTGGCGAGAACTTTTCCTATCGCGAGGGGATCGGCATCGCGCTGGTCATTGTTGGGACGGCTCTGGCCTGGGCCTGAAGCCCCATTCTAAGCCCCCGGTGAACCAATCATGAAGTTTCCCTTAGGTAAGTTGCAACCGGTGCGTGCCCTCCCAATCTGTTGACCAGACGAACAGGAGAGAGCCCATGACCAGATACATGACTGCCGGAGCAGCCGCTTTGGCCACGACCCTCGCCCTTGGAACGGCCGCGTTGGCCGATACCACGCCCGACCTGCGCGGCACATGGCTGGGGTCCTACACGACCGTCCAGCCCAGCCATTACTACAAAGGCGATCAGCCCCGGTTCAATCAGGCCGAATGGATGCTGGATGTGCAGCTTCAGGACGGCAACGTTTTCTGGGGGCACAGCAAATGGCGTCGCGATGGCGATACCAACTGGAATGAGTACGAGGCCACCGGCACCATCAGCATCGATGGGTCGGGCAGCATCGGCATCGTCGAGACCTCACCTCTGCTGATCGGGGCCAATGCGCTGATCGATGCGCGGTATGAGGAGGGGAAGATCTTTGCGGATTTCCGTAGCCTGCGGAACGGAACGACCTACAGCACCGTTCTGGAACGTCAGGTGAACTGAAGCGTGTCCGGCCCGGGCGATTGTAGGGGGTAAGTACCGCTGATGCGATATTGACTGCGGCGGAGGTTAGTAGGTTGCCACGCGCGGGTCGGACCGCTTCTCAAAAACGGAACCATCGTCTCCACCGCGAGGAGACGGGCCGGGCGGCCAACTCACCGCCCTCGACAGGATCCAGACCGCCCCGCGCTAGAATGCGGCATTCCTCGGCGCGGGTCATCTGGATCTCGCGAACCTTCAGCGCGGCCTCGCGCGCGGTGACATAGCTGCCGTCCGGTCCCGGCTCCATTCCGGGGATGTTGCGTCCCCGCGACCACATCCCGCGAATGCCAGACAGCGGGTGCTTCCACCCGATCTCGTCATCATCCTGCAAATGCCAGATCCGGTTCGCCTCGACGATCGAAACCAGAGCGGCCAGTGGTTTGCCGTGCCGGGTCAGTATGATTACTTCGCGCGGGTCCTGTGCGCGGGTGACCAGAGCGCCCAAATTGGCGCGCGCGTGGGAAATGGTGCAACGCATCGGCGAATCTCCGTATGTACGATTCGAAAGATTGGTGGTCCGAGAGTTGTACAAACCGTGCAATTTTCACCTAATGGAGCGTGCGGCAGCCTTTGCGCCTGCAGCATAGGGCGAAAATGGGGGCCTGGATCAAGTCTGAACATGTCCCGGTTCAAACATGCGTGGATTCGAGATTTCTCGGATTATCCACAAAGATTTCCCGTCAGATACTAACAGTTTATCCCCGTCTAAATTTCATGCTGCAGTGCTATTTTCTTGTCGGATACAAGACGTAATGCAACAGTCTGAACACCACACAGGTTCTTCGGAACCGAAGGTGGGACGCAAAGGCCCGGGGGTCTTGGCAGAGAGACCGGATCTTAGGATTTGCGTTGAACTGCAATGGCTTACCGGTGGGTGATCAGCCGCATGCGGGTTTCGTACCCTACTCGGATGGCTACCTTCTCAAAAGGCCGATGCACGCTGTGATGTTCCTTCGGGCGCAAAGCAGCAGTCGCAGTCTCTTAGGGGGCTGGGGCGACTGGATCGGGGTGTCCTTCGGGGCGCATCGAACCGGTAAGGCGTCAGGAGTATCCGAAAGGATGCATGCAAAGACCGCGTCTGCGCACCTGACGCCTTTTCCTTTGCCGATTTCGGTTTCATACAGGCTACCACTCACCCCTGCCGAAAGGGACCGGGGCTCTTCTGCGTGTGCAAAAGAGCCCCGATTTAGCGTCAGATGTTGCAGTGCCGCGTCTATGCACCTGTGAGGATAGGTTACTGCGGCCTGGTGCGTCTTTCAACCATATATTGATACTGGTTCCGCGCGTGGCGCAAAATAAGGTATGCTACAGGCTTTCCTGAACGTCGGTTGCTGCGCCTTGGATGGCATCTCCGGCTTTTTCGATGTCCTTGCCAGCGCCTTTTGCGGTTTCGCAGGCGGTCAGTGCAAACAGACTCAGGCCAATCAGAATTACGCGGATCATATTCGTCTCCTTAGTGCTCGATCATTTTTCGGTAGCACCTTTCTTCAGGCGGAGCCAGTTCTTAGGCTGGGGCTTCGCCGCAGAAAAGTTCGTAAACGACTTCGAGCATGCGGCGCGGACGTTCATCCGCCAGACGATAATAGATGGCCTTACCTTCCCTGCGAGGTGTCACCAGACCTTCAAGTCGCAGGCGGGAAAGCTGTTGCGAAACAGCGGCTTGCCTGGCGGACAGCAGCTCTTCCAGTTCCGTGACAGATTTTTCACCGGACACAAGGTGACACAGGATCATCAATCTGCCTTCGTGGCTAATTGCCTTGAGGAAATTGGATGCGCGCGTCGCGTTTGAGACCATGCGGTCAAAATCTTCTTGTGACATGTCTTGGGATAGCTGGGGAATTGCCATCGATTGTGTTCCTTGCAAACCCGTTGGCGGGGCGGTGTTTCCGTTACGTAAAGAGGTGTGAGAGTGAACCCTTCAGTACACGTTTCGTACATTCATTTCTATATGTATGAATCAAAATAGCGTGATGTGTGAAAGGGGAGTTCGGATTGAATGTTCCCGAAACGCAAAGTGCATGTAATTCAACTGAAGGCGATCTGCGGATCAGCCCGGGAAACAACAGATGGTTCGCTTTGAGGATTGATCACGATCAACATTCGGTCAGCGTTCTCACTTGCCCCCCCTTGCAGCCCCCCTTAGCCGACACTAAGACTCAGGTAACACTTGTTGGGATATTGTCCCGATCCATAGCTAAACAGGCAGGTTACGAATGTTCGATCCCGTAGAAACCTACATGAATACACTTGTCCCCATGGTCGTTGAGCAGACCAGCCGGGGCGAGCGCGCCTATGATATTTTCTCCCGCCTGCTGAAAGAGCGGATCATATTCATCAACGGACCGATCCATGATGGGATGAGCCATCTTGTTGTGGCGCAATTGCTGCACCTCGAGGCGGAAAACCCGAACAAGGAAATCTCGATCTACATCAACTCGCCTGGCGGAGTGGTGACCAGCGGTTTGTCGATTTACGACACAATGCAATACATCAAGCCGAAATGTTCCACATTGGTTATCGGTCAGGCGGCCTCGATGGGGTCGGTTCTGTTGGCCGGGGGCGAGAAGGGAATGCGCTTTTCACTGCCCAACAGCCGCATCATGGTGCACCAGCCCAGCGGCGGATACCAGGGCCAGGCCAGTGACATCATGATTCACGCGGCTGAAACGCAGAAGCTGAAGGATCGCCTGTATGACATCTACGTACGTCACACCGGACAGACGAAAAAGGCAGTCGAAAAAGCACTGGATCGTGACAATTTCATGAGCCCTGAAGAGGCCAAGGAATGGGGTCACATCGACGAGATTGTCGAAAACCGAGCGAAAATGGACACGGAAGAGGCCTGAGGCCAATACCCCGCGTCACCGGCGCGGGGGTCATTTTGAGATTGTAGCCGCCAGAGTGCTGGCCTAAGCTGCACACACAGGTGTAAGCGCCCCCGAAAAGGGGTGCAGGGACGAAGCCCGAAAGGTAGATCATGGCGACGAATTCAGGCGGCGATGGGAAAAACACGCTCTACTGCAGCTTCTGCGGCAAAAGCCAGCATGAAGTCCGTAAGCTGATCGCAGGTCCCACGGTTTTCATCTGTGATGAATGTGTTGAGCTGTGCATGGACATCATCCGCGAGGAGACCAAGGCCAGTGGGCTGAAGTCTTCTGACGGTGTTCCGACGCCCAAGGATATCTGCGAAGTACTGGACGATTATGTAATCGGTCAGGCCACCGCAAAGAGGGTTCTGTCGGTTGCCGTTCATAACCATTATAAGCGTTTGAACCATGCTCAGAAAGCGGGCAGCGATATCGAACTGTCGAAGTCGAATATCCTGCTGATCGGCCCGACCGGTTGTGGTAAAACGCTGCTGGCGCAGACATTGGCGCGCATTCTGGACGTCCCGTTTACCATGGCGGACGCGACTACGCTGACCGAAGCCGGGTATGTGGGCGAGGATGTCGAAAACATCATCCTCAAGCTGCTTCAGGCCAGTGAGTACAACGTCGAACGTGCACAGCGTGGCATTGTCTATATCGACGAGGTTGACAAGATTACCCGCAAGTCCGAGAACCCTTCGATCACGCGCGACGTGTCGGGTGAGGGCGTGCAGCAGGCTTTGCTGAAACTGATGGAAGGGACAGTGGCCAGCGTCCCCCCACAGGGTGGCCGCAAGCATCCCCAGCAGGAATTCCTGCAAGTGGACACGACGAACATTCTGTTCATCTGTGGCGGTGCATTCGCGGGTTTGGACAAGATCATCGCGCAACGCGGCAAAGGTTCGGCCATGGGTTTTGGCGCCGATGTGCGCGACAATGATGACCGCGGTGTCGGCGAGATATTCAAGGAACTGGAACCCGAGGATCTGCTGAAATTTGGCCTGATCCCGGAATTCGTCGGTCGTCTGCCGGTTCTGGCGACGCTTGAGGACCTGGATGAAGACGCGCTGGTGACTATCCTGACCAAGCCCAAGAACGCATTGGTCAAGCAATACCAGCGTCTGTTCGAACTGGAGGATGTTGAACTGGCCTTTACGGATGACGCCCTGAAGGCAATCGCCAAAAAGGCCATAGAGCGCAAAACCGGCGCGCGGGGTCTGCGGTCGATCCTGGAAGATATTCTGCTGGACACCATGTTCGAACTGCCTGGTATGAAGAATGTCAGCGAAGTTGTTGTGAACGAAGAGGCGGTCATCTCTGACTCGCAGCCTCTGTTCATCTATACTGACGCTGCTCCGGAGTCGGCATCGGCCGGATAAAATCGGCCATCGATCGCGGCTGTGGTTCGGTGTGCTGAATCGGTTGAGGGGGCTCTGCCCCCGCCGCCAAATGAGAACTTCCCCCGCGGTACTCCCAGCCAAAAGAAGCCGAGGATTTCCACCTGGAAGGTCTGCGCGTGCAAGTATGTACAACTCCGGCGGTTTCCCAAGCGGGTAAGGTGAATGGTCATGACGCTTAAACGCATTCCCTCTGGTGGTGAGTTCGAAGCAAAAGTCGGGTACTGCCGTGCAGTGGTCGCTGGCGGATGGGTTCATGTAGCCGGTACAGTCGGGCAGGGCGCGGGCGCGGTCGAACAATGCCGATCGGCGTTGGCTATCATCGAAAAGGCCTTGGCAGAGGCGGGGGCAGGCTTTGAAGATGTGGTTCGGGTCACCTACATGTTGCCGGACCGCAGCGAGTTCGAACCGTGCTGGCCGATTTTGGCCGAGACTTTCGGAGCCAATCCTCCGGCTGCGACAATGATCGAATGCGGTTTGATTGATCCGAAATACAGGATCGAGATCGAAGTGACCGCCTTTCTGTCGGAGTGACGCAGGTGGTATCAGGGGCACTGGACCTTGGCGGGCCTTTGGTCCATACCTTTCTTCGACGAAATGCCGGAGGCACCCGATGGGAATCCTGAACAGTCTTTTGCGAGCTGTGACCTGGTGGAATGGGTCGACTTTGAACACTCAGATCTACACTGCGCGCAAGGGCGTGAAAGTGGGCGAAGACAATGAAGGCAACGTGTTTTACCGCAATGCCGACGACAGCAGGCGTTGGGTTATTTTTAATGGTGAGGCCGAAGCCAGCCGGGTTGATCCTGAATGGCATGGTTGGTTGCATCGCACTTGGGACGAGCCTCCGACGGATAAACCGCTGCCGCATAAATCCTGGGAAAAACCACATCAGGAAAACCTGACCGGCACCGCGCTGGCCTATACTCCTGCCGGGTCTCTGCGTCGTGCAGAACCGATGGAGCGTAGGGACTATGAGGCCTGGAGCCCAGAATAGACGAGGCAAAAATGTCGACCCATAACTGGACCGAAATTCTTGTCGGCGGCGTCGTATTGGCCGGTGCCGTGGCATTTGGCGTTTATGCAAGTCAATCGACGGGCTTGTCGCAAGGTACCGCTGGATACGAACTGGGCGCGTCGTTCAGATCTCTGGAAGGGGTAGGCGTCGGCACGGATGTTCGCCTTGCCGGTGTCAAAATCGGAACCGTGACGGGTGTCAACCTCAACCCGGATACCTACCGGGCGGACACGACTTTCACGATTGCGGACGGGATTCTCGTGCCGGACGACAGTGCCATTGTCATTTCGTCAGAAGGTTTGCTGGGCGGAAACTTCGTCGAGGTAATGCCCGGCGGCTCGCCGTTCTTTTTTGATCCCGGCGATGAGATCGAGGATACCCAGGGCGCGGTCAGCCTGATCTCGCTTCTGGTCAAGTTTGTCGCCGGAGACGGCAGCGAATGATACGCGTCGCGTTTCTTGCCTTGTTGCTTTCCGGCACTGGTGCGGCCGCGCAGCAGAATGTTCAGTCTGGACCCGGGGCACTGTTGCGGGGCCTCGACAAGGTGAATGGCCAGACCGTCGATGTTGAATTGCAGACCGGCGAGACAGCAGCGGTTTTTGGGCTGGATGTCGCCTTGGGGGATTGCCGTTATCCCGTTGACAATCCAACGGGTGACGCTTTCGCCTATCTGACCATCTGGGAGAGCGGAAAGGCCGATCAGCTGTTTGACGGTTGGATGATCGCGACGTCCCCGGCTTTGAATGCGCTGGATCACGCGCGTTATGACGTTTGGGTCATACGGTGTATTACACTCGCTGCGGACTGATTTAGCGGCGCTGTGAAATCGGCGCTGAAGTTCAGGGCTTCTTCCAGCTCTTTCTTGTAGACACCGCGCGGAATTTCGATCGCCCCCAAAGAGGCCAGATGTGCGGTTAGAAACTGCGTGTCAAACAGACGGAACCCGGTTTGCCGCAGACGGTCCACAAGATACGCGAGGGCGATTTTCGAGGCGTCTTTGCGCCTTGAGAACATGCTTTCGCCAAAGAAGGCCGCGCCCAGGGTCACGCCATAGACGCCCCCCACCAGCACGGTGCCTTCCCAGACTTCCAACGAATGCGCATGACCGGTTTGGTGCAGCTGACGGTAAAGGTCGTGCAGCTGGGCGTTGATCCAGGTATCGGCCCTGTCGGCGCAGCCGTCGACGACGCCGGAAAAGTCCTGGTCGATTGAGATGTAGAACCCGCAGTTTCGAATGCGGCGTGCCAGGCTTCGGGATATGTGAAATCCGTCCAGTGGAAAGACGCCCCGGAACTTGGGATCGACCCAGAACAGGTCGGGGTCATCGCGATGCTCGGCCATCGGAAAGATACCGATGGAGTATCCATGCAGCAAAAGTTCGGGGGACAAGCTCATGTCAGGTATGAGTCAACCGGGGGGCACGGGCCCTCCGGTCCTTGGTGACTACTGTTCCATATTCTCCGCAAGCCAGCGCTCCAGCCAGTGGATGTTATAGTTGCCGCTGCGCAGATCGGGTTCCTGCAACAGGGCGTGGAACAGAGGGACAGTGGTGTCTATGCCGTCGACAATTAGTTCTCCCAATGCGCGTTCCAGTCGGGCCAGCGCTTCTGCCCGGTCGCGACCCTGCACGATCAGCTTGCCGATCAGAGAGTCGTAGTAGGGTGGAATCGAGTAACCGTCATAGAGCGCCGAGTCCATTCGAACCCCCAAGCCACCCGGCGCATGATACGCGGTAATCTTGCCGGGACAGGGCGAGAAATTGGGAAGCTTTTCGGCGTTGATCCGAACCTCGATGGCGTGGCCGTTGATTTCCAGATCGTCCTGACCGAACGACATCGGTTCACCCGCGGCGACAAGGATTTGTTCGCGCACCAGGTCGACGCCAAAAATAGCTTCGGTTACCGGGTGTTCCACCTGAAGACGGGTGTTCATCTCGATGAAATAGAACTCGCCATTCTCATACAGGAACTCGATCGTGCCGGCGCCGATATAGTTGATCTTGGCGACCGCGTCGGCGCAGACCTTGCCGATCTTGGCGCGTTCTTCGGGCGTGATGGAGGGACCTGGGGCCTCTTCGAATACTTTCTGGTGCCGCCGCTGTAGAGAGCAGTCACGCTCGCCCAGGTGAACGGCCTTGCCTTTACCGTCGCCAAAGACCTGAATCTCGATGTGGCGCGGCGTGGTTAGGTATTTCTCTATATAAACCTCGTCATTGCCAAAGGCGGCTTTGCCCTCGGCACGCGCGGTCATAAACGCGCTTTCCATCTCATTCGCGTTCATCGCGACTTTCATGCCGCGTCCGCCGCCACCTGCAGTGGCCTTGATGATGACAGGATAGCCGAATTCCTCACCGATCTTCTTGGCGGCCGCAAGATCAGGCACGCCACCATCAGATCCTGGAACGCAGGGCACGCCCAGAGCCTTCATCGTGTCCTTGGCTGTAATCTTGTCGCCCATGACGCGGATGTGTTCCGCTGTGGGGCCGATGAAAGTAATGCCGTGATCTTCGACGATCTGCACGAACTCGGCATTCTCGGACAGGAAGCCATAGCCGGGGTGGATCGCCTGCGCACCGGTGATTTCACAGGCCGAGATGATCGCGGGCACTGACAGGTAACTCTGGGGGCTAGGCGGGGGGCCGATGCAGACCGATTCGTCAGCCATGCGCACATGCATCGCGTCGCTATCCGCGGTGGAGTGGACGGCAACCGTCTTAATCCCCATCTCGCGGGCGGCGCGGATGACGCGCAGGGCGATCTCGCCTCGGTTGGCAATCAGGATCTTGTCGAACATGGGCCCGCCTTACTCGATAATGACCAGAGGGGTGCCGAACTCCACAGCGTCGCCATCGCCAACCAGAACACGCTTGATGGTACCCGACTTGGGTGCGTGGATGTGGTTCATGGTCTTCATTGCCTCGACGATCAATAGAGTGTCACCTTCGGAAACAGAAGCGCCGACCGAAATGAACGCAGGTGCGCCGGGCTCGGGCTGCATGTAGACGGTACCAACCATAGGGGAAGTTACAGCGCCGGGGTGGCTGGCCGGATCTTCCTGAGCGGCAGGAGCTTCCGCCACGACGGGGGCCGCTGCAGGGGCGGGTGCTGCTGCAGGTGCGGCGACCTGAACTGGCGCGGCCGCGGCTTGTGTCATACGGCTGACGCGGACGTTCAGGCTGTCTTCGTCGCCATACTCGCGCTTGACCTGCAGTTCGGTCAGATCGTTGTCGCGCAGCAACTCGGCCAGAGCTTTGATGAATGCCACATCCGCTTCGTGTTTGGTGTCTGTCATGAGTATCCTCGACGGTTCCCCTTTGGCCCGTCTGTTTCTTGCGGGCTCTGATCAAATTACGCAGGGTTATAGGCTAAGCGGCGGTGCATGAAAAGCGTCGACTCGCACCATCACAGGCGGGAATCTCGTATAATTTAAAGGGGCGGACAGGTTACAGAGGCATCCCTGACAATTTGGCGACCAGCTCAGGTAATTTGCGGGCCCCGAATTTCTCAAGCAGGCGGGCGCGATAGGCTTCGATTGTGCGGTAGCTCAGCCCCAATTCCACGCCGATTTCCTTGGCGGACAGGCCGCGGCAGGACAGGATCGCCACTTCGCGTTCTCGGACGGTCAATTCGACAAGGGGACGTTCTTCCGAGATGTCGGAAAAGCTCCAGATTCCATGCCGGAACGGGTCATCCGGTGTCAAGGAACGGCCACGGGCGCGGCACCAGAACAGATCGCCATTGCGTCGGCGCATGACGCGCTCATCCGTATAGTACCCGGTGTCACGCATCACTTGAAGGCTGCGTTCTCCGATCCTCTCCCAATCAGCAACCGACGGGTAAAGATGCAGCAACGGCATGTTGCGGTAATCGGTTTCTTCACCACCAAAAGTGCGGGCGAACTGCAGATTGCAGCGTCTGATGATCCGGTTTTCCAGCTCAACCAACCCGATCGGGGCATATTCAAAGGCGGGGTCACTCATTTGCCTATCGTGCCGGGAAACCACGCGGAATAGAAGAGGAGATGCGGTTTATTGTGACTGCTGATGCGCTGCTGATGTGTCATGGTTGTTGCGGTTTTTGTTAAGGGTGTAAATGCGACTTGAAAACTTGTGGGTAAACTACAGAAACACATGATATGTTCTGAAAACACGCGACCGAACCCTGGTCAGGAGAAGCCAATCATGCGCGATATGTTGACAGGAAGCCGCATCCGGGAAAGACGGCAGATTGCCGGGCTTCGGCAGGCAGAACTTGCGCGCCTGGCTGGGATATCGGCGTCTTATCTGAACCTGATCGAACATAACCGCCGAAGGATTGGTGGCAAATTACTGGTGGACATAGCGTCTGCTCTCTCTGTTGAACCTTCTGTCCTGACCCAGGGGATTGAAGCAACCCTTGTGACGGCCCTGCGGGAGGCGGCGGATGATGCCGTCGGGCAGCAGGCCGAAGTGGACGGGCTGGAGGAATTCGCCGGGCGTTTTCCCGGGTGGGCCGGGGTTCTTGCACAGATGCACCGCCGGGTTGTTTCGCTTGAGCGGAATGTCGAGGTCTTGTCAGATCGCCTGACGCATGACCCTCATCTTGCGGCATCAATGCACGAAGTGCTGTCCACAGCGGCCGCGATTCGTTCAACAGCGGCAATTCTTGCAGACACAAAGGACATCGAAGCCGAGTGGCGGGAGCGATTTCACAAAAACTTGCATCAGGATGCAGAACGGCTGGCCGGCAGCTCCAAGGCGCTTGTAACCTTTTTGGACGAAAGTGATTCGTCAGTTGATCCGCGCGGTGTTCCGCTTGAAGAGGTCGAAGCCTTCTTCGAATCCCGTAGGTACAGTTTTTCGGAACTGGAACAAGGGGAAGACGTGGATGCTGTTGATCTGAGTAGTCTCAACACGTCGGCTGCCCGAATTGTGGCGCGTGAAATTCTGGAGATGTATCGCGATGATGCAACTGTGTTGCCGCTGGATGCACTCAGATCGGGTCTGCAAGAAGACGACGCGGATCCCATCGCGTTGGCCAACCGTTTTTCCGTAGACGTCGCCACCATTCTCAGACGACTGGCATTTTTGCCCGAGGATGTGTTGCCGCAACCTGTTGGTATGGTGCTGTGCGATGCGTCCGGCAGCATATTGTTCATCAAGCCGATTCCGGGCTTTGCGTTGGCGAGGCATGGTGAGGTTTGCCCCCTATGGCCGTTGTTTTCGGCTTTGAGTCGTCCGCTTGTTCCTGTTCGCAAGCAAGTTGTCCAGATGGGCCGGACACCTGCTGAATTCGAATGCTTCGCCTATGCCTGGCCTTATGCTGTATTGGGGTATGATCAGGATCCCGCCTACCGCTCGGTCATGCTGGTTCGTTCGGTCAACGAAACAACAGGTGACGCACCGGTTACGCGGGTCGGGTCGAACTGCCGCGTCTGTCCCAACAATGCGTGCAAGGCCCGCCGCGAGCCGTCGATTTTGAGCGAAGGCTTTTGACACTTTCCCGGCAGAAGGCTTAGTCTAAAAAGGACCGGTCTCGGGATGGAGGAACGGTCTTGGGGAGGAACTGAAAATATGAGCCGCAAGGTTCTGTTGATCGAGGACGAGCCGAACATTGCCGAAGCAATCCGGTTCCTGCTGACCCGCGAGGGATGGCAGGTCGAAACGCATGGCGATGGAGCGGATGCGGTTCAGGTGATCCAGGGGGCACAACCCGACCTGGTCATTTTGGACGTCATGCTGCCGGGTAAGAGCGGCATGGATATTCTGCGGGACATCAGAGAGATGGAAGAACTGGCAGGTTTACCGGTTTTGATGCTGACCGCGCGCGGTCAATCGCGGGACAGGGAAATGGCGGAAAACGCAGGTGTCAGCCGTTTCATGACCAAACCGTTTTCCAATGCCGAAGTTCTGACGGCTGTGCGCGATCTTCACGCGCAGGCGACGCGAATATGATGACTGGCGAGGGCAACAAGGATAAACCACAGGTCACACGGCCCTCGCTTTTTCTCGAACGTCAAAGCTATCGCCGACGCAGGCTAACGGATGCAGCGCGGCTTCTACCTTTTTTGGGGGCGGCTTTGCTGGCGCTTCCGTTGCTGTGGCCCGATCAATCCAGTGGGGGTGCGGCCGTCCCCTTGTCTTCAGCGACTTATTACATTTTTGTCTGCTGGGGCGCGCTGATCCTGGTCGGGTTGGTTTTTGGCATTGCTGCCCGCCGTATAGGCGCGCGCGAGGATCGAGACGCGGACGCTGAGTGATGGCAACCATTAACACGCTGATCCTGGTCTGCCTTGCCTATGTCGTTTTCTTGTTCGCGGTAGCTTTCGCGGCTGACCGGATGGCCGCAGCACGGCGGGGAACGTGGTTGCGGTCTCCCCTGATATATACGTTGTCACTGTCGATCTATTGCACTGCCTGGACATTTTACGGTGCGGTGGGCAATGCCGCGCGGTCCGGTTTGGAGTTTGTCACCATCTATCTCGGCCCCACTCTGGTAATGGTCAGTTGGTGGTGGGGGTTGCGCAAGCTGGTGAGAGTCGGACGTAGTCAGCGGGTGACCTCCATCGCAGACCTGCTGTCGTCACGCTATGGCAAGTCAAACACATTGGCCGTGTGTGTGACCGTTCTAGCCGTGCTCGGCGGGACGCCCTACATCGCGCTCCAGTTGCAATCGATTACCCTGTCCTTTTCGATATTCGCCGAAGCCGATCCATCAGGCCTGTATCGCGAAGGGTCCAGCGTTTTCTGGGTCGCCGCGGGGCTGGCCGTGTTCGCAATTCTCTTCGGTACGCGCAATCTGGACGTGAACGAGCGTCACCACGGCGTCGTCACGGCCATTGCCGTTGAAGCCGTGGTCAAACTGTTTGCTCTTATCGCCGTGGGCGTTTTCGTAGTGTGGGGTATCGCTGGTGGCGTTGGCCCGATGATGGAACAGATCGATGCCTCGGAAATCGGACAGTGGAATGTCGATGCCGGTCGCTGGACGACTTTCATTTTTCTGTCCGCCGCGGCCTTTATCTGTCTGCCGCGCATGTTTCAGGTGATGGTGGTTGAAAACGATGACGAAAGTCATCTGAGAACGGCTGCCTGGGCGTTTCCGCTCTACCTGCTTTTGATGAGCCTGTTTGTCGTGCCAATTGCCGTCGTTGGTCTGGATCTGTTGCCAGAGGGGGCCAATCCCGACCTGTTCGTGCTGACCGTACCGTTGTCGCAGGGCAATGACTGGCTGGCGATGCTGTCCTTTATCGGTGGGTTTTCGTCCGCAACATCGATGGTTATCGTTAGCGCAATGGCCTTGTCGACGATGGTGTCGAACCATGTGGTCATGCCGATATGGCTGAACACCCATGAAGGAACAGGGTCAGTCTCGGGCGATGTGCGAAGCATTGTTTTGATAGCGCGCCGTGTTTCCATCGCCGTGATCATGGCGTTGGGTTACTTTTATTATCGGTTGTCCGGCGGTGGTGCTGCACTGGCATCGATAGGATTGATTGCCTTTGCCGGCATCTCGCAGATTCTGCCTGCTTTGGTCGGAGGGCTGTTCTGGCGCGGAGCAACCCGGACAGGGGCACTGATCGGGCTGAGCGTCGGTTTCATATTGTGGATTTATACACTTTTGTTGCCAGGTATGGGCGCGCCGTGGATGCCAGAGGCTGTAATGCAAAATGGGCTGTTCGGTCTTGCCTGGCTGCGTCCTCATGCTCTGTTCGGGATCGAAGGGATCGACCCGATGGTCCATACCGTGATGTGGTCTCTGTCCCTCAATACCATTGCATTTTGCGTGGCGTCCCTGCTGAGCTTTCCAAGCCCTCTGGAGCGTTTGCAGGGCGCGCAGTTCGTCAACGTTTTCGATCATTCGGTTTCACCGGGCGGCTGGTCCGGTTCGGTGGCGCAAAGCGAAGACCTGATGATAATGACTCAGCGTATTCTGGGCACCGCCCCGGCGCAGGAGTTCTTCCAGGCTGAGGCTGAAAAACAGGGTGGCCGGTCGCACATGCCGGAACCAACCCCGGGTTTCCTCAACCGTCTAGAGCGAGAGTTGAGCGGGTCGGTCGGAACCGCCACGGCACATGCGATGATCGCTCAGATCGTGGGCGGGTCTTCGGTTTCGGTTGAAGACCTGCTTGCGGTGGCGGATGAATCGGCGCAGCTTCTGGAGTACTCAGGGAAGTTGGAAGAGAAGTCGTCCGAATTGTCCCGCACGGCGCGCCAGCTGCGTGAAGCAAACACCAAGCTCACTCAGATTTCCGAGCAAAAAGACAGCTTCCTGAGTCAGGTCAGTCACGAATTACGTACGCCGATGACCTCGATCCGAGCTTTTTCCGAGATCATGCGGGATACAGAGGGCCTGAGCCGAGAGGAACAGACCCGCTATGCCGCAATCATTCACGATGAGGCCTTGCGCCTTACCCGGCTTCTCGACGATCTGCTGGACTTGAGCGTGCTCGAAAACGGGCAGGTCAATCTGAACCTCAGCGATGACAGTTTGCGTTCGGTTCTGGACCGCGCAGTGTCCAGTGCGCTGGCCGGAGCGGAAAGGAAAATCACGGTCCGGCGGACTCTTACGGCAGAGCGAATGTCCCTTCATACGGATCTGGACCGGTTGGGGCAGGTGTTCATCAATCTGATCTCGAACGCGCAGAAATACTGTGACGCGGAAGAACCGGTATTAGTCATATCAGCTCACGACGTCGGCGGGAGGGTTATCATCGATTTCATAGATAACGGCAGCGGCATTCCACCCGGTGCGCGGTCGATGGTGTTCGAGAAATTTGCCCGTGTCGGAGTCGACAAGGCAGGGGGGGCAGGTTTGGGGTTGGCGATTTGCCGAGAGATCATGCAGCGGTTGGGCGGCGAGATCACGTATCTGCCCGGGCAGGGCGGCGCGGCATTCCGGGTAAGCATGCCCTTAGCGTTCCAGCAGGCTGCGCAATGACCTCGTCGTAAAGAACTTCGTAACGCTCGGCGGGGTAAACCAATAGTCAGTTATTGGAACAACTGGTGATCGGGCGCCATGTCACAAACCGTCAGCGCCGCTTTGGCGCGCAAACTGTCTGTTGGACGAAAAGATTTAGGCGATCGTCCGCGTTCGGTTCTACGGGCGCTGCGCTTGGGGTTCGCGCGGGCAGCAAGCGATCGATTGAACCTTCCCTTGGCTGTCATCGGTGCAAAGCAAGCCAGCGGCTCTCAGGATGATCTGGTGGGATCTGTCGGTCAGGATTGGCTGCTGTTGGTTTTTGATGGACAGAAGGGCCGCGCTGCGATTTGCTTGAACCCGCACGTAGTGTCCGCCATTGTACAAACCCAGACCATCGGTGAAGTACTGCCCGGAGATCCCGAACCAAGGGTGTTTACAGATACGGATGCCGCCATGGCGGCGCCATTTATCGAATCCGCGCTGACTCTGTCCGCCGGCTTAATAGTCGCTGCGGACGAGCAGATTTGCCTGACAGGATATGAGCTTGCCGCACGTTCGGAAGATGCGCGCGGCTTGTCTTTGGCCATGTCTGCAGACGCGCACCATGTCTTTGATCTGACGGTTGATCTGGCCAACGGGGTGCAGCAAGGGCAGATATCCATTTTCCTTCCGGATCATCCTGCTGCGCCGGACAAAGTTGATGAGGTCACGGAAACGGCCGGTCCGAGGATTGCGCTATCATCGGGTGTTGTTCGGGCGGAACTGAACGCCGTTTTGTGCCGGATGTCGCTGCCATTGTCCGATCTGTCAACGATTCAACCCGGTAGTGTTTTGCCACTACACGGGGCACGTCTGGACGGAGCTGAGATATTGACTATCGACCGAACGCCAACGGGCATTGGTCGCCTTGGTCAGTGTGGCGGCTTGCGAGCCGTTCGATTGAACGAACATTCGGCTCTACCCGCCTTGTCTGGGGCTGATGCGCAGGAGTTTATCGAGAGCCGAGGGAGAATGCAGCCGCACGACCACCTGGCCGAATCGGTTTCCAATGCGGTGGATATGATGCCTCCGGCAACAGGGGACGAGGGTTTGGAACTGGCAGACAACGATCTGTCACTGAACGATTCCGAACCGATGGTCGCGGAGATTTCACAACTGGCTGGCCTTGACGCTGCCGACACAAATACCGACGCGGAATAAGGTTTAGTCCGCCCTGTTTCGGAATTGCTCCAGTGCGGGGCGCAGATTTTCCAGTTGATACCCGGCATTTGTCGTAGCGGTCAGAATGTCGTCCGTACTCATGCGGTCGCATTGACCAAGGGCCCAGACCACCGAACACCGAGTGCCCGAGGCGCAATAAGCTAAAACCGGACCATCGCAGCTTTCTGCCAGTTCGCGTTGCCGTCTTGCATTCTCGGGCGTCATGGTCTGGTGTGTCAGTTCCAATACTTCGTATTCCATACCAGCGGCACGAACGGCTTCACCGATTGCGTCGGATTGCATGATCGCGGGAACTTCAACATTGGGCCGGTTGCAGATCACCTTAACGAAGCCCGCCTCGACAATTGCCGGGACGTCTTCTACCGTGATCTGCGGCGAGACAGCATAGCGGGTCGTGATCGGTCGAATCTCCATATCAGATCCTTAGGCCGCGTTTGCAGCTCTGTCCAGTTGAGCGCCAAGCGTAGGCGCCATGAACATGCCGGCGACCATCGCAATCAGAAAGACCAGGCCACCCAGCCCACCATAAGTCAACGAGGCCATAGCTGGTCCGGGGCAAAGCCCGGCCAAGCCCCAGCCCATCCCGAAAAGGACCGAACCAACGATAAGCCTTTGATCAACCTCGGGCCTTGCAGGAGGCGGAAAATCGTCCCCGGTCAGGGCTTTGCGACCGATTGTCAGCCTCCACGCCACAAGCATCGGCAGGATGGCGCCACCCATCACAAAGGCAAGGGTCGGGTCCCAGTTTCCGAATACATCCAGCCAGCCCTGAACTTTGGTCGTGTCCGTCATACCTGAAATCAACAATCCGGCACCGAACAGGGATCCGGCAAGTAATGCAATGATAAGGCGCATCAGATCAGCTCCCAAACATGGCGCAGCAGGACGAGGGTCACTCCCCCAGCTAGGATATAGAATACGGTTGCCACGATGCCGCGCAGAGAAAACCGCGAGATGCCGCAGACCCCGTGACCCGACGTGCAGCCATTGGCGATACGCGTTCCGACGCCGACAAGAAGCCCGGCAAGAACAACAAGACCCAGATTGCTGGTAAGATGCGTTTGGGCCTCGGGAACGATCAGTGGCCGCAGCAGGAGCGGCACACCGATCAACCCGGCAATGAAGGTCAGGCGCTCGGGCCACGTACCGCCGGCCTCACCGTCGACAAGACCGCCCAAGATACCGCTTGCACCCATGATCCTGCCATTTCCAAGCAGGTACACGGCTCCGCCCAGGCCAATCAGCAGACCGCCGCACAGCCCCCAGATCCACTCGATGTTCATGTGGAGTTATCCTTTTTGATCGATTTGACTTGCGTCAGATTTTGTTCACCGGCAGCTTCAGAAAGACATCGCCTTGATCATCGGCCGGAGGCATTTGACCCGCCCTCATATTGACTTGCAGAGAGGGCAGGATCAGACGTGGCATGGCCAGTGTGGCGTCCCTTGCGTCACGCATTTCCACGAATTCTTCGATGCTGCGCCCTTGTCCGATATGAACATTTAGCGCTTTCTGTTCACCTACCGTCGTTTCCCACGCGTATTCATCACGGCCCGGTGCTTTGTAATCATGCCCGACATAGATTCGCGTTTCGTCTGGCAGCGACAGGATTTTCTGGATCGATTCAAACAATTTCGCTGACGACCCTCCGGGAAAATCACAGCGGGCTGTGCCAAAATCGGGCATGAACAGCGTGTCGCCTACAAAGGCTGCGTCGCCTATTACGTAGGTCAGGCAGGCTGGGGTATGGCCGGGGGTGTGCAGAACATCGCTTCGCATCTGGCCGATGTGAAAACTGTCACCCTCCGAGAACAAGGCGTCGAACTGGCTGCCATCGCGCTGGAACTCGGTTCCTTCATTGAAAACTTTGCCGAATGTGTCCTGCACGGTGACGATCTGAGCGCCGATTCCAATTTTGCCACCCAGTTCCTGTTGCAGATAGGGGGCAGCTGACAGGTGATCTGCGTGAACATGGCTTTCCAGTATCCACTCGACCTTTAAATCGTGCGCGCGCACATAGTCGATGATTGCGTCAGCCGATTTTGTCGCCGTGCGCCCCGAGGCGTGATCGAAATCCAGAACGCTGTCGATGATGGCGCAGGCACGTCCCTGCGGCTCATGAGCAACGTAGGACACCGTGAAGGTCTGATCGTCAAAAAACGCTTTCACAGCGGGTGTCATGATTTCCTCCGTATCGGTTACCATATATCATATATGCAAAATGGAATGTGATGCAACATCGAAACTGCATTTGATGCGGGTCAAGGCATTCACGGTTAAATCAGATTAAACTTTAACCCATCCGCGCCGGATTGCCGAAATTACAAATGCGTTGGGCAATATCCCGCACAAGGTGAGGTTATTATTTTCGGGTCTTATTCCCGTTACCTAAATCTGGAATACTGACGACACTTGGGAGGGTATTATGACAACAAAAAGTCTTTATTCCGAAGCTGAACAGCTTGAACAAAAGCTCAGGAACGCGTCCCTTGATACGCGCTTGGCGCTTCAACCAAGTGTGAGCAAGGTTATTGACCGTATGAGGCAGGAGGGGATGCAAGTGCCGTCCCGACTGCGTCGTCTGGATGCAGCCTTGTGCGAAGACGCCATTGAAGCGTTGTTCGATAACTTGCCGGTTTGAGTTGGGCGGTCATCCGAAGGATATTCCGAGGATGACCAGCATCAATCCAAGCACTGACAGGAACAAAGAAGCTAGGTTCCAGGGTAATACGCCCTGAACGACAGCGCGCAACTCGTCGTCCGACAGACCGGCCTTGCGCGCCTTCATCACGCGAAGAATGCACCAAACCAGACCGGCAAGCCCGGCCAGTGAAAGGGCCGCACCGCCCCATGTGATGAATTCGAACATGATGCCCTGCATTTCCTCGCAAACTCCCTCTGCGCTTAGCGGATCGGATCCCATCGTACAAGTGCGCTAGTAGATTGGGTGCTTGCGACCCGGGCGGCGGCATTGTATCCGGCATCCTGCACCAGACTTCAGCCTTTGGGAGAGACGCGTATGGAAGTCATCATCGAAGATCAGGCCGCGGCCAACTATCGCTTTATGGCAGGCGAGCTGCGTCAGTTCATCGAGTGGTTTGAGTGTCTGAATGCAGAGAAAAAGCACCTGACGGAACAACACAAAGAAGTCATGGCTGAAGCCAAGTCGCGTGGCCACACCCATCACTGGAAAACTGTTTTATATACGTGACGACAAAGACTTAAGACGAATACAAGTAGTTAAAACTGTATTCTCTTGGCGGTGGTGGTCCAGAATTAGGAAGATAAAGATGAGCATGTCTGAAGAAGCAGAAGCAAGTTACAAGGTCACCTCTGGGGAACTGCGCCAATTTGTAGAGCGTATCGAGCGCCTGGAGTTGGAAAAGAAAGACATCGCGGACCAAATAAAAGAAGTGTATTCAGAGAGTAAGTCGCGTGGCTACGATGTGAAGGCCCTTCGCAGCATCATTTCTCTCAGAAAAAGAGATAAGGATGATATTGCTGAGCAAGAGGCAGTTATTGAGATGTACAAGGAAGCCTTGGGCATGAACTAATGCCGGTGCTTTTTTGAAGCACTCTTTCGGGCGCGCCGCTGAATGATCTGGTCATACTCCAAATATCAAACTGCATTTCGCATGTAGGGCCGATCAGTATCACTGACGGCTCTTACGGCATTTGGCTCGATAGTGTTCTGAACTCAGCGCTCAGTTATGAAGGACAGTCCGGAAACGAGCTGTCTCAATCCAAGCGCTGCACCTGCAAAGATCGCAGCGAATGTAACTGGTGCGCTGTAGGCCAGAAGCGAGAAGGCGGATATGCCTTGTCCGACGCTGCAACCTACTGCGATGATCGCTCCCGGTCCCATGATCGCTGCGCCCAGCATTTGTCGCTTTAGTTCACGTGGATCTTCGCATGCTTCCCAGCGAAAATGGCCTTTTGACCAAGATCCCAAAAACGCGCCGATGAGAACTCCTGAGACTGACCCGACTGCGAAAGACAAAGTGTTTCCGGACGCCGTCATAAGGTAGAACATCGTGTCCCCAAGGGGGGCAGCGAAGGTATGAGTTTGCACCGGCTCACCGTCGAAACCCTGTGTCGCCACCCAATTCGTGCCAAGCCAGCCTGAAACGATCGCCAGCCCAACCACAGATCCCCAGAACACGTGTTTCGGAGCGCGGCGGAACTGTTGGTTCGCCAAAGCGAATATCACCAAAACAGCACCGACAGCAGAGCCGATGAGCCAGGCTGGAATAGAGGTCAACCGTTCACCAAGGAAGCTGATGCTCTGAGGGCCGCTGAGATCCATTTCCACCGGGAAGACCCAAACCCGCAGATAAGCCAAGGGACCTGACATTACGACATACGCTGAAAGACCCATGATCAGAACGATGACGAAGGATCGAAGGTCGCCACCTCCCAACCTTGCCAGCGCGCCATAGCCGCAGTTTCCGCTGATGGCCATTCCGTAACCAAACATGAGGCCACCCACGATCGACCCGAGTGGGTTCCAGGTCTGCGCAAGGTAGCGTGTTCCGATAGGGTCAAGCCAGCCGAACGCCATTGCGGTATGGCTTCCGACAATTGCAACACCGATCGCAATTGCCCACATGCGCAGTCGCCGGTCATCATCTGCGTAAAGATAGTCTTCGATTGCACCCAACGTGCAAAATCGGCCGACACGCGCGGCCAGTCCCAACACGATTCCACCAATCAAACCGATCAGAGCAACGGTATTTGCGTCTCCCAATGCTTCGAACATTGCCAGTCTCCTCCCAAAGCTGGCGGCGTTTTGATCGGCGTTTACTTCTGCCTGCAGAAGAGGTCGTACACAACTTCCAATATTTGTGTCGATCGATCATCAGCCAATCTGTAGTAGATTGTTTTACCTTCACGCCGTGTTTTGACCAAACCTTCGAAACGCAGTCGGGACAATTGTTGAGATACCGCAGCCTGTCTCGCTGACAGCATCTCTTCCATCTGGGTGACGGACTTTTCGCCCGAGGACAGGTAGCATAAGATCATCAGACGCCCCTCGTGGCTGATAGCCTTCAGGAAGTTTGATGCCGTTTGCGCATTCTCCATCATCTGGTCCAGATCTTCTGCGCACATGTCTTTTGTGAACACTGGCAGTTTCGATGGTTTATCCAACAAGATCGCCTCGCTTTCTCAGCTTCACGCATTCAAAACAGTTTATGTAATTTACCGTCGTTTATCCAGAGGTCTCAATCTGTACCCCTGCGTCACGTAGCAGCACGCCCAACAAACCCCAAAAAAAGTCTTCACCGGGGTACCCTTCGATCCGGCCGACTTCGCGGCCGTTGTTCAGCAAGACAAAGGTTGGAGTGTAGTACAGAGGTCTTCCCAGTTCGATTCCATCCGGCATGGATGCATGGATGTCTACGCGCTGAAGCGGGGCGGCATTTCCTTCCGGTGTTTTCGGGTAAATCCCCGAGATTTCAGCATCCCAGCGGGCACACCACATACACCCATCTTCTTCTGCCATCAGAAGTGTCATTTCCGCCCGTAGAGCCTTGGGAGACACAAACAACGTGATCGCAAGTACAAGCAGGAAAAGGTGGCGCATCTCAAGCTCCGATTGACCGCGGCGACATATCTTTATTACTTTGAATGTATGAATGATAGCTCGCCAGGACAGGTTTGACCATGCTCGACATTACATTTGCAGGAGCTCTGGTCGCAGGGCTGTTGTCATTTCTGTCCCCCTGCATCCTTCCAATTGTGCCGTTTTACCTCAGTTATCTGGCGGGTGTCGGGATGGAGCAGATTTCTGCGAATTCAGCTATTTCCGGCAACGTTCGCCGCAGAGCAACGCTTGCTGCAATCGCATTTGCAGCGGGGATCATAACGATTTTTATGGCTCTCGGAGCCACGGCTTCGATATTCGGACAACTTGTTCGCGAATACTTCGATATCCTTCGTTGGATAGCGGCAGCCATCATCGTGACGATGGGTTTGCATTTCCTTGGGCTGATTCGCATCGGGTTCCTGTATCGACAGTTTCGGGCAGACGTCGGCGAGACATCAAACGTGAGCCTGATCGGAGCATATGTTCTTGGACTGGCATTTGCTTTTGGCTGGACGCCCTGTGTTGGGCCGGTGCTCGCTGCAATCCTGTTTACAGCGGCCGGAACCGAGACGGCTTGGCGTGGAGCGGTTCTTTTGTTCGTCTACGGGGTAGGAATGACCGCGCCGTTTGTTCTGGCGGCTTTCTTGGTTCGCCCCTTCATGCAGTGGATGGCGCGGTTCAGAAAGCACTTGCCTCTGATGGAGAAGGTGATGGGGGCGTTGTTGATTCTGTTCGGCGTCCTGATCGCAACCAACTCCATCAATCAAGTCGCCCAATGGATGCTGGTCCATATGCCCTGGCTTGCAGCCATTGGATAAAACGGGAGGAAAACATGAAGCGAACAATGTCAGTATTGATGGCATGCCTGGTAGGCGTGGCAGTTTCCGCTGCTGAGATTGGCGACGATGGGTTGCACAAAACGCCGTGGATGCGCGACACGTTCAAAGACCTTCGCGAGGATCTTGAAGAGGCGTCAGATGAAGGCAAGCGGTTGGTTTTGTTTATCGAGCAACAGGGCTGCATCTATTGCAAGAAAATGCATGAAGAGGTTTTCCCCCAGCCTGACCTGGCGGCGTTCATCGAAGAGAACTTCTTTGTCGTCCAACTGGATTTGCATGGAAGCACCACCGCCACCGACTTTGATGGGGAAGAGAGCGAGCAAAGAGCGCTGATGCGCAAATGGGGGATTCTGTTTACCCCGACCCTTGTATTTCTTCCCGAAGAGGCGCCCGAGGACGTCACTGCCATTGAAGCTGCGGTTGCAGTTATGCCGGGAGCGTTCGCCAAAGGAACAACTTTGGACCTTTTCACCTGGGTCTACGAGAAGCGGTACGAACTTGATAATGGTGAAGATTTCCAGCGGTATCACGCGCGACGCATTCAGGAGCGAAACAATGTTTCGCAAGATTGAGGGTCGGGGTTATAAATAAAAAAATTCATTGTAATGAATTTAATGTTGCGACAGACCGCACTCGTCGACTACGGTACACAAATGCTTTGGGTCGCAAGGCGCCGTCGGCGTATTAGCAAATGGGAGGGATCATGAAGCTGAGACTCTTAACATTGGTCTGCGCAATGACGGGGGGTGCCGCTTTTGCAGCGGAGACAGACCCGGAAAACGTAACCTATGGTGAATATGGTGAGGTAGAGGTGTCTTTGACCGGCGCCGCCGGTGATGCGGCAAACGGCGCACTTATCGTTGGCGATAAGTCAAAAGGCAATTGCGTGGCGTGCCACGCGGTATCGGCTTTGGCCGACATTCCATTCCAGGGCGAGGTTGGTCCGATGCTGGATGGCGCTGGTGATCGTTGGTCTGAGGCCGAGCTTCGCGGATTGGTCGCAAATGCAAAAATGACGTTCGAAGGCACGGTAATGCCAGCGTTCTACAAGAATGACGGTTATATCCGCCCGGGCGATGCCTATACCGGCAAAGCCCCGACTGAACCACTGACGCCTATCCTGACAGCGCAGGATATCGAGGACGTGGTCGCGTTTCTTGCGACCCTGAAAGAGCAATAGTCGCGCTTTCATAGCGTGATTGTCGAAGATTCAAAGGAGATTGAAAATGGAACTCTCTCGCCGCGAGACTCTGGCCCTTGGGCTGGGCGCCGCGTTCCTGACAATAATGCCGCTCCGTGCAAATGCGGCCGCTGAGGATGCGATTGCCGCGTTTACCGGTGGGGCGGATGTGGCAGACGGCGGTGTGACACTGACGGCACCTGAAATTGCCGAGAACGGAAACACCGTACCGATCGAAGTAAGCGCCCCGGGTGCCACCTCGATTCTGATCGTGGCCGCAGGCAACCCCGAACCGGGCGTTGCAACGTTCAATTTCGGCCCGCTGGCTGCTGAACAAGCCGCTTCAACCCGCATCCGTCTTGCGGGAACGCAAGACGTGATTGCCGTGGCGAAAATGGCAGATGGCAGTTTTGCCAAGGCATCCGCGACCGTAAAAGTTACAATCGGCGGCTGCGGCGGCTGATAGCCACGCATGCCTCGAAGAACAGGAGACTAACCAATGGCATCCGGTGTGAAACCCCGCGTCAAGGTTCCGAAGAAAGCCGCTGCTGGCGAAACCGTCACGATCAAGACACTGATCAGCCACAAGATGGAAAGCGGACAACGTAAGGACAAAGAAGGCAACGTCATACCTCGGTCGATCATCAACCGTTTCACCTGCGAGTTTAACGGCGAAATGGTGGTCGATGTGACGATGGAGCCGGCAATTTCAACCAATCCGTATTTCCAGTTTGAGGCAACCGTGCCTGAGGCAGGTGAGTTCGTATTCACCTGGTACGATGACGACGGCTCTGTCTACGACGAGAAAAAATCGATCGAGATCGCCTGACGGCTCGACCACTAAGGCAGATCAGCGCCGGACATGAATTTTGGCGCTGGTCCACCAAGGGAGGAACGAAATGAATACTAAGGCACTTACGGCGATCGCAGCAGTTCTGGTTTTCCCAGTGGCAGCAATGGCCGGACCGGACGAAGACAATCTGGTGATCAATGGCGAGCTGGACATGACCTCGGTCACCGAAGCTCCGGCGCATCTGGAAAACCTGGACACGATCTATTCGGGTTGGCATTTCCGTACGAATGAGACCCAGGCCCTTCAGATCGATGATTTCGACAATCCGGCGATGATCTTCGTCGACCAGGCCGCCGACCTCTTTGAGACGGTTGATGGGGCTGCCGAAAAAAGTTGTGCGTCGTGCCACGACGGGGTGGAAAGCTTCAAGGGATTGCAGGCTTCCATGCCAAAGGTTGATGACGAAACCGGCAAGCTGGTGGTCATGGAAGATCTGATCAATGAGTGCCGCACGGAGCGTATGGAAGCCGACGCCTGGAAATGGTCCGGTGGAGATATGCAGAGTATGGTCGCTTTGATCGGTCTGCAGTCACGCGGAATGCCCATGAACATTGCCATTGACGGTGATGCCGCCCCGTATTGGGAACAGGGCAAGGAAATGTATTATACCCGCTATGGTCAGTTGGAGCTGAGCTGTGCCAACTGTCATGAAGACAATTGGGGCAACATGATCCGAGCGGATCACCTGAGCCAGGGAATGATCAACGGGTTCCCGACTTACCGCTTAAAACAGGCCAAGCTGATCTCGCGACACAATCGTTTCCGCGGTTGTATTCGTGATACACGGGCGGAAACCTTTGCCGAAGGTTCGGACGAGTTCCGTGCGCTGGAGCTCTATGTTGCCTCGCGTAGCAACGGGCTTTCAGTCGAAACTCCGGCTGTGCGCCAGTAACGAATGACCCGCGTTGGCGATGCCCGGCGCGGGTTTTTCATGAAAACAACATTCACACATTTATATGTGTTATAGGAAAGCTGAAAGATGATTTCTCGACGTGACTTCTTGCAGGTTTCAATGGCGGCATCGGCTCTGTACGGGGCATCCGGGTTTGGCAACTGGGCCAGACTTTCAGCGCAGCAAAGTCTGACGCAGGATCAGCTGCTAGAGTTTGAGACCTTTGGCAATATCAGCCTGATCCATGTCACTGACATTCACGCGCAACTCAAACCGATTTTCTTCCGTGAACCTGAGATAAATCTTGGTATCGGCGAGGCAAAGGGGCAGATGCCGCACGTCACGGGGGCTGCGTTCCGCAAGGCCTACGGAATCAAAGATGGCAGCCCTTCCGCCTATGCGCTGACCTACGACGACTTTGCGGCACTGGCAAAGACCTATGGTCGGGTCGGTGGCTTGGACCGGGTTTCTACCGTCATAAACGCCATCCGTGCTGACCGGCCCGATGCCCTGCTTTTGGATGGCGGCGATACCTGGCACGGGTCTTACACCTGTTACCAGACGGCCGGTCAGGACATGGTCAATGTCATGAACGCGCTGAAACCTGATGCAATGACCTTCCATTGGGAGTTCACGCTGGGCAGCGACAGAGTGAACGAAATCGTCGAAGGTTTGCCCTTTGCAGCCTTGGGCCAGAACATTTTTGATGCCGAATGGGATGAACCTGCGGAATTGTTCAAACCCTACAAGTTCTTTGACCGGGGCGGTGCAAAAGTTGCCGTGATCGGGCAGGCATTCCCATACATGCCAATCGCGAACCCGGGCTGGATGTTCCCTGAATACTCTTTCGGTATCCGGGATGAGAACATGCAGTCAATGGTTGACGAGGTACGCGATGCCGGAGCCGATGTCGTCGTCGTCCTCAGCCACAACGGCTTTGACGTAGATAAAAAAATGGCAGGCCGGGTGCAGGGGATCGACGTGATCCTCAGTGGCCACACTCATGACGCGCTGCCCGAGCCGGTTCTGGTGGGCAAAACACATATCATCGCGTCAGGCTCGAACGGAAAATTCGTCAGCCGCGTGGACCTGGATGTACGGGACGGGCAGTTGATGGGGTTGAAGCACAAGCTGATCCCGATTTTCTCTGATGTTATAGCTCCGGATCCTGCGATCACCGCTCTGATAGATGAGCAGCGCGCGCCGTATGAGACGACGCTCAGCGAAGTGATCGGTAAAACGGACTCGTTGCTCTATCGTCGCGGCAATTTCAACGGCACTTGGGATGATCTGATCTGCGACGCCCTGCTTAAAGAACGTGAGGCAGACATTGCCATGTCGCCTGGCGTCCGATGGGGCCCGTCGATCCTGCCGGGGCAGGAGATTACGCGCGAGGACATCTGGAACGTCACCTCGATGTCTTACCCGAATGCATATCGCACAGAAATGACAGGTGAATTCATCCATGTGATCCTCGAGGATGTCGGCGACAACCTGTTCAACCCTGATCCTTACTATCAGCAGGGCGGCGACATGGTCCGTGTCGGTGGGCTTGGTTACCGCATCGACGTGACCAAGCCGCAAGGGCAGCGGATCAGCGAAATGACCCTGCTCAAGACAGGTGAAGCGATTGATCCGTCGAAAACCTACGTTGTGGCGGGGTGGGCCAGTGTCAACGAAGGTACCGAGGGCCCGCCGATCTGGGATGTCGTCGAAAACCACATTCGCAATCTAGGCACTGTAACAGTGCAAGAGAACACCAGCGTCGATGTCGTCGGCGCATAAGAAACAGATGGAGACCTAAGAGATATGGATGACGCGTTCAAACCGTCCCGCCGGGCCTTCCTGAAAGGCAGTGCCGCGGTCGCCGCGGGGTCAGTTGCAGGTGCGGCAGTGGCAGAAACGCCCGACCCCCTGATAACAGAGCTTCAGGATTGGGCGTCTTACACGGGTGCAGGCGTTGACGAGGCACCTTATGGCATGCCGATAAGTTATGAATCCCATGTCGTGCGCCGCAATGTGGAATGGCTGACCGCCTCTCCGATTTCGTCGATCAACTTTACTCCGATCCACGCGCTTGATGGCACAATCACACCCCAGGGATGTGCTTTTGAACGGCATCACTCGGGCGCAATCGAGCTGCGCAAGGAAGACTATCGGCTGATGATCAACGGTCTGGTCGATCGTCCTCTTGTCTTCACGTATGACGACATCGAACGTTTCCCGCGCGAAAACCACGTGTATTTCTGCGAATGTGCGGCGAATTCCGGGATGGAGTGGGCAGGCGCGCAACTCAACGGTGCGCAATTCACCCACGGCATGATTCACAATATGGAATACACCGGTGTTCCGCTGCGCACGCTGTTGCAGGAAGCAGGCGCCGATATCTCGCCCGACAAGTGGGTCTATGTTGAGGGTGCGGATGCGTCGTCCAATGGCCGCTCCATTCCGATGGAAAAAGCGCTGGATGATGTGTTGGTGGCCTTCAAGGCAAATGGCGAAGCCCTGCGGATGGAGCATGGCTATCCCGTGCGCCTGGTCGTGCCAGGCTGGGAAGGCAACATGTGGGTCAAGTGGCTACGCCGCATCGAGGTTGTAGATAGGGCAGTCGAAAGCCGCGAAGAAACTTCGAAATACACCGATGTTTATGCCGATGGCACAGCCCAGAAATGGACTTGGGTGATGGATGCGAAATCCGTCATAACCTCGCCTAGCCCGCAAATGCCGATCAAACATGGGCCCGGGCCGCTGGTGATTTCAGGGCTTGCATGGTCAGGCCACGGACAGATTACCCGTGTCGATGTATCCAAGGACGGCGGCATCACGTGGGAAACGGCACGCCTTGGCAAGCAGGGCGATTCCAAGGCTTTGTCGCGTTTCTATCTCGACACGAACTGGGACGGGGCACCCATGCTCCTACAGGCCCGAGCAATAGACGAGACCGGCTACGTACAACCAACCAAAGACCACCTGCGCGAAAAGCGCGGGGAAAACTCGGTCTATCACAACAACTGTATCCAGACGTGGTACGTAAGCGCAGAAGGGATCGCTGAGAATGTCGAAGTCTCTTAGTCATGTTTTCCTGCCGGTATTCGGCGGCACAGCGTTGGTGCTTGCGGGGGCGTTGGTCTTTGCCAACAGAAACTACGGCCAATCGAAAATCGAAACTTTGGAAACCCGGGTGGGTCAGATTGAGGCCCACGCAGCAGCCGCACAAACAAAAGCACAGGCAGAAGCCGACAGGGCAGCCCAACTGGATCTCAAAGTCCAGGAAATTCAGGCTGCTGCTGAGGAGCGGTTAGCAAATGGGGCGAACCTGACCGCACCTGCACCGAGCCGTGGTGGCATATATGGGATTGGACGCCCCGCCTTGGAGGAGGAGATCGCGGCCTGGGATGTTGATGTTCTGCCGGACGGACGTGGCTTGCCGGTCGGTTCGGGCGACGTTTGGACCGGGGAAGAAGTGTTTGCCGACCGCTGCGCGTCATGTCACGGCGAGTTTGCTGAAGGTGTGGACAACTGGCCCGTTCTTGCCGGCGGGTTCGACACGCTTGCAAACGAAGATCCCGTGAAGACCGTAGGGTCTTACTGGCCGCATTTGTCTACCGCCTGGGATTACATTTCCCGATCAATGCCATTTGGTGAGGCAGGCACTTTGACCGCGGATGAGACCTATGCGATTGTTGCATACATCCTGTATTCAAATGATTTGGTGGATGACGATTTCGAACTGAGCAACGAAAACTTTGCCGAATTCGAGATGTACAACAAGGACGGTTTTGTTGTCGATACGCGACCCGAGACCGAGTACGCTGAATGGCGCGAAGAACCTTGCATGAAGAACTGCAAGGCAGAGGCCGCTGTCACGATGCGCTCTGTTTTTCTGGTCGAGACGCCGCCAGAAGGTGGGTCGAACTCGGTGATGAATGATGCCACCGTGGAGGGGCTGCCGACATTCACTGCGGACGGCCCGTCGTTCATTCCGGCCGCAGCACCAAAGCCCGAGGAAGAAGCCGCGGCGGAACCGGCCCTTCAAGAAGCCGAAAAGACTGACGACGCGACCGAACTGGTTGCCGCCGGAGAGAAAGTCTTCAAGAAGTGCAAAGCCTGCCATCAGGTGGGTGAAGGTGCAAAGCACAGCACCGGGCCGGCATTGAACGGGGTTGTCGGGTCCAATGCAGGATCGGTCGAGGGGTTCAAATACTCCAAGGCAATGAAAGCCGCAGCCGAGGCCGGCCTTGTTTGGACGGATGAGGAAATGGCGGCCTTCCTGACAAAACCCAAGGACTACATGAAGGGCACGCGAATGTCTTTCGCGGGGCTAAGGAAGCCGGATGATATTGAGGCCGTGATTGTCTACCTCAAATCGTTCGGAAGCTGATCATGCGGTGGTCGAACATAGTGGCGTGCGCGGCGGTTCTGGCGGCTTTCGCCACATCGACCTACGCAACCGAAGACCTTGGTGATGCCGAGGCCGGGAAAACAGTGTTCGCCAAATGCACAGGCTGCCATCAGGTTGGCGAAGGAGCTGAAAACAAAATCGGCCCGCATCTGAATGGTGTCTTTGGGCGCAAGGCCGCGGGTCTCGATGGTTTCAATTATTCCAAGAGCCTTGTGCGCGCGGGAAATTCAGGTCTGGAATGGCACGCTGACACTTTGTCGGCCTATATCGAAAATCCACGTGCATTTGCGTCGGGTACAAGGATGAGCTTTGGCGGCCTGAAAGACCCGGAAGACCGTGCCAACGTGATTGCCTATTTGCGGGCGTTTTCAGACAATCCTCGTGATATTCCCGAAGCGGACCCAACCGCGAAAGGTACGGATCATTCCGTCGATCCAGCAATCCTGGCGATTCAGGGAGATCCCGAATACGGCGCATATCTCAGCAGCGAATGTACGACGTGCCACCAGATCAAAGGGGGTGACCAAGGTATCCCATCGATCGTCTATTGGCCCGACGAGGACTTTGTTGTCGCCATGCACGCATACAAGGACAAACAGCGGCCACATCCGGTTATGCAAATGATCGCCGGAAGGCTGAGCAATGACGAGATTGCGGCTTTGGCCGCCTACTTCAATAATCCAGAGTGACTGTGCCTAAGGGGAGGAAACGCGATGACACTCAATAGACGTACATTTCTAGGAGCCACCGGGGTTGTGGCAGCCGGACTATCTGCGCCGATGGTTCTGGCTCAGGGCAGACCCCGGGTCGTTGTTGTCGGCGGCGGCGCAGGCGGCGCTACTGCAGCCCGCTATATCGCCAAGGACAGCAAAGGTGAGATCGACGTGAAGCTGATCGAGCCGTCACGGACCTACTACACCTGCTTCTTCTCAAACCTGTATCTGGGAGGGTTTCAGGAACTTTCGGATATCGCCCACAGCTATGGCACGCTTGCAGCTGAATACGGGATCAACGTGGTCCACGATTGGGCCGTCGGCGTGAATCGCGATGCCAAGACTGTTTCGCTGGCGGGTGGTGGCTCAGTTCCGTACGACAAGCTAATCCTGAGCCCTGGTATCGATTTTGTCGACGGGTCAGTTGAAGGCTGGGATGTCTCGGCGCAGAACAAGATGCCGCATGCGTACAAGGCGGGCTCTCAGACGGAACTTCTGAAGGCACAGATCATGGCGATGCCGGAAGGCGGTACCTTTGCGATGGTTGCTCCACCAAACCCGTACCGGTGCCCGCCCGGGCCCTATGAACGGGTCTCGATGGTTGCGCATGTTCTGAAAGCAAACAACCCAACTGCGAAAATCATCGTGGCAGATCCGAAGCCGAAGTTTTCGAAGATGGCATTGTTCCAGGAAGGCTGGGCGAACCACTATGAAGGCATGGTCGACTGGATCGGCGAAGACTTCGGTGGCGGCAATGTCTCGGTAAACCCGGACGCGATGACGGTGACCATCGACGGAGAAGAGACCAAAGTCGACGTCTGCAACGTGATCCCGGCGATGAAAGCCGGACGTATTGCGGAAATGGCCGGAGTGACCGACGGCAATTGGGCGCCGGTGAACGCCGCGGACATGTCCTCCAAGGCTGATCCGGACATCTATGTCCTTGGCGATGCCAGCCAGCAGGGTGACATGCCGAAATCCGGTTTCTCGGCCAACAGCCAGGCTAAAGTCTGTGCGAATGCAGTGCGGGGCGCGTTGACCGGATCCAAGGTGTTCCCGGCTAAGTTTTCCAACACCTGCTGGTCGCTGATCGACACAGATGATGGCGTCAAGGTTGGTGCAACCTACGAGGCGACGCCCGAAAAGATCGCCAAAGTCGACGGCTTCATCAGCCAGACCGGCGAAGATGCCGATCTGAGAAAAGCAACGTACGAAGAGTCGCTGGGTTGGTATGCCGGTATCACCTCGGACATGTTCGGATAGAAGTTTTCGGGGGTTTTGACACTGGTCAAAGCCCCTGAAGTTCAATCTGAGAAAATGCGGCTCAGGAGGAGGATCAAAACCATGAAACATTTTATCGTTACGGCCGCTTTTTTTGCAGTCTCCGCAAGTCAGGGACTCGCGGAAGAGATCATCACTGCTCCCTTTGACGGAAGTTTTGATGATGCCACCTTTGCCGTCGAATCCGCCATTGTCGGGCAGGGGCTGGTCATCGACTATGTGAGCCACGTTGGCGAAATGTTGAACCGAACGGGCGCTGATGTCGGCAGCGACAAACAGATATTCGCGGCAGCGGACATCTTTATTTTTTGCTCGGCAAAGATTTCGCGTGAGGTGATGGAAGCTGATCCGATGAATATCGGCTATTGCCCATACGGGATTTTCGTGACCGAGGGCGATGACGGGGTGAAGGTCGGATACCGAAGCTATCCGGACGGCCCAATGCAAAAGGTCCAGACCCTGTTGTCCGGAATCGTTGAAGAGGCTGTTGGGGATTGAAATGAACTACCAGCAGTATTTTCGTGATCAACTTGGTCACCTGAAAGAAGAAGGAAACTACCGGGTTTTTGCGGACCTCGAACGTCAGTGCGGCGCGTTTCCAAAGGCGCGCAGTTACTCAGGGGATGGTCCCAAAAAAGTCACTGTCTGGTGCTCGAACGACTATCTTGGAATGGGTCAGCACCCAAAAGTCCTCGCAGCCATGCACGGGGCGATTGACAAAAGTGGCGCTGGGGCAGGGGGAACGCGGAATATCTCGGGAACCACGCACGAACATGTGCTGTTGGAGCAGGAGCTTGCGGACCTTCACGGCAAGGACGCGGCATTGCTGTTCACGTCCGGTTACGTATCCAACTGGGCCGCCTTGGGAACCCTGGCGTCCCGCATTCCTGGCATCACGGTTTTGTCCGACGAATTGAATCATGCCTCGATGATCGAGGGGATTCGTCACAGTCGTTGCCAAAAGCGGATCTGGAAGCACAACGATCTTGCGGACCTTGAAAGACACCTTGCAGACTTGCCTGCAAATGCGCCCAAGCTCATAGCGTTTGAAAGCGTCTATTCCATGGACGGCGACATTGCACCGATTGCCGGGATCTGTGATCTGGCGGACCGATATGGCGCGATGACCTATCTGGATGAAGTTCACGCGGTCGGGCTTTACGGTCCGCGCGGCGGAGGCATTGCCGAGCGCGAGGGCCTGATGGACCGCCTGACCGTGATTGAAGGTACGTTGGGCAAGGCGTTCGGCGTGGTCGGAGGATACATCGCGGCGTCGAAGGAACTTGTCGACTTTGTCCGATCTTTTGCCAGCGGCTTTATTTTCACCACTGCTTTGCCTCCGGCCGTGGCAGCAGGTGCTGCGGCTTCGGTTAAGCACCTGAAGCAAAGCAATGCAGAGCGACAACAGCACAAAAAGCGGGTGCGCGAAGTCCGGGACAGGCTGGACGATCAGGGTATTCCCCATACTCCAAACCCAAGCCATATCATTCCGGTCATGGTCGGCGATCCGGTCAAGTGTCGCTTCATCTCTGATATACTGATGCGTGACTATGGGATTTACATCCAGCCCATCAATTATCCAACTGTTCCCAAAGGAACGGAGCGTCTGCGGATTACGCCGTCGCCGGTGCACACCTCTGAAGACGTCGACCGTCTGGTATCCGCATTGGGTGAGTTATGGACGCAATGCCAATTGGCGCGCAGGCCGATGGCCGCGCAATGACGAGGATAACTTGACCGAAGACAAGGACGCACACGCAACCAAGTGAGAATTTCTGTTCATGGAGAGGCTCATCGATCTACTGGGAGACCCGGGCGCCTTGGCATTTGCCGGAGTGCTCGTCGGTATCTTGTTCGGCGTGACGGCTCAGATATCTCACTTTTGTTTGCGAGCGTCGACTGTCGAAGTCGCCGAAGGTAAGTTTGGTCCCCGTTTGGCGGTTTGGCTGATCGCCTTTACCGCAGCACTAACGCTGGTACAGGCGCTTGTCTCGCTTGAATTGCTGGACCTTTCAGTAGCACGCGCCATCGCGTCAACCGGAAGCCTTAGCGGCGCGGTAATTGGTGGGGCGATGTTTGGCATAGGCATGGTTCTTGCGCGCGGATGCGCATCTCGCCTGCTGGTCTTGGCCTCCTGCGGCAATCTGCGTGCCCTCGTGACAGGACTAGTTTTGACCTTGGTGGCCCAGGCGGCCTACACAGGTGTTCTCAGCCCGGCCCGTGAAGCGATTTCCGGTCTGTGGACCATCTCAGGAGGCGCACAGCGCGATCTTTCTGAAATAATCGGACTTTCGCCACCGGCCTATGCAGCCGTTGCCGCAATTGGATTTGTTCTGGCAATTGTGTTTGCATTTCATAGGAATGTCGCACCTGCAAAGATCGTGACAGCCGCAGGAGTTGGCGGGGCAGTGGCGCTTGGGTGGTTTATGACATATTCCATCGCGCAAGCTTCTTTCGAAGTCGTACCTGTGTCTTCAGTGACGTTTACAGGCCCGGCCACAGACACGCTGATGGCGTTGGTTGCAGAGCGAAATGTCGTGCTGTCTTTCGGTATCGGCCTTGTTCCCGGCGTGGCCATTGGCGCAGCAGGATCTGCTATTGTTACTGGCGAGTGGAGGATTGAACGCTTTGGCTCGGATACCCCGATGGAACGGTACCTGGTCGGAGCTGTCCTCATGGGGTTCGGAGCGATGCTGGCCGGAGGCTGCGCCGTGGGCGCCGGACTTTCAGGCGGGTCCGCCCTGTCATTGACAGCCTGGCTTGCCGTTTTCTTCATGTGGGTTGGGGCGATAGGCACGCACAGGTTTTTGATGCGGCTACCGGTACTGCAGCATTCCTGAGTTACTCGAACTCCATCTGCTCGAAAACGCGCCCGGCATTCTTTGTTGCCAGCTCATCGTACGTGTCCAGATGGGCATAGGGGGACTGATCGACATAGTACGCTTCAGTCAAATCGCCGCCCGCGTCCATATGCTCCTGGATTTTGGTTCGCAGGTATAACAGGTAATCCCGTGTATAGCGGCGCACCTGATCCATGTTCGTAGGATGACCGTGTCCGGGTACGACATATGTGGCATTCAAAGCCTCGAACTCGTTGTCCCATGTTTCAAGCCAATCCGCGGTATAGGTATTCTGAAAGATCGGCAGCATGCGCTCGTGGAACGCCATGTCACCCGCGATGACAAGGCTTTGGTTTGGCAACCAGATCGAGATATCGCCGGGACTGTGGGCCGGACCGAGGTATTTGGCTTCGATCCGGAAGTCGCCCATCTCAACCACGTATTCATCATCGAATGTCTCGGTTGGGCCTGCCAGAAACGTTCCCTCTGCCTTGTCCTGATTGTATCGTTTCATTCCCTCCAAAATTTGAGGGCCATACTCCTCGAACTCAGCTGCTGCATCCGAATGGGCGACGATTGGAACGCCGTTTTCTGACCAGTAGGCATTGCCAAGCATCGCGTGCCCCTGACCGTTCTCGTTGAAGACAAGCGTGACCGGCTGATCCGTAATCGCCTGAATTTCCTTGTGAAGCGCTTCGGCAAGGACATAGGCCGCGCCGCCGTTGACAACGACCACGCCCTCACCGGTCACGATGAAGCTCAGGTTGTTGTTGTGACCAGAGTTTTCGTAGGTCGGTGGAGCGGTTGCGCCAATGGCGGAATAGACGCCAGGGATGAATTCGACCGGCTTGGAATACAGAACACTTTGCGGATACTGGTCTGCAATATCCTCGCTTGCCCAAGCTGGTGTGACGAAAGCAACCGCAATCACGAGTGATCGAATCATGACGCCTCTCCAATGAATCTGTAGGCCGAGCCGGTCTTTTCGACGCGGCCAATTCCACCGTTCGGCAGGTGGAAGCCAACTATTCTCATTTTCTCTTCCGAAACCTGATCCAGCAGTGAGTAACGCGCAGCTGCGGCGATCTGGGGATCCTGATCCGTTCCACTGTGCCAATCGGGGTGTTCAAAAGCCACGTGAGGATTTCCGAGCGCGTCGCCGACAACCATCACCGACTCATTCCCATTTCGAAGCTCAAAGGCCATGTGACCGGGCGTGTGCCCAAAGCTTGCCCGTGCAGCAATACCCGGAAGTATCTCATGCCCATCCTCAAAGAACGCGACCTGATCCTCAATTGCTTCCAATCGCCGTTTGGCACCGGCCGCGAACGCGGTGCGATCTTCGCCAATCGTGTCCACCGTTGAGGGGTTCCACCAATAATCCCATTCTTTACGCCCAATGTGGTGCGTCGCATTTGGGAAAAGAAGGTCGTCGAAATCATCCAGAACACCCCAGATATGATCAGGGTGTGCGTGGGTGAAAACCACATGCGTGACACTCTCGGGTGACAGGTCGTTTTTTTCAAAAGTTTCCGCCAGTTTGCCGGACGTGGGCATGAAGTCTGGCCCCGCTCCAGCATCGAAAAGCACGGTGTTTTCATCATCTCTATAGAGCGTGAGGTTGCACTCTGGCTCGTACTTGGTGGCGTCCGCTTGATTGCGGATCAGGATTTGCTCGAGCTCCTCTTTGGGCATGGCTCCGAAAACAACATCATGTGGCAATGACAGGTGTCCGTCTGACAGGGTTGTAATTCGGGCTGAAGGACCGAGCTGCAACTCTGCCTGTACGATCCTGGCTTGAGCTCCAAGTGCCGCGAGGCACGTGGCATTGAACATGAAACTGCGTCGAGAAAAAGAAATTTGATCCATTCACAATCATTAAAATGAATGTTATTATTTGTAAACGATGAAAGTTTTGAAATGGATGTCATTCTACGACCCTATGGAATGTAGAATTCCTGGGTAATTTGAAGCGATTTGCAGTTGTCTCACAGATCGTTTTTACCTGTGAGACCGCAATTGCAGAGAGCGTTTGGAAGACATATTGCAGGCGCTCATCTCCTGATCAGCCTCACTCGAATGATTCAGTTTGGTTGTTGCTTCGTGACCTTGGTCGGTCGACACGAAGGTTTCCTACGCTGGCGGGCGGTGCCCCATTGCACCGTCGGTGCGTCTTGTGTTGCTGTGTTTCCTCCGTTCTTCGATCCTGTTTCGTGCCCGGTCCGGATTGTAGAAGATTCCGCTGAGGAAAAGACGGTGTCGGTTAGATCCATGAATCGCTTGGTATGTGACTTCTGATCAGAGGAGGGGCTCTGCCGCTCATTGACGGCGGCGTCAGACAGGGGGCACGACTTTCCACCAAAAAATCCTGCCCCATCTGTGTCAAAGCGCATTGTTCTCATCCCGCTGTGCTAGTAAGGAAATTGCACGTTCTTTGGGGACTGCGCCGTGCGGGCGTGATGGAATGGTAGACATATCAGACTTAAAATCTGAAGGGCGTATGCCCGTGTGGGTTCGAGTCCCACCGCCCGCACCAAAACTTTATTTTAAACGCCTGTAAAATAAGGAAATTAAAAAGGCGAAACCTAAGCTGCCCCGCATCTGGGTTTTCATACCCGCCGATTATGCGGCCTTTCCTTCGATCTGGTTTTCCAGATCTTCGACCTTCACCTTCTTGCAGTCCGTGCCCCGGTGAATCTTTAATTTGCAGTTTTTCTCGGTGCACAAGATCGGTTGGTCCAGTTGGCATGGCGTATAGAATATTCACTCTTTTTCCAGGGCGGACCCCTTAGCTATATTCGCCCATTCGAGTCAAGCTTTTCGCTGTTCGGGGCAAAGGCACGGAACGCCTCGAGAAGAAGCGCCTCGTCGTCTTTGTCGGGTGCGTTGAAATCTACGATCTCAGTTGGCTCCACATCAAGGGCTGCGGCAATAATAGCCTGCTTCTTGGTGGTGAGTTGACGTGTCCCCTTTTCTAATTGCGCCAAATAAGATCGAGATAAATCAACCTTCACTGAAAGTTCGTCCAGAGTAAGCCCTTTGGCTTGCCGGATTTCTTTAATGCGTATCTTCATGATCGATCTTTGGAGCCATTGTGGAGCCCGCATTGGCGGTTTCTACGGGGTTTGCTGTGCGGTGAGCCGTATCTGCCTTGGAGCCTGTCAATTGGGCCTTGTGGGAGGTTGCGTAGCATCGGTTGAGAACTGCAGGTTCGACGAACTTTGTTGGGGGATGATCCGTTTGATGAGTGCCATTTCCACTGTTTGTTGCATTGGTGGATCGTAAGCTCAGGGCTAGACACTTTCTCGACCAATGGACTTTCCCATGTGCCGTTCTCCTTTGTCTCATTCACTAAGTAAACGTGTCGCAATATGCAGCAACGAAGTGAACATGACGCAAATAGAAGCGCACCATCCGAGTATTCGGTCGGGAAGTCAGGTCGGAAGTCAAAAAGATGCCAGATAACCAATTGTAAATAATAAATAAAAATTAGGCCAGAAACCAGGGTGAAGTCAGGCCGGAAGTCAGTCGGAAGTCATTAATGAAAGAATTAGACAAATACATTGGTGGTGGTGCTAGGGTTTTTGCGTTTACATTTTGTTGCTTAATGCAGATTTTTTGGTCTGTCCTGCGGGCGATCTTGAGGCGCAAGAGGTACCGCCCCCGGAATGAGCAGCCCAACAGGCAATCCAGCACTGGCAGACACCGCCTGGCTCGACAAATTCCGCCTGAACCCGCGTCAGCGGGCCTTTGTGCTTGCCTGCATCGCTGATCCAAACGCGAAACAGGCCGCAATCGACGCCGGATATGCAGAGGGATCAGCAGAGGCCCAAGGTTCGCGATTGTTAAGCAATATTAAGGTTGCCCGCGCCATCGCTGAGGGCCGCAAACAGGTCGAGAGCAAGGCCATGCTGGATGCAGAGGGCATTGCGAACCTCTGGGCCCAAATCGCCCTCGCAGACCCCAACGAGCTTACACAGCACATCATCGCGCCTTGCCGCTACTGCTACGGCATCGACCATCAGTACCAGTGGAAAACAGAACGGGAGTTCACGGAGCGCAAGGCCGAAGTGATCTTCTCGATGTTCTCGGACGGCGACCTGCGAGACGTCGCCACGTCAGGTAAAATCGCAGAGCCGCGAATCCCTGACGACGCTGGCGGCTACGGTTATAGCCTCACAGATCCACCAAACCCGGCCTGTCCCGAGTGTTCCGGCATGGGGATGGAAATCACCCGCATGGCCGACACCCGCAAGTTCAGCCCTGCTGCGCGCCTCCTGTTCGATTGCGTGAAGGAAACCAAGCCGGGCGTTGAGATCAAGATGCAGGACCGTGCCGTGCCTATCTCACCTCAAGTACGATTGCTTTCGCTCCAAGTTCTGGCTCCGCCAAAAGGAATGGCCTGAAGTCCGGAGACTGCTCCACGTCGCGAACGGCTGCGGTACCTTTCGTGGCGAAGGGTCGTGCCGAGAGGAAAAAATGTTTAGAAAGAAGGCCTTTTCGTGCGAGCATTGTCCTCAATTGAACTATTGAAATCAGGCTAAGGAAATATGAACGGCGCTCAATCACTCGTAAAAACCCTTTTGAACAATGGCGTGGATACAGTCTTCGCAAATCCCGGCACCTCGGAAATGCACTTTGTTGCTGCCTTGGATGAACACCCGGAGATGAATTGCATTCTTTGCCTGTTTGAAGGCGGAACAACGGGTGCGGCGGATGGGTTTTTTCGCATGAAACGTGATGTTGCGGGCACGCTGCTGCATCTTGCGCCTGGCTTTGGCAACGCATTTGCCAATCTGCACAATGCCAGGAAAGCGGGGTCCGGGATCGTGAACATCGTGGGTGATCACGCAACGCATCACCTCCGGTACGAAAGCCCTTTGAAGGGAGACATCCTCGGTATCAGCCAAGCGGTCAGTCATTGGACGCGCGTGTCATCCAATTCCACCGACGTGGCTATGAATGGAGCGGCTGCGGTTCAGGCCGCCCGATCGCAAAACGGCCGGGTCGCGACGCTTGTCTTGCCTGCCGACACAGCTTGGAACGAAGCGAACGCAGCGGCAAACCTTTTGGACATCGGAGAAAGCCTCCATCGACCGTCAATAGTCGACATAGAGGCCGCGGCAGCCCGTCTTGTGACGCCGAACGCCGCGCTGATGATTGGCGGATCAGCCCTGTTTGGGCTGCAGCGTGAACTGGCTGGAAAAATTTCTGCCGAGACAGGGTGCCGGTTGTTGGCCGATACTCTGATACCGCGCATTTCCAAAGGCGCAGGAACAGCAAAGCTAGACCAACTGGTCTATCCGATATCGCCCAAGATCGCTCAGCTTGATGCAACGTCTTCGATCACTCTGCTTGGCACAGACAGGCCAGTCGCCTTTTTTGCCTATCCCGGGAAACCGAGCGTGCCCGAACCGCCGAATTGCCCCATTACGGACCTGTGCACGCCCACAGATGATATCGAATGGACGCTGCAAGCGCTCGCCGACGCGGTTGGGGTCACAAGCAAAACGGTGGCAGAAACCCATCCGCTCGATCTGCCGGACGTTCCCAGCGGGCAGTTAACCCTCGAAAAAGTTGGTTTGGCGTTGGCAGCATTGATCCCGGAAAATGCGATCATCTGCAATGAATCTGTAACGTCCGGGTTTTACGTCATTCCACCGACAGCCACAGCTCGCCCGCATGATCTGCTTGCTGGCACCGGCGGAGCGATTGGGCTGTGTTTGCCTTGCGCAACGGGTGCGGCCACCGCCTGCCCGGACCGAAAAGTCATCGCACTGACTGGGGATGGGTCGGCCATGTACACGCTACAATCACTGTGGACTATGGCGCGGGAAAATCTCGACGTCACGGTGATCGTATTTGCAAACCGCGGGTATCAAATTCTGCGGGATGAACTCACAAATGTCGGTGTAGCGAGCTATGGTCAGAATGCTCAGGCTATGTTTGACGTGGAGAACCCGACACTGGACTGGGTTTCTCTGGCGAAAGGCCACGGTGTTCCTGGGACACGCGCGGATGACATGGACAGCTTTGCGAAGGCGCTCTCTGCCGGTCTCTCCAGCGACGGTCCATCTCTGATCGAAGTTGTGTGTCCCCCGCCAGCATGAGTATTGTGACACGGAACCTGACGAGCAGATGAGACTAGGGGTGCAAAGTGCGGATCGGTATAAGTTGATGCTGTGAAAAGACTTTGCGATGGTTCAAACGGCGGTGAAATTGCCGCTTTGTCCGCGTATAACTCGTTCACGCCGAGTGCAGCGAAAGACTGCAGTGAGCCCATTTTGCCGATTGCTGCAATGTGCACGAATGACCGCTGAACAAGTGCAGGCAAGTGCCCAGCGTTCGCTTGTCAGCTAAATGCAATGCTGATGGAATAATACGGTGTCCCCGAAAGCCAAATGCTTGGCGAAAATAATCAAACTAGCGGCTGATAAAACATAGCTCCGAATCCCACTTGAAATAGGTTTAACCTAACATCGGAGACGCAATCATGACTGATTCAGAAACAATTTTCTTTGGCTACCATGCTGATCCATCGCGCTCCAGCTCATTGCAGGCTGCTGCCTACACCGAGCGCAAGTGGTTTGACGCAGACCTTCGCGCCATCCTCTCCAAAACTTGGCAATGGGTATGTCATGTCGAGAAAACACGTGAGCCGGGATCTTATGTAACAGTGGATATTGCCGGCCAACCCATTGCAGTTGTGCGTGATAAAGAGGGTAAGCTTCGTGCCTTTTATAATGTCTGCAAACACCGTGCGCATGAATTGCTGTCGGGCGAAGGCAATACAACGCGGATCATGTGCCCCTATCATGCTTGGGTCTATAGGCTTGATGGGCAATTGGCCCGTGCACCACATACCGAAAACCTCGAAGATTTCAGGAAAGACGAGATTTGTCTCGATGGAGTGCAGGTCGAGGAATTTTGCGGCTTTGTTTTCGTCAATTTGGATCCAATGGCAGCTTCTTTGTCAGAACAATCCGGCAACTTGGAAACCGAAGTGCGCCATTGGGCACCGGATGTGGATCAACTCACTTTTGGCCATCGTCTGACCTATGACATCAAATCCAACTGGAAGAACGTCGTGGACAACTTCCTAGAGTGCTATCACTGTCCTACAGCGCACAAGGATTTTTGTGACCTCGTGGATATGGATACCTACAAGGTTACGACCTACGGCATTTACTCCAGCCATATGGCTGACGCGGGCACAAGTCCGAATTCCGCTTATGACGTGTCGAATGCCACCGTGAAAACCCATGCGGTTTGGTGGCTCTATCCGACGACCTGCCTGATGCGGTATCCGGGACGGTCAAGCATGATCGTGTTGAACATCATCCCTGTTGGGCCAGATCGCACGCTTGAAACTTATGACTTCTTCCTAGAGACGCCGGAACCAGACGCGATGGAGTTGGACGCAATTCGTTATCTGGACGAAGTTCTTCAGGTCGAAGATATCAGCCTTGTCGAAAGTGTGCAGCGCGGGATGAACACACCTGCGTTCACCCAAGGTCGGATCGTCAATGACCCGGATGGTTCCGGCAAGTCCGAGCACGCCGTACATCACTTCCATGGCCTAGTCCTGGATGCTTACGCAAAAGGTGCTGCGTGACGCGGCCAAACATCCTCGTGATAATGGCGGACCAATTGGCACCGCACTTTACTGGGGTATACGGGCACAAGGTTGCCAAGACACCCCACCTTGATGCGTTGGCCGCGCGCGGCATGCGCTTTGATGCGGCTTACTGCAATTCTCCACTCTGTGCACCTTCACGGTTTGCTTTTATGTCGGGCCAGCACATCAGTCGCATTGCAGCTTATGACAATGCATCTGAGTTCAGAGCCTCGGTGCCAACATTTGCGCATTACCTTAAATCGCTAGGCTACAGGACCTGCCTTTCAGGCAAGATGCATTTCGTAGGCCCAGATCAAATGCATGGGTTCGAAGACAGGGTAACAACCGATATCTACCCCGCAGATTTCGCATGGACCCCGGATTGGGAAGCGCCTGATGAGCGGATCGATAAGTGGTATCATAATATGCAGACCGTCAAGGAAAGCGGTTTGGCCCATGCGACCTTCCAGATCGACTATGACGATGAAGTTGGCTTTGCCGCCAATCGCTGGCTCTTTGATGTCGCCCGAGACAAAGCACGTGGGAACGATGCGCCCTTTGCGATGGTGGTAAGCTTCATTCACCCGCATGATCCTTACGTTGCGCGACCCGAATGGTGGAATCTCTATTCGGAAGATGAGATCGACATGCCGTCCTTTACACCCGCGATAGAGGATCAGGACCCGTTCTCGCGTCGATTGATGGATGGGATCGAAGCATCATATGTGCCGCTCAGTGATGAAGAAATCCGTCGCGCGCGTCATGCTTATCTGGCCAATGTCAGCTACTTCGACAGCAAGATCGGGGAGCTGATTCAGACCCTCGAAGAGACGGGCGAGTTGGACAATACCATAGTGTTTGTAACTGCGGATCACGGCGACATGCTGGGAGAACGTGGGCTGTGGTATAAAATGAATTTCTTTGAACACTCTGCGCGCGTTCCACTGGTCATGGCCGGGCTGGGCGTTGCAGTAGGGACAACGCAGAATGCAGTGTCGCTGGTCGATTTGCTGCCGACCTTTATCGATATTGGCGGCGGTAACGAGACGATGATCGGAGAGCCGATCGACGGCCGCAGTCTAATGCCTTTGGCCCGTGGCGAATACGACCCAGTTGATGAAGCCATCGGTGAGTATTGTGCCGAGATGACGGGCTATCCCGTAATCATGATCCGGCGCGGCCCTTTAAAATACATTCATTGCGACAGCGATCCGCCGCAGCTCTACGACCTAAACGCTGACCCGCTGGAAACAAAAAATGTCGCCACAGACCCTGACTATGCTGACCCGGCAGCCCGCTTTGCAGCCGAAGTCGCGGAACGGTGGGACGGTAGTGAATTGCGAAAGAAGATTATCGCCACGCAGAGATCACGCCGCGCGTTACATGCCGCGATGGAAGCAGGTGCCAGCGAGCCATGGGATTACAACCCACCATCTGATGCAAGTCAGCAGTATGTCCGCAACAACTTGGATTGGACGGTGGCCGCGAGTCGCTACCGCTATCCGCCTTCGAAGGATTGAAACCAATGATGTTGAACGGAAAAATTGCCCTTGTGACCGGCGCGCGCGGTGGCATCGGGCGTGCAATTGTCGCGCGGTTCCTAAAAGAAGGGGCAACAGTATTTGCAGCTGACCTCACACCGGAAGGATCGTTAGACCAGCACGACGAAGATGGCAGTCATTTTGTTAAACTGGATGTCACGCGAGAGGCAGATGCGATTGCAGCGATGGATCACGTGCGCGCCGCACAGGGAAAGTTGGACATCCTTGTGAACGCGGCGGGGATCGAGATCGAAAAAACGGTTGAAGAGACCACGCTGGAGGAATGGAACCAAAGCTTTGCGGTTAATTCCACAGGCACGTTCCTGACCTCGAAATATGCCATCCCGTTGATGCGCGAAGCGGCGAAATCAGGCAACAGCGCAAGCCTCATCAATTTTGGCTCCTACGATGGGTTCATTGCTGATCCGGGTCTTGCGGCCTATTGCGCAACCAAAGGTGCAGTACACGCTTTGACCCGCGCAATGGCTTGCGATCATGGCCCCGAAGGTATCCGCGTAAACGCCATCTGCCCCGGCTATATCGATACCCCAATGCTGCAGGGCTTCTTCAACGGAGATGGATCTGGTGGCGGCGGCGGCAATATTGAAACGCTGCAACAGGCCGTGCGCGATGTTCATCCGACGCGCACCTACGGGACGCCACAGGACATTGCAAACCTGGTTAACTGGCTTGCTTCCGACGAAGCACGGTATGCCTCTGGCCAGTTGTGGGTTCTGGACGGGGGGCTGTCTGCACAAGTGCAGCAGATGAAACTCTGATGCCCAAATCCGTCATCATCACCTGCGCACCCACAGGGGGCATCCATACGCCGTCGATGTCACCACATCTGCCGATTACGCCCGCCGAGATCGCGACAGCAAGTATTGAAGCGGCCCAAGCCGGAGCGTCGATCATTCACTTGCATGCACGGCATCCAGAGACCGGCAAACCCGACCCCCGCCCCGAGCTGTTTCAGCAATTTTTACCTGTGATCAAACAGTCCACTGATGTGGTGATGAATGTCTCTACCGGCGGCGGTTTGGGTATGTCGATGGATGAGCGCCTGCTGGCGGCGACCTCGACTAGCCCAGAGATGGCATCTCTCAACATGGGTTCCATGAACTTTGGCATCTTTCCGATGCTGCAGAAATACACTGAGTTCCAGCACGATTGGGAACAGCCATTCCTGGAGATGACAGAGGACTTCATCTTTCCCAACACCTTCAAAACAATTCGTTACGCCATTGAAAAACTTGGTGGTGATCATGGCACCAAGTTCGAGTTCGAATGCTATGATCTTGGCCATCTCTACAACGTCAAATGGTTCGTGGATCAAGGCCTGATCAAACCGCCTTTTTTCATTCAGATGGTGTTCGGCATCTTGGGTGGCGTTGGCGCGGATGCAGACCATCTAACCCACATGCACAACACAGCGGACAAGCTGTTCGGGGCAGAGAACTACGAATGGTCTGTCCTTGCCGCTGGCCGTCACCAAATGCCTTTTGCGACCCAAAGTGCATTGCGCGGCGGCAACCTTCGGGTGGGTCTCGAAGACAGCCTGTTCATCGGCAAAGGTGAGTTGGCCAGATCTAACGCGGAGCAGGTCACGCGCATCCGATCAATTATTGAAAACCTTGGCCTAACCGTCGCGACCCCAGCTGAGGCGCGCGCGCGGCTTACACTTAAGGGCGGCGATCAGGTTGGGTTCTAAGGAGACGCATATGCAGACCAAAATGTTGATCAACGGTGAAATGGTGGAAGGTACCGGGGAAGCCTTGCACATCCTGAACCCTGCAACAGGCGAGACTTTAGGCGAAGTAAAAGAGGCCAGCGATGCACAGATCGAGGCGGCCGTGCGCGGCTCGACAGAGGCATTTGAAGCTTTTTCAACCTCGCCCCCTGCAGAACGTGCCGCGATGTTGCGTCACATAGCTGATGTTATCGAGGCGAACAGCCAGGAGTTGGCAGAACTTGAAAGCCTGGATGTGGGAAAGCCTTGGCCATCCGCTCATGATGACGAGATGCCGCTGACGATTGATGTCTTTCGCTTTTTCGCTGGTGCTGCGCGCACCATGATGGGCTCTGCTGCTGGCGAATATGTTGCGGGTCATACCTCGATGATCCGGCGTGACCCCATTGGCCCTGTCGCGGCCATCGCCCCCTGGAACTACCCGCTGATGATGGCATCCTGGAAAATTGCTGCACCAATTGCGGCAGGATGTTCGGTGGTGTTGAAACCTTCCGAGATCACGCCGCTATCTACTTTGCGACTTGCAGAATTGTTACAAGATGTTCTGCCAAAAGGCGTGCTAAACGTGATCCATGGTCGCGGGCCCGGCGTGGGAAATACCCTGATGAACAGCCCACAGATGGAAGGGATCAGCGTTACGGGATCGCCGGCGACCGGCATGGCCGCAATGCGGGCAGCGTCCCAGCAGATTAGACACGTTCATCTGGAGTTGGGCGGCAAAGCACCGGTCATTGTCTTTGATGATGCTGATCTTGACGCCGTGGCCGAGACGATCCGTTATGGCAGTTACTTCAATGCCGGTCAGGACTGCGCACAGCCTTGCCGCGTGATGGTCGCAGACAGTGCCTACGACAGGCTTGTGGCAGCCCTTGCTGATCAGGTCGCTCAGATCCAGATTGGTGCGCCGAAAGCCGAGGGAACAGAAATGGGTCCCCTGGTTTCTGCCACTCAGCGAGATCGAGTTGCAGGTTTTGTAGACCGAGCGCGAGGCAATTCTGAAGTCGTTGCAGGGGGGACGTTTGGCGAAGAATACGGGTTTTTCTACCAGCCGACAGTCATCGCCGACGTAGACAATACTGCGGAGATAGCTTGCAACGAGGTGTTTGGACCTGTTGTAACTGTCTCCCGTTTTTCTGACGCAGAAGAGGCGTTGAAGATTGCCAACAACGGGCCTTACGGGTTGGCCTCATCGGTCTGGACACGGGATGTTGGACGCGCGATGCAAATGACGTCCAAGCTGCGCTATGGGTTTACGTGGGTAAACACGCATGGGGTCGCGACCCCCGAGATGCCATGGGCCGCGATGAAAGGCTCGGGCACGGGCAGCGATATGTCGGTCTATGCATTGGATGCTTATACTGCGATCCGTCACGTCATGGTGGCACACTGATGCGGTTGGCTGGAAAACGCGCCTTTGTTACAGGCGGCAAGCAGGGAATTGGGCGGGGTATTGTTGAGGCGTTCATGGCTGAAGGGGCCGCTGTCACTACCTGTGGGCGCGGCCCTCAACCCGATGATCTGCCGGAAAACGTAATTTGGTACACACTGGATGTGTCCGACGCCGAAGCCGTTGCACAGATCGTCAGTATAGTCGGTGGGACCGATATCCTTGTAAACAATGCCGGCGTTCAGGTCGAAAAAACAGTGACCGAAAGCACAGACGCGGATTGGGACTTAGTGATGGGCGTAAATGCGCGAGGCGTTTTTAGCTGTTGTCGTGCCTTCATTCCAGAGATGTCGCAAGGTGGCTCGATCATCAACATCGGTTCGATCTCGGGCAATGCCGCAGACCCATCGATGGCGCTCTACAATGCGTCAAAAGCGTTTGTGCATGGGCTCACACGCTCTATTGCAGTGGACCACGGACCAGCGGTGCGCTGCAATGCGATCTGCCCGGGATGGATTGAAACGGGCATGCTGGACGCAGCGTTCGACCTCGCGCATGACCCAGAAAAGGCCAAATCCGACGCGCTGGCCCGCCACGCGGTCAAACGCTTTGGCAAACCTGCCGATATTGCAGCGATGGCTGTGTGGCTGGCCTCTGACGAATCGTCTTTTGCAACCGGCCAGTTGTTCACAGTGGACGGTGGCCTGACGGCGGCCTCCCCACTTAATCCGGGACTGTTATGATGCCAGAAATTGAAAGAACCGCCATTCTTGGAGCCGGTGTGATAGGGGCAAGCTGGGCAGCGTTGTTTCTCGCCTCGGGCCGTAGCGTGACGGTCTTTGATCTCGATCCGAATACCGAAGCATCCGTTCGCTCTTATATCCAAAAGGCCTGGCCGGCATTGGACGAATTGAATCTCACAGATAGGGCCACACCTGACGCTATCACTTTCGTTTCAACCGCCGAGGCGGCTGTCCAGGGCGCACAATTCGTTCAGGAGAACGTGCCAGAAAGACTGCCAATTAAGCATTCGACCTATGCCGGGATTGAGCCAGAGTTGAACCCTGATGCAATAGTTTCAAGCTCAACTTCCGGCCTGACGCTTGAAGCTTTGCAAGAGGGATGGCGCGATCCCAGCAAATTGATCCTAGGTCATCCATTTAACCCACCGCATCTCATCCCACTGGTCGAATTGACCGTCAACGAATCCACCGGTTCAGATGTTTTGGACCGCACAGAAGCTTTCTACAAAGACATTGGTAAAATTACGATCCGGATCAAGAAGGGCATGCCAGGACATGTCGCGAACCGTTTGCAAGCCGCGGTTTGGCGCGAGGCCGTTCATATGGCGGTCGAAGGTGTTGCCAGTGTCGAAGACATCGATAAAGCGATGTGGGCTGGCCCGGGACTGCGATGGGCGGCGATGGGTCCGACGACGCTTTTCCACCTGGGTGCAGGCGACGGCGGTCTGCGGGCCTTCTGTGACCATTTCAAGGATACATTCAATGGCTGGTGGGACGACCTGGGCGACCCTCGTCTTGATGAGGATGTCATCAATAAACTGGTCGATGGCATTAACGATCAAACTCAGGGGCAAAGTACCGAAGAGTTATCAGCGCGACGCGACAAGATGCTTACGGCGATGCAAAAAGCTACCCAACACCTTCGGACTTGATGTCGGGATTGAACATCGGCCAAGCGCGAAACTCAAACGGGGTGCGGCCTTCAATGCGATCCGCACTGGGTGTCAATCCAAATCGTTTGCGGTATGCCCGGCTGAAATGAACCTGTCCATTAAACCCTGATGCTTCCGCAATCTCGCTGAACTTAAGCTCAGTTTGCGTCACTAATCCGCGCGCGCGATCAAGGCGAATGTCGCGGTAATACTCGATCGGCGACTTATGGACAAATTGCTGAAACAATCGGCTAAGTTGTCGTTGCGAAATCTTCAACCTCGCTGATATTTCAGGGATCGACAAAGTGGCTTCCAAGTGCGCCTCCATCAAATCGATCGCGTCCCTTACCACCCCAGAGGTGACGTACCCCAGCGGTTCCATGTCTTTGGGGTTCTGTGATTGGCCTTCTCCGCGCACATTGTGATGAAAAAGGTATCGAGCAGATGCATTGGCGATACTCTCACCAGCGACGGAATGTACAAACCGCAGTCCCAGATCTGTTGCTGCAGAACCCCCGCAACAAGTGAAAATCTTTCCATCCATAATAATCATGTTCTCTGACACGGTGGTGTCATGGGCCGTTTCGGCAAAGGCGTCGATGTGTTCATAGTGAACCGTTGCGGTCTTTCCTTTGAGTAGTCCAGCCGTCGCAAGAACAATCGCGCCAGTATCCAAACCTCCAACGATTGCTCCACCCGATTCCCATTTCTGTAGTGCTACCTTGAACTGAGGTGTCCCGTGACGCTCAGGTGTCCAACTTGTACTCACCAGAACCATCCAAGGCTTGCGCCTCACCACCTCCGCCAATGGGGCAGTGTCAACGACCAAGCCGCTGCTCGATTCAATTGGACCACCAGGGTCTGAGACATAAGTCCAAGAAAATCGAGCTGAACCCGTCAGGTAATTTGCTACTCTGAATGGATCCACGAAAGACGTTGTCGCCGAAACATTAAAATGCGAACTCACCAAAACAACTATGTCTAGCTTGCGATCTATTGGCTGCGTCATGGCCGATTTTGTAAAACAGCGTCCAAAATTGTCAATTATGTTTCGGAAATTCGCAAAAGACACCAAAGTGCTGAGCCAAGCACTGCCTAAGTGCGGAGGCTAGGCCGAGGAGATCAGATCTCAATCAGTTTCTGAAGCTAGAAAGCCGAGATTCGCTCCACCGCAGCGAAGGCTCACTTTGTCCGCACAGCAGACGCTCACGAGTACTTTGCGAATAACCAAACCGAGCCCACAACAGACGTCGCAGTTTCGCGCATCACGCAGGAATATCCGAGGGCGAAAGTCGCGTAGCGCGCAACAAATCGGCACCGAAGAATGTTATGGTTACGGATAGTTGTCTAGGTTGGCTAGTGCGCTTCCTATACGGACAGCCGATGAGTGAAGACAAAACATAACATCCAGACAAACGTGAAAATTAAAGACTGTACCTTCGGCCTCTCCAGTCGGGTTTAGGTGCCGACAATTTGGCATCTCCGTTCTGGGAGCTAATTCACTTATGAAATTATTACCCCACCCTGCTTCACCAAGAGGTCAACAATTGCGTCGACCCCTTTTTTGTGGCGAAGGGACGAGAACAAAAATGGCCGCCCTTTGCGCATTCTGGCTGCATCTCGTTCCATTACCTCCAGTGAAGCGCCTACATGCGGCGCCAGATCGGTTTTGTTTATGACCAGGATGTCGGATTTTGTTATTGCCGGTCCGCCTTTTCGCGGGATTTCCTCTCCAGCGGCGACGTCGATCACATAGATTGTAAGGTCTGCGAGTTCCGGGCTGAAAGTAGCCGACAGATTGTCGCCGCCGCTTTCGATCAGAACGATATCAAGATCGGGATGGCGTTCCTGCATTTCAGCGACAGCTGCAAGGTTTATCGATGCGTCCTCGCGGATTGCTGTATGTGGGCAACCGCCCGTTTCGACGCCGATAATCCGATCTTGGGGAAGGACCTGCATGCGCACCAGCGCTTCGGCATCCTCCTGCGTGTAAATGTCATTGGTGATGACGCTCACTGAACAAGCATCGCGCAGGGCTTCAGACAAGGCAGCGGTCAAAGTGGTCTTTCCGGCTCCAACCGGACCGCCGATGCCAACGCGAAGAGGGCCGTTCATACTGCTCATGTTCGGAATATCCTTGAATACTGTATTTCGTGTCTCATCGACGCGATGTCCGTCAGGAACGCAGTCGAACTCAATTCTTCCAAGCCTGCCATTTGCGCCTTTTCGACGATATGAGCACATAGCGGTGTCAAATTACGGATTAGTTTCTGCGCGTCGGTTTGCCCCAGCGGCACAAGACGCGTTGCGCAAGCGACCAAGTTGCTTGCGAATGCTTGTAGATACATCTTCGTCGTCAGCAGTAGGGGGAGTTTTTGTAGACGCGCGGCGTGACCTACTGAAACTGGGTAGGAAAGCTGTTGGATGTCTATATCCCAGACCTCTCCTGTGACAGTCCCGAATGCCTGTCCCAGCAGTTCGGTTTCCATTTTCCTTTCGGATGACGCGCAGATAGCCCGTGCCTTGGCATCGATGCTAAAAAGTTCATCTTTGTCCCGCGCGTTGTATGCGGACACCACGAACAGAGTATCATTCCATCCAGATCCGTGTTCCAGCGCATCTGAAACCCAGGCTTCGGCGTCTTGGGAACTGGCGACCGCTCCTTCGTCAATTGCAGCTTCCAACCCATGAGAATAAGCAAATCCCCCCACAGGGTATGCCGGAGACAACCACTGGGTCAGCGTCAGGATATCGGCGTCAGTGGGCGTGGCCATGTGTCCTGCCGTGGCCATAGGCTCCGCCTTCGGGGTTGAACGGTTCGTGCACCTCGCGCACTGCGGCTCCGATTTTCAATAGCATATCTCGGATCACATGATCGATCTGGATCAGCAGACGATCCTTTTCGATCTGGCAGGGCGTGTGGCGATTGCCAATATGCCACGCGATGCGTGTCAGGTCCGGAGCGGAAACCTCAAGCAGTGCTTCGGGTGCAGCCTGTATTTCCACTTCGCGACCGTCGTCCAGAATCAACGTGCCACCGTGGTTCAACGAGGTGGTTTGCGCCAGATCGACGAGTATTTGTTCGCCACTTTCACAGGTCAGAACCTTGCGACGCAAAAAACGATCGTCATAAGTCAGCGACAGGCAATCTGCGGAGTCGCTGTGCATATGATCCGAGTAACGGCGTGCGGTGCAGAGCAGGGCGGTCATACCGTCGCCTCCTCTGGAGCAGAAATAGTCAGAGCCAGATTGAATCCGCAAACACCCGGTGCACGATCCGTTCGCGTGATAGGCCGCGTTTTTTCAACTCTTCGTCGCTGAGCGATTGCAGGAATTCGACTTGCCGAACGCGCGATTGAGCTTCGGCCACACTGATCAGAGCCCCGTAGACTGATGCTGTGATGGACGCGATCAGACCGGGCAGCGAAAAGCGTGCGTGAGATTGTGTTGCTGAGTGTGCCATTTGGACCCTCGTAAACGTTGGTCCTCCCTTGGGCATTAATATCTGTCATATCGGCCTCACATTGAAGTGGGTGTTTGGTCATTTCTGCGTTGCGCGCTGTGCAATGCAGCATAATTTTTAGTCAGAACATAAAGTATCGCTGTGCCATGGGCAGTACTTCGGCGGGTTGGCAGGTCAGCAATTCGCCATCTGCCCGGACTTCGTAGGTTTCTGGATCAACTTCGACATGAGGTGTCGCGTTGTTGAGCAGAAGATCCTGTTTGCCAATCTCTCGCGTGTTTTGGACAGCCACGGTCTGCTTTGCCAATCCTAGTGTATCACCGATCCCGTCCGCCAGCGCGGCTTGCGACACAAAGGTGATTGCTGAGTTTTCAACGGATCGACCATAGGCACCGAACATTGGCCGACTATAAACCGGCTGCGGGGTGGGTATCGAAGCATTGGGATCACCCATCTGTGCACAAACGATGGTGCCGCCTAGCAAAACCATCTCAGGCTTCACTCCAAAAAAGGCAGGGTCCCATAGGACCAGGTCGGCGCGTTTTCCTTCCTCGATACTGCCAATCTCGTGGCTGAGGCCATGGGCAACCGCAGGGTTAATCGTGTACTTGGCGATGTAACGGCGAACGCGCAGGTTGTCGTTGTCACCGGATTCCTCCGGCAGGCGGCCTCGCTGTTTCTTCATTTTATCAGCCGTTTGCCAGGTGCGAATTAGAACTTCGCCAACGCGCCCCATCGCCTGACTGTCAGAAGCGATGATGCTGAAGGCACCCATGTCGTGCAGGATATCTTCAGCCGCGATGGTTTCACGCCGAATGCGGCTTTCAGCAAAAGCCACATCCTCGGGGATGGATTTGTCGAGGTGATGGCAGACCATCAGCATGTCGAGATGTTCCTCTACCGTGTTCACCGTAAAGGGCCGCGTCGGGTTGGTAGAGGAGGGTAGGACATGGTCCTCACCGCAGATTTTGATGATGTCGGGGGCGTGGCCGCCGCCCGCGCCTTCGGTATGGAAAGCGTGGATAGTACGGCCCTTTATCGCGGCAACTGTATTTTCAACAAACCCGGATTCGTTGAGCGTGTCGGTGTGGATCATCACCTGAACGTCCATCGCATCAGCGACCGCAAGGCAGCAGTCGATGGCCGCCGGAGTCGTGCCCCAGTCCTCGTGCAGTTTCAGGGCACAAGCTCCGGCTTTTACCTGTTCCTCTAGAGCAGCGGGAAGCGAAGCATTTCCCTTGCCCGCGAAAGCAAGATTCATGGGAAAAGCATCTGCCGCCTGCAACATCCGGCCGATATGCCATGGGCCCGGGGTGCATGTGGTCGCCAGAGTGCCATGTGCCGGGCCAGTGCCGCCACCAAGCATGGTCGTCAGGCCAGAATGCAGCGCGTCCTCTATCTGTTGAGGGCAGATGAAGTGAATATGGCTGTCGAACCCGCCAGCCGTCAGGATGCGACCCTCGCCAGCGATGGCCTCGGTGCCGGGGCCGATGATGATGTCTACGCCGGGCTGTGTATCCGGATTTCCGGCTTTGCCAATCTTGGCGATGCGCCCGTCCTTTAGGCCGACATCCGCCTTGTAGATACCCGAGTGATCCACGATCAGAGCATTGGTGATCACCGTGTCCACGGCGCCTTCGGCACGCGTGGCCTGAGACTGCCCCATCCCATCGCGAATGACTTTGCCACCACCGAATTTAACCTCTTCACCATAGACATCTTCGCGGTGACCGGTCTCGCTGAAACGCGCAGTCGTTGCGCGCTCCACGATCAGGTCTTTTTCTACTTCGATGATCAGATCGGTATCTGCCAATCGTACTTTGTCGCCGACCGTGGGGCCGAACATGGAGGCATAGTCACTCCGGCTGATCTTGCCCGGCATCTTTCAAAGCCCCCATGATGTGCATATTGAAACCGTAGATGTGCCGGCGCCCCTCAAATGGCACCAGCATAACTTCGCGAGTTTGGCCTGGCTCAAATCGCACCGCAGTGCCCGCCGGGATGTCCAGCCGCATACCCAAAGCTGCATACCTATCAAAATCCAGAGCCGGGTTTGCTTCGGAAAAATGGTAGTGGCTGCCGACCTGTATTGGTCGGTCGCCGGTATTGGCGACGATAACAAGACGGCTGCTGCGTCCTGCGTTCAACGTCAGTGAGCCTTCGGCCGGAATAATCTCACCCGGGATCATTTCGGCAGCTTCAAAATCACGGTAATGGCGATGACCGCGATCAAAGCCAACCCAGCTGCGAGCGCGGCGTAATCACTGCCATGGGCGTGAACTTGGGTATCCGAATGGGCCATGGCCGGACCAGCCAGAATGAGAGCGGGAAACAGCATACGGTTCATGGGTGACTCCTTTGGAAATTAGCGAATGGGGTTGTGGACAGTCACAAGTTTTGTGCCATCCGGGAAAGTGGCTTCAACCTGCACCTCGTGGATCATCTCGGGCACGCCTTCCATGCATTGGTCCCGGGAGATCACTTCAGCCCCGGCTTGCATCATGTCGGCGACTGAACGGCCATCGCGCGCGCCTTCGACCACGGCGTCGGTTATCAACGCAATGGCCTCGGGGTGGTTCAGCTTGACGCCGCGGGCCAGTCGTTTTCGAGCGACCTCGGCGGCCATGGCGACCAGCAGTTTGTCTTTTTCGCGAGGGGTCAGGTTCATGTCAGAGCATCCAGCATCGGGGCAATGTGTCTTTGTTCAGACGGTGTAGAACTGGTATCAGCGTTCGACGTAGTGCAAAGCTGTTGTCGGCCAGAATGCGAATGACCAATAGGTCTTTCCGGATCACGGTTGCCCCTGCGGTGTCCGGTAGCATTGCCCGCACAGGTTTCAGATGACCTTCGGCAGAACTCGACGCTAAGACGATTAGCGCCATCGCCCCTGCGCCGTTTGTAATATGCGGCTTGGATACGTGCGTATGCCAATCACCAGAGAACCTAATCGCATCGAGAAACACTGGCGTCTCTTCGCGCCGAATCTCGATCCGATCGCGCAAGCGAATGTTCGTCAGCGTCTCGCCCATGGCAACGCGCCCAAAGACCAGCGGCTCGACCATCAGCATTTCAGCATTGAGCGCCAAGTCGATCCTAAGGCGTCGGTCCAAAGCGCTGCCGTTGTACAGAATGGTTTCTTGCGGCAACCAGTTCAGCCGGGCACCAGATTCAACCGTCAAATGATTTGTAATTTGGCCCCATTCTTGGGGCCGGGCTTTGTAGGCGCGCTCGCAGGCTTGTGTCGTCAAGGTCAGCGCCGTGCTTTTTGCTGCCTTGCAAGAAAATCGGAATGAATCGCCTCCGGTCACACCGCCCGCCGTGTTCAGAAGAACCGCATCAAGATCAGGTGTGATCGTTCTTGGGAATAGGCATTTAAAGGACCCAGACTGGCGAAATCTGTCCAGCACAGTCCTGTTGCCCAATTGTTTGGTACTTAAGCTGACGGTGCCTGCAGCACGTGGCGGTACCGTGCTATGCGTGGGCAATATGGCTGCAACTTGTGTAATAGGGCACCTTTAGCGCGTCGTTTGGTGCCACCTGTTTCTCTGTTGAAGTGTCGGAACACTAATCTGCAGTGTCGGAATCAGCTTATTTCCACATCGTGTGTCTAAATTTTAGACAGCAACCTTCGACTTAGATGAAAAAATATGCGCTTCTCGCCGATTTCCCAAATTGGGCTAAAGGTAAGTTGCCAACCTTGCTGCAATGCAGAAACCGTATGGGTGCCACCGCGGAAATGACCCGGGGGTGTGTGACGGCTGCGCGAATTGGACCTCGAACACAGCCGCCACACGGAACGCAACAACAGTTGCGGGGATCAGGTAGAAGAAGAGTGTGCCTTTGCGCAAGCCTTCTCTGCCGGCCCCGCCAGGAGGATTGTATGAAATCGCTCAAATCCACGCTCACCGGATCGGTTGTCTTTGCTACCATAGCCACCGCTGCGTTGTCGGACGAAGACACGATCAAGGTCGGAGTGCTGCATTCACTGTCGGGCACGATGGCAATCTCAGAGACTACTCTGAAAGACACCATGCTGATGCTGATCGACCAGCAAAACGCCAAAGGTGGTCTTTTGGGCAAGCAGCTTGAGGCCGTTGTCGTGGATCCCGCATCGGATTGGCCGCTGTTCGCGGAAAAAGCGCGTGAGCTGCTGACCGTCCACGAGGTGGATGTAATCTTTGGCAACTGGACTTCGGTCAGCCGCAAATCAGTACTGCCTGTGATCGAAGAGCTGAATGGTTTGCTGTTCTATCCGGTTCAGTATGAGGGCGAAGAAAGCTCCAAAAATGTCTTTTATACCGGTGCGGCCCCGAACCAGCAGGCGATCCCTGCGACCGATTATTTCCTGGAGGAACTGGGGGTTGAGAAATTCGCTCTGCTCGGCACGGACTACGTCTATCCCAGGACCACCAACAATATTTTGGAAAGCTACCTTAAGCAAAAGGGTATTGCGGACGCGGATATCTTCGTCAACTACACCCCCTTTGGCCATTCTGACTGGTCCAAGATCGTATCTGACGTCGTTGCACTGGGCGAAGATGGCAAAAAGGTTGGTGTGATCTCGACGATCAACGGAGACGCCAACATTGGTTTCTATAAAGAACTGGCCGCAGCTGGTGTTTCGGCAGATGACATTCCTGTCGTGGCCTTTTCGGTTGGTGAGGAAGAACTTTCCGGTCTAGATACCACCAACCTCGTCGGCCATTTGGCGGCTTGGAATTATTTCCAGTCGGCGGATACTGATGTGAACGCCGAATTTGTCGAAACCTGGAAAGCCACTATGGGTGACGAACGGGTGACCAACGATCCTATGGAGGCGCATTTCATCGGCTTCAACATGTGGGTGAATGCCGCGACCGAAGCCGGCTCGACCGAAGTAGACGCTGTGCGCGCCGCCATGTATGGGCAGGAATTCCCGAACCTGACCGGCGGTACTGCTGTGATGTTGCCGAACCACCATCTGGCTAAGCCGGTTCTGATTGGTGAGATTCAGGAAGACGGCCAGTTCGACATCATCAGCGAAACCGACGCTGTGCCGGGCGATGCATGGACCGACTTTCTGCCTGAATCGTCAGTGCTGAAATCGGATTGGAAAGATCTCGGCTGCGGTATGTACAACACCGAGACCGAGAGCTGCGTTCAGACTTTGTCGAATTACTAAATCGTACGCAAGGCGGGTGTGATCGCCCGCCTTGCCCAAAGACACGCGGGTTTCACCACATGTTAAGACTATTCCTTGCGGGCTTGGCAATTCTCTTTGCCTGCCTGAACGCCAACGCGCAAGAGGGTGGCCTGCAGCCGATCTTGCAGGATCATCAGGAGATCATTGTCAAAAGCTCGCGCAAGACGATCAAACCGGCGATTGATGCGCTTGCCGCCAGTGGGCTGCCGCAAGCGCAGGTGATGCTTGAGACATGGGCCGCCAAAGACATGTGGATGCGCAAGTCTGATGGTCTGTTCTTTGCCGGAAAAACGGCCGAAGGACGGCTGTACGAACTGACCGATTTCGACACGGGCGAAGTGGTCGGTACCTTTGAGAAATCCGACCTGAAGCAATTGAAACCCAACAGTGGTATCCGCGCTATGATCGGGACAGCACTGGTGCAGTTCCAGTTGACCGACCCGGACCGAAAGAAGCGCCTGGCCGCACTAAAATCCATTCAACGTGATCCCGAAGGCGCGCTGCTCGAACCTCTTCGTGCCTCGATCGAGGACGAGCCAGATGTGGATTTGAAGGCCCAGAAGCAACGGCTCGAACGGCTGCTGACTATTGGATACGACGAAGACATTGCGGCCCGCGTGGCTGCAATTGAAGAGATGTCGAACGATCTGGGTGTCGACGTCCGCGCGGCGTTGAACCCGTTACTCGTGACCTCACGAAAGACCGCTGCGGACCTGCCATCGGATGTTAACGTCGCCATCGTTCTGGAACCCGGATCAGACGCTTTGTCGCGGGATGACGCATACCACCTGTTGGTCGCGAGTGACTTGGCTGCGCCCCCTGTGTTGCCTGACGACATCCGCCTGGTTTTGGCTGCGAACATTGATGGTGGCCGCGTAGGGGGCATCCCGGTCGCGCAACTGAACGGGAATACTGCGCGCGCACAAGCTTACAGCACTCTGGCCGAAGCCGGACTTGTTCCTGTGTTGGTAACTGAGGCCGATATCGACACGGCCCTGGGCGCGCATGTGTTTTTTGAGACTTATGCCGAACCGTCCATCGAAGTAACCGCCGCTGCCGAAAAAGCGTTAGAGAAGATCGAACTGAAAGTTGGCCTAAACCAGACGCTCGACCTGACGTTGGACGCAGTCTCTCTGGCCTCGATCTATTTCCTTGCCGCCATTGGGTTGGCCATCACTTTCGGTGTGATGGGTGTAATCAACATGGCCCATGGCGAATTCATCATGATGGGCGCTTATACGGGGTACGTCGTTCAGCAGTTCGTCCCCGACCATACGGTATCGATCATCGTTGCCATCCCAATGGCCTTTGCCGTCACGTTTGCCATGGGCGTCGCCATGGAGCGCCTGGTGATCCGTTGGCTTTATGCCCGCCCGTTGGAAACACTGCTGGCGACCTTTGGTATCTCGATTGCCTTGCAGCAACTAGCAAAGAACATCTTTGGTACACAGGCTCGACCTCTGACAGCTCCGGGTTGGCTGGACGGTGCCTGGGTGATGAACGATGTGGTTTCGATCAGCTATATCCGCATTGCAATCTTCGTACTGGCGCTGATCTTTCTGGGGCTGTTCCTTTACATCATGAAACGGACAAGGCTGGGACTTGAGATGCGTGCGGTCACGCAGAACCCGCGCATGGCCGGATCGATGGGGATCAATCCGGGGCGGGTGAATATGCTGACATTCGGTCTGGGTTCTGGCATTGCCGGGATTGCCGGGGTCGCCATTGGCCTTTTTGCCAAGGTCACATCAGATCTCGGCAACGACTATATCGTGCAAAGTTTCATGACCGTAGTTGTCGGTGGTGTCGGCAACATCTGGGGCGCGCTGGCAGGCGCGGGGATGATCGGGTTCCTGCAGAAAGGGATCGAGTGGATGAACCCGTCGAACACGCTCGCGGCGCAAACCTACATGATCATCTTCATCATCATTTTCATCCAATTCCGACCACGAGGCATTATTGCCCTCAAAGGTCGCGCGGCGGGGGATTGAGCCATGGAACGTAGTTTTGTTGCTAAGAACCCATCTGTGTTGGTCTTTCTGGCCATCCTGTCGCTGTTCACGCTGGGTGTAACTGTCCTGTCCGAAGGGTTCGGGATCGGTGTGATTTCAACCAGTTTCGTCAAAACGCTTGGCAAGACCCTGTGCCTGTGTTTGATCGCGGTCGCGATGGATCTGGTTTGGGGTTTCACCGGCATTCTATCACTAGGCCATTTCGCTTTCTTCGGGCTCGGTGGCTATATGATCGGCATGTGGCTGATGTACGAACGCACCCGGCTGATCGTGGTCGAGTCATTGTCACAAGCCGACATTCCGGCAACGCCTGCCGAAGTTGTGGACGCCATCGGCACTCAGATTTTCGGCGTAGTCGGATCATCCGAATTCCCGCTGATCTGGGCGTTTTCGCACAGCTTGACGCTGCAGTTGATACTGGTCGTTGTGGTGCCTGGCCTGCTGGCACTGATCTTTGGCTGGCTGGCCTTCCGCAGTCGAGTGACCGGCGTCTATCTGTCGATCCTGACGCAAGCAATGACGCTGGCTCTGGCGCTGTATCTGTTTCAGAACGACAGCGGTTTGCGCGGCAACAATGGCTTGTCCGGCTTGCAGAACCTGCCCGGTGTCACTGTCTCTCAGGACGTTGTTTCGCTCTGGTTCCTGTGGGCTTCGGCTTTGGCGTTGGGACTGGGTTACATGCTGGCGGCATGGATCGTGTCGGGCAAGTTCGGCTCAGTCCTGCGCGGTATTCGAGACAACGAGGCGCGGGTTCGGTTCCTCGGCTATTCGGTCGAAGCCTACAAGTTGGCTGTCTTCACCCTGACGGCTTGCATCGCCGCAATCGCGGGTGCGCTATATTATCCGCAGGCTGGCATTATCAACCCCGAGGAGATGGCCCCCATCGCCTCAATATATCTGGCCGTCTGGGTCGCTATCGGCGGCCGGGGCCGCCTGTATGGTGCGGTCATCGGCGCGGCTTTTGTCAGCCTGCTGAGCACGTGGTTCACGGGCGGGCAGGCCCCGGATATCCTGCTTGGCTTTTACACGATCAAATGGGTCGACTGGTGGCAAGTGCTGCTGGGTGTGTCCTTTGTGCTGGTCACGCTGTTTGCTCCGCAAGGTATCGGAGGTTTGTTCGACTTGTATACCAACCAGCGTCATCCTGATCGGCATGGTGCCAATCTGGGACCGGATGAAGGCGCTTTGCGTGAGAAAGAGGCCAGCCAATGAGCACCTTGTTAGAAGTAAGTGGCGTATCGGTTACCTTCGACGGGTTCCGCGCTATCAACAACTTGTCCTTCCAGATTGGTGAAGCGGAGCTACGTTCCGTGATTGGCCCGAATGGGGCTGGCAAGACTACGTTTATGGACATCATCACCGGCAAGACCCGGCCGGATGAGGGGCGGGTCATATGGGGTGAAAAGTCCGTATCTTTGTTGGATATGACCGAGGCAAAAATCGCGCAGGCGGGAATCGGGCGGAAGTTTCAGAAGCCCACGGTTTTCGAGGATCAGTCCGTGCGCGATAATCTACTAATGGCGCTAAAGAAAAATCGTGGCTGGGTTGGTGTGCTGCTTTACCGTCCGTCCAAAAGTGATTTGCAGAAGGTCGAGGACCTAGCCACCGAAATTGGGCTTTATCTGGAACTGAGCCGGAAGTCAGGTGAACTGAGCCACGGGCAGAAGCAATGGTTGGAAATTGGCATGCTGCTTGCGCAGGACCCACGTCTGCTGTTGGTTGACGAACCCGCCGCAGGCATGACCCCGCAAGAGCGCGAACATACCACAGACTTGCTGGTTCAAGCTGCAAGGACCCGCGCGGTTGTGGTCGTTGAACATGACATGGAATTTGTCAGGCGCCTGAACTGCAAAGTCACGGTTTTGCATGAAGGATCAGTATTAGCCGAGGGCAGTCTTGATCACGTGACATCAAATCAGGACGTCATCGATGTCTATCTGGGGCGCTAGAAAATGTTGAAGCTGACCGATCTGACTTTGCACTATGGGCACTCGCAAATCCTCAATGGGATTTCCATGGAAGCTTTGCAGGGTGAAGTAACGTGCGTCATGGGGACCAACGGTGTCGGAAAAACCAGTCTGATGAAGGCAATCTCAGGGACGCACCCCCGTTCCGGTGGCGAACTGGAGCTTGACGGAAAGCAAATGGGTATCTTGCCTGCTCATCAGATGGCCTGGAAAGGTGTGGCATATGTCCCTCAAGGTCGTGAAATATTCCCATTGCTCACGGTTCGAGAAAATCTGGAAACAGGCTTCTCCTGTCTGCCTGCCAGCGAACATTTCGTTCCAGATGATATTTTTGATATGTTCCCGGTCCTCAAAAAAATGCAAAACCGGCGCGGGGGCGACCTTTCCGGCGGGCAGCAGCAACAGTTGGCCATCGCACGTGCACTGATCACAAGACCGCGCCTGCTGGTGCTGGATGAGCCAACCGAAGGTATTCAGCCGAACATAATCCAACAGATTGGCGAGGTGATCCGGCACCTCAGAAAGACGAGCGGAATGGCAATTGTCTTAGTCGAGCAGTATTTCGACTTCGCATATGATCTTGCCGACAGGTTTGTTGTGTTGCGACGTGGCGAAGTCATGGTCAAAGGCACACGAGATGACCTGACGCGTGATCAAGTGTTGCGGGCCGTAACAGTTTAGCAATGCTCGATGTAGTTGGCTTTGGTATGGGTGCATCAAACCCAAATCATGTCCTGCATTAAGGCTCGGGACATGGTTTGATCCTACAAAAACGTACAATTTGAGAAGTGCTTTTTTTTGAGATAGGGCCCTTCGGTACCTCTTGCCGTGATATGTGAGTACTTTCGGACAGATCGACAGGCTTGGTGTTGTATCAAGGTTCGGCTTGAGCTTGAACCTTTCCGCAACGTTGCGCTCCACGATGGTCAGTGCTGACTGCAGTGAACGGGCGGTTTGGACTTTAACGGCTTATGCCCGTGCAAACGCTCGCAAATAGGTGTCCGCTGTATTGCCGAAAACACATTGCTGCGGGCGCGAACGCTTTCTGCGTCACCAGCATTCGAAATCCCAAAAGTCCGGTTTGTCCCGCAAGGCAGACATTCACTGAATTCTGCCGAACGCCTGTACCGAGCCCAAACCAACCGATGCTGTTGAAGGCACCAATGTCAGCGATGCGCAGATAGCTGACTTTGCAGATTTTCGTGAGATTTCAAATCCGAGCCCAGAGCCTCGGCGCAATTTCCATCACTCTGTCTGCCTTGAAAATGGTTTCAGAAAAGTTTTGCAAGGAAAACACGGGTTCCTCGGTTTTACGCTGGTCCCGTCAATTAGTGCTGTTTTCATTGACACATTGCCTTGCATGCGATCCGCTAAACTACGTCATCTGTTTTAACGCAAGGATTTGATGTCATGCCAGAATCGCTCAACCTGCATAAATTTGAAAACCTAAGTCCTTTCCAAATCAAAGACGAACTTATTAAGTTGGCGCAAAAAGAGGCGCGGCAGATGGCTCTGCCATATCTTAATGCTGGTCGAGGGAACCCAAACTGGATCGCCACTAAAGCGCGGGAGGCGTTTTTCCTTTTAGGGCAGTTCGCTATGACAGAAGCTCAGCGCCATCGTAATGAGCCGCAAGTCGGTCTGGCTGGGATGCCGCAAGGGCCAGGCTGTTATGACCGGCTAAAAGCTTATTGCGCCAAATCGGTTGAAGGAAACGGTCCTCCTGGTGCGGGAACTTTGGCGGCCGCAGTGGATTTTGCGATTGAGAAGTTTGGTTTTACACCGGACGATTTCGTGCTCGAGCTGACCGACGGTATTGTTGGCGACCACTACCCGATGCCCGACCGTTGCATGGAGCACAACGAGGCGATTGTCCACGAATACGTTATGTGGGCGATGTGCACGGGGCACCGACCGGATGCGAAGTTCGATATCTACGCGGTTGAGGGTGGAACCGCTGCGATGTGTTACATCTTCAAGGCACTCAAGAACCAGCGGTTGCTGAATGCCGGCGACACCATTGCGTTGGGTACACCGATTTTCACGCCTTATCTGGAAATGCCGGTACTTGAAGACTATGGGCTGAACACAGTGGATGTATCTTCGAAAGAAGAGGACCACTTTCAACTGAACGACGATGATTTCGAAATTTTGTCCGACCCGAAAGTCAAAGCGCTGTTTCTGGTCAACCCGGGCAACCCCTCTTCAGTCGCTATCAGCCCCGAGGTCACGACCCGGCTTGTCGAGTTCGTAAAGAACCGCCGCCCGGACCTGATCATTCTGACTGACGATGTTTACGGGACCTTCGTTCCAAACTTTCAGTCCATCTTGGGGCACCTGCCTGAGAATACCATCGGGGTCTATTCCTACTCCAAGTACTTTGGTTGTACCGGATGGCGCTTGGGCGCGATTTTGGTGGCCGAGAACAACATCTTCGACAAGATGATTGCGGGGGCTCCGGACGAAACCAAGGCCTTGGTCAACGCACGGTACGAAACGTTGACGCCTGATCCATCCTCGTTCAAGTTCATTGACCGGATCGTCGCCGACAGCCGCGATGTCGCGCTGAACCACACTGCAGGTCTATCGCTGCCGCAACAGGTGATGATGACCTTGTTTTCACTGGTCGAGCTTATGGACGAAGAGAAAGCCTATCAGAAATTCTGCTGGGGTATTCTGAAACATCGCTTTGACGAGTTGGTCGAAGGGATGGGCATCGAAGTTCCCGATAACCCGCTTTTCGACAAGTACTACGGTATCATCGACTTCGAATTCTGGCTTCGTAAATACGTGGGTGAAGAGGTGGTCGAATGGATCAAGGAGAATGTTCACCCGCTGGATATATCTTTCAAGCTGGCTCAGGACCACGGGATCGTTTTGCTGAATGGATCGGGCTTTGACGCGCCCAACTGGTCGGCGCGGGTATCGTTCGCCAATTTGGATGATAGTGCTTACCGTCAGATCGGAAGAGCGGTGCGCGCAGTGGCCACCGGTTACGTGCAGGCCTACCGTGCCTCGAAAGGACTGCCTTTGCACGGTTGAAATCTAACACTAGCAATGAGGAACGGATCAGCGTGATGATTGCCACACACGCTGATCCCACCCTTCCAAGTTAGGATCCCGGTTGTCGCGCCCATTTCCGGTTTGACTTACGGAACAAAAGCCACGACCAACGGCCCCCATAGCGTCAGGAAGATGTTGGCCACGGCATAGGTCATGGTGAAGGCTGGTGTAGGTGTCGAGTTCCCTGCCTTTTCCAATAGTGTCGCAAAACCGGGATTGCCCGAGCGTGATCCGGTCACAACCGCACAGGCCTCAATCGGGTTTTTTATACGCAGGGCGAAATAGTTGATCGGGAACTGCACGATCATGGGCATCAATGTAACCACTACACCCAACAGCAGCAGCGTGATCCCGTATTCCTGAATCGCCTCTAGCGCGGGCTTGCCTGCATTAAGGCCAACGACACCAACAAACACAGCTAATCCAAAGCTCTGAAGGAAATTCGCGGCTCCACGGTTAATACCGCCGATCTTGGGTCGCCGGATGCGCATATAACCGATGATCAACCCTGTAACCAGGCATCCGAGGCCGGACCCTAAAGCCACCTTCGTTCCTGCGATGACAAAACTGATCTCTCCTATCAGATAGCCGATGGCCACGCCGATCCCCAATGCAATGAAATTGGTTACCGAGGCCGAAGGCGGAACGTAGCCCGCTACTTTCGCAACTCGATTCAGATCGTCCTTGTGACCGACAATGCTGACCTCGTCACCTGCGTGTATCTCGGTGTTGTGCAGGACAGGGACATCATGGCCCATGCGGGTGATCTTTGAGATGTGAACACCGCGCCTCTGATCCGCTGTCAGAGCCTCACTCAATTCTGCCAAGGTTTTGCCAGTCAGTTTGCGGTTGGTGACCACTACGTTACGGCGTTCCTCTACAACCGTCAGTTCAGGAGGATACTCTCCGATTTCACCACTGGCGCTACCCTCGAACTGGGTCAAAGTCGCTACGAGGCCAGAGACGACCACAACGTCTCCTGCATTGACCACTGTTTCAGGATTCGGATCCACAGGAGCGCCATCGTGGAGTAACCGTTCGACGATCAGATCACCATCATAGCCGCTTTCGATGTCTTTAACGGGTTTTCCGGCAATGGTTGCATCGGCATTTACCTGATAGGCTCGGGCGTCAAACCGGTTCATAGGAAGGAACTCACCTTCCTCTAGTTTGCGACCGCCGCCGCTGAGTTTCTGAGCCAGCTTAATCGCTTCTTGCCGCAGGTCGACACGCATGATGATTGGAATGACACTAACTGCCAAAATTGGGCCGATCGAGCCGAAGATATAAGTAACCGAGTATCCTACGGCGATGTTGGTTTTCAACTTTTCCGCCTCATCTGCGGCCAACCCAAGCAGATCTATGGCATTTCCAGCGGTGCCGATGATTGCAGATTGTGTCAGGCCACCAGCGGCCAATCCAGCCGCCAACCCTTTATCCAAGCCGGCCAACCGAGCAACAACAATAACAAAGAACAACCCCCAGAGGGTCATCATAAACGCGGCAAGTAACTTGGTCAGCGCAGTTCGGTTCAAAGCCGCAAAAAATTGAGGCCCGCCATTATAGCCAACCATAAAAATGAAGAGGGAAAAGAAAACATTCTGAACATCGGTGCTAAGGTTGATACCGCCGATTTGGCCAATGAAGACCGCCACCAACAACGTACCAGCGATGCCCCCCAGTTCGAACTTACCGACCCGAAACTTCCCTACGCCGTATCCCAGACCCAGACAAAGAAACAGTGCCATGATCGGGAAGGCGCGCAGCTGTTCTGTAATCAATTCCATTGTAAAATCTCCCGGGTCCAAACGCTGGTCCTTTCTTCTCAAGATACAGCGCCTTACTGTGCTGAAAACAAGAAAATTTTGACAACCGGCGCCATGCGGAAATTTCGAAACTACTCGGAACAACCTTTTTTAGGCAGATGCGCTTGCAACCTAAAAACTACTTTTTTTGGAATCTAGGTCACTCCATTCACTCTTTGTTTCTTAAGGGGGTCAGTCTTGGCTACTTCAATGGACTCTTGAGTTCCCTTCGGACATGCTGCGGATATTCACGTAGGTTGCAGCGCGTGGCGGTTGTTTTCATGACCTGACCTGCAGGAATGAAGCCATAAGATTGAAGCTTGGGCGACCGTGAACCGGACAGTGTCTTCATAGACGCAGTTAAGTCTTCAGTCTCTTTCTCAGACACTTTCGATTCCGAGAGTATTGCAGTGTTTTTGGCGTGCAACTTTTCTTGGTTCTATTAGAAAGCCACTAACAATTTTGCGCTATAGAAAAGACGATCATCCAAGCTGACAGCTTTTTCCGCTGACTCGACAAGTTTTTCCGCTGACCCGACAAGTGCGCCTCAAATCCAATGTCCACTTCGGGCTGAGACCGGTCCTCAGCAACCAAAGAGCCAACGGCAAACTTGTCCGCATTGCGGTCGCTCGCGATATTTGGGCGAACGTCTGCACCGAGCCCGGAGCAGTCGTTACAGCGGGCAGATATTTTGCCTAAGTCTTCGATATCATGAGGTAGTGAGTACCGGTTGCGACCAAAATTTGACCGTCAATTACGGGGTTCGTATTTCGATGCTGTCGCATTTGCCTCAGATGCCCTTGGCGTAGCCGAGTCCACCAATCGGGCAATCAAAAAAAGAAATTTACCAGTCATCGATATTAAAACTCACCCGTTCTGTCACGGACCTTGAAACCACTTTCCATGATAAGTGTTGTAGGCTCTTTTATCGACGACACAGCTTTTTTAACGTCAATGCTCTCAACGCTTTGGGTCAAATACGTTTTATAAAAGTAACGCGCGTTGGTTGTGTCAGCTGCTGACGTCCATAGTGTGTAGTCAGTGTGTATGCCATCGCCAACTGCCTCGCGAATAGAGCCCTTTGGAATGTCAAAAACGTTCAAGATATGGAATGCTTTAAATATTGCGTCGTCCACGTCATCAGACGGAAGAGATGTGTTCGCGAAAGCAACAGCTCGGACAAATCGAGCTGGAGATGAATGGTCACCCGGCAAGCCCAACAGGCCGCTGCCTTGTCCGAATGGCGCGATGTTTTCTGAGCCTACTGTCATCAAACCGCGATTTTCACTTTGGAGGCCAACATAATTTCTGAGATTGGTCAGGTGCCAATCGTAAGATGGGTTGTTTGTGACAGCATTAACTGTGTTGTCATAAACTGTAAGGCCGCTCTTGGTGTACTCAATAACAATTGAGGTGCCCGTTGAGTCTGTCACCGCATAGTGAAACGGCGCAAATCCGTCAATTTCGGCCACGTACGTACCCACTACGTCAATGGATGGAAGTGCCGCTTTAACTTCAGCGACTGTGGAGAACTGGCCAAGAATCCAGTTTCCCATTTCTTCGGATGAAACGGCACGGTCGCGATTTTCACCCGTCAATTCAGAGAATACCGCGTCACCGGCAAAGTAAAAAGCGCCAAAGTATAAGCCTTCTGTGTTAACGCCATCAAACACAATTGGCATGTCCAATCCGTTTGCACCTAGAAAGCCGTATTTTGCCTCGTACGCGAAGCCCTTCACATCAGGATTCAAACCGAGTGTTTCAATCGATGTCCCGGATGGAACCGCAAAAATATTTGACTGAATGTCAAAACCAAACTCCATGGTCCGCGCAGGCACTGTTGTGCCGTCTGCCGACTTAAGAACGATTCCTGTGCATGCCAAGGCGGATTGAGTCGTTATAGCCACGGCCAACAACGCCGAACTCACAAGCTTACTTAGCTTCAGAACGCTAACTCGTTTCATTGGCCTACTTCCTTTTTTAACCTTGCGCTGTTGTAGTTACGGTAGCGAAACTGAATCGGATCGAAATGACAGCTAACATGCAAGATTCAAGTTCAAAGCCATCATTCGCTGCGATGATCGTGAATGACAATGTTTTGGCCATTCGGGTGGATAAACACAAAAGGTGCGAACGTCGGGCAAGTCCGCAAAGTACACGTTCAGCAAGTTGCAGCGAACGACCGCATTGAGCCCAGATGTATGTACCGGCTGCTGTTCGCAAGTGAGATATCGGCGTGGCTAGCGGTAGTCGCTGATATGTATCCGGCCTGTT